>NZ_JBNFXM010000002.1:0-435379 GCF_049943995.1 Lysinibacillus sp. VIII_CA
TCCGAAGTAGCTCAGTTGGTAGTAGCACCTGACTGTTAATCAGGTTGTCGCAGGTTCGAGTCCTGCCTTCGGAGCCATTTTTTTATGGGGAAGTACTCAAGAGGCTGAAGAGGCGCCCCTGCTAAGGGTGTAGGTCGGGTAACCGGCGCGAGGGTTCAAATCCCTCCTTCTCCGCCATCGGCCCGTTGGTCAAGTGGTTAAGACACCGCCCTTTCACGGCGGTAACACGGGTTCGAATCCCGTACGGGTCATACTAAGTGCAGTAGATGAATTTACATCTACTGCACTTTTTTTATGAACTGAAAAGCTAGAAAACTTAGCAGTAGAGGTAGGGAAAGAAGTAATCCCCCAAATGGATGGGAATGTTATTTTCTTCTTCACATACATGCCAATAGGTGATGATTCAGCATTAGCAACTGAACAAGAGTGGACAGAGATCCTCTTTGGAAAAACCTTTCTGCTGTACAAAAAGGCAATGCACATAAAGTAGATGATGTCATTTGGAGTACAGCTGGAGGAATTTTAGCTGCTGCTATTATGCTAGATCAAGTAGAAGAAATCTTTGCGAAATAATTAATGGATAAGCTATACATTCATGGAAATAAGGTGAGTGTATAGTTTTTTTATTTCCTACGTTAGATAGTAAGAGCATTTTGTATTTTTTAGAGAGATAGACTAAGATGTGGAGAGAGGGGGAGAGATATGAGAGAAAAATTAAAATGGATTCCTAATCAACATGATGTAGGCCAAGATAATGACGGACAAATAACAGCCTTACTTTCGAATTTTACACTTGAACAAGTAAAGAAAGTTAGTCAATTCCAACGTACATATGAGAAGTTTGAAAAGACACCACTCCATCATTTAGCATCATTAGCTTCTTATTTAGATGTAGAAAAAATCTGGATAAAAGATGAATCGTTTCGATTTGGTTTGAATGCCTTTAAAGTACTAGGAGGCGTTTATGCTATCGCACAATATGTTGCCAATCTGCTCAATAAAGATATTGAAGATCTTTCATTTGAACAATTAAAGTCATCCAAAATAAAAGATCAGTTGGGAGAGTTAACCTTTATTTCAACAACAGATGGGAACCATGGTCGTGGGGTAGCTTGGGCAGCTCGAGAGCTAGGTTTTCAAGCACGAATCTATATGCCTGCTGGTAGCGCCAAGGAACGATTACAAAACATTATAAATGAGGGAGCCCATGCTGAAATTACGGCAATGAATTATGATGATACGGTTCGTTATACTTCACACCTTGCTAAAGAACATGGTTGGGTTTTAATTCAGGATACAATGTGGGATGGCTATGAGGAAATCCCATTATGGATTATGCAGGGCTATACAACTCTAATACAAGAGGTTGTTGAAGAGATAGAACAAGCTCCAACCCATGTGTTTTTACAAGCCGGAGTAGGGTCTTTTGCAGCAGCAGTCGTTGCCTTTTTAAGACAATACTATGAGCATGAAATTACTATTGTTTTAGTAGAGCCACATGTAGCTAATTGTTATTATGAAAGCTTTAAAGCAGGAACCAATGAATTTATAACTGTTGGTGGCGACATGCAAACGATAATGGCAGGGCTTGCGTGCGGCGAACCGAATCCTCAGGCATGGCAACTGTTAAATGCCTATACGAAAGTAAGCATTAGTTGCGGGGAAGAAGTAGCAGCAACAGGAATGCGTATCCTTGGTAATCCATTGAACACAGATACACGCATTGTAGCAGGAGAATCGGGAGCAGCTCCATTTGGTTGTTTTTATGAAATCATGACAAATAATCGTTATAGACAATTAAAAGATACGTTACAGTTAAATAGCGCTTCGAGAGTATTATTAATTAATACAGAGGGTGACACGGATAAAGAAAATTATCGACAAATAGTGTGGCATGGAAAATATCAATAGTAATTTAGACGAAAGCCATCGAGAAGTTCACTCTCGATGGCTTTCATTGTAAAAAAAGATGATATTAGTGAATTTTAATAGTGGCAATTTTATAAGCACCGTATTCATCTGTGATCACAGTATACGTCTTATACCGATCGTAAAATTGATAATTACCTTGGGCATCATAGAAATCAAAGGTTTCATTCATATCCACATAGTATTGGCCGTTCGAATATTGTACATCAAGTACTTCATTGTTTGTAAAATAGAAGTAGTTGCCTTGATACGCAATCTCATTAATATATTTTTCTAGTTCTTTATAAGCAGAACTACTAGGCGCAAGCATATCGGCAATCCAATAAAAATCCCCCTCATTAAGAGCCATTTCATAGTATAGGCGGAATGCTTGTACGAATTGACCTGCTAACAAATTGTCCGTTTCATTAGTAATATCTGATTTACTAACAGGTTGTTGATTATTTTCGTATAGATTAGCAACAGAAAGAACCTCATTTGCAGAAAGAGGCTGAGCAATCCAACCATCAAATTGATCTACCATACTGTAAAGAGGGATAGAGAAGGCGAAGTGTGTACTTGTTTCGGTTGTGTAAAGTAGTGAGTTAATGCCAATTACATTTCCTGTATTAACATCCACCAATGGCCCCCCACTACTACCTTTATCAATTTGAGCATCGACCTGATATATTTGTTTGTATATAAAATTTTCAAGTTTCATATCACGTTTATTACCTGTTATATAGCCAATGGAAGCTGAATTTTCAAAGCCTTGTGGACTTCCGAAAGCAATGACCTCTAAGCCAATAGGTGATTCTGTTGTTTCAATTCCTAATGGGGGTTTGTCTTGATAGTTAGGAACATGTATTAAAGCTATATCATAACGATTAGATATACCGACTACAGTACCAGGTGATTCTTGACCCACAGAGTTACGAACCATTACTTCGACTGCACCTTGCACAACATGCGCATTAGTAATAACATACCCTCCTTTTTTATAGAGGAAGCCTGAACCTTGCGCATTGTTCGTTAGGATGGTGAATACCTTTTGCTGAATTTCCTTTATAAGAGTAACGCGATCAACCTGCTGTGCATGAGCCTCTTGCTTTTTCGTCAGTTCCTCAGAGGAAACTTGTTGTATCTGTGTCTCTAAATTCTGATTGCCGTTTATTTCTGAGTAAGTGGCTGAATTTTTATTTGAGAAAAAGTCCCAGTACGCATAGCCTAGCCCACCAATTGCAATGAAACAGACGGACAATACAATAATGGCCCATGCTGGGACACCTTGTTTTGATGATGAATTAGTCAATTTAGTACCACAACCTGAGCAAAATTTACTGTCATTTAGATTTTCATGCTGACAATTCGGACATTTCATCCTATTACCCTCCTGTGAAATATTTACTATTTTTATCGGTTAAAAATTATAGATTTATAGGTAGTTATGGAATTGTATGAATGGAGAGGATGATTTTAGGGAGGGGGAAATAATTTTAATTTGCCTATTGACCTTAACGTTGCGTCAAAGTTTACAGTAGCATTAATGGAGGTGAAAACATGGAATATACAATTCAAGAGCTTGCCCAATTGTCTGGGGTAAGTACGAGAAGTCTGCGCTATTACGATGAAATTGGACTACTGAAGCCAGCAAGAACCAATGAGGCAGGTTATCGATTTTACGGTCAAGCGGAAGTTGATCTGCTACAGCAGATTTTATTTTACCGAGCGTTGGATATGAAGCTAGCAACTATTCAGGATATTATTCAAGCTCCTCATTTTCAACATTTCAAGGCGCTAAAGTCACATAGAGCTGCTCTGCTTAAACGAAAAGAACAGCTTGAGACGATCTTACAGACGGTAGAAAAAACGATACTATCAATTGAGGGGGAAAAACCTATGTCAAATGAAGAAAAATTTAATGGATTTAAAGAAAAGTTAGTTGAGGATAACGAAAATAAGTATGGTCAAGAAATCCGTGCCAAATATGGAGACAAAACCGTAGATGCTTCGAATGCTAAGCTTATGAATATGACAGAGGAACAGTTTCAGGCAATGCAGCAATTGGAGCAGCAAATGTTTGAGCGTTTAACAGAAGCAATAGGGGTGGGAGACGCAACAAATGAAGTTGCGATGGAAGTTGCGGAGCTCCATAAACGATGGCTGAGCTTTACATGGAAAGAATATTCTAAAGAGGCACATGTAGGACTCGCTCAAATGTATATTGCGGATGAACGGTTCACCGCTTATTACGACGAGCGTAGTGTAGTGGGAGCTGCGCAGTATTTACATGATGCAATCGTAGCGTATACGAATAAATAAAAATATAAATAAATAAACCTTCCTTATGCTGATGTTTTAGAAATAATAAATTAGGAAAAAATGAAAGCATAAGGAGGAGATTTTTTTGGATCAACAAGTTATGAAAAAATTAAAAAGGCAATTAGAGCAAGAATTACAAGAAATCGAAAAGCGAATAGATGAATCAGAGCGTCCCCAAGCGACAGAGCTATCTAATTATGATAATCATCCTGCTGATAATGCCAGTGATTTAACGGATCAGCTCACAGAAATGGCTATTGACGAGCATCGTGGTGACAATGCAGAGGAAATAAAAGAAGCTCTTCAAGCAATGGTAGACGGAACATATGGCAAATGTGCTGTCTGTGGTAAAGAGATTCCAATTGGACGTTTAGAGGCTATGCCGCAGGCTTTGACATGTGTCGAACATGCGGAAAAGAAAGAGGATAATTTACGACCAGTGGAAGAGGATGTGCTCTCTTCAACACCAAGATCGGATGATTTTATTGAGCTTGAAGAATTTGGCTCTTCTGATACACCACAGGACAAAAGTCAGTAAGTATTTTCCTTACCAAAGCAGTATAATAGCTGTAGAGGTGAGAAGATGAACATTATTGATTTACATTGTGATGCACTGTTGAAATTAACAACGCTTGAAGCGGCAAGTTTTGCAGAGGATGTACGTATGCATGTCAATCATAAAAGACTGCAATTAGGGCAAATAAAAGCACAGGTATTCGCCATCTTTATTGACCCTGAAATCCCGCAAAATCAGCAATTTCTTGAAGTCATACGTCAAATGGAAGCATTTCATACTCATGTTTTACAAACAGAGGGCATGGTGCATATTACAGATTGGGCACAGTTAGAGCTATTAGCTCCCCATGAAATAGGAGCTATCTTAAGCTTAGAAGGCTGTGGTGCTATTGGCGAAGATTTAACAAAGCTAACTGCTGTACTTGATGCAGGCGTCAAATTAGTAGGTTTAACGTGGAATGAAGAAAATGCTGTTGCCCATGGAGCTGAGCAAGAGGCAAGTCTTGGATTGAAGCCATTTGGTAAAGAAGTCATTCAAGTATTAAATGACCGTGATATAATAATTGACGTCTCCCATCTAAACGAACAAAGTTTTTGGGATGTGTTGCCATTAGCGAAGCATATTATTGCTAGTCATAGTAATGCACGAGCATTATGTGATCATCCTCGTAATTTAACAGATGCACAAGCGAAGGCTCTTGTAAAACATGGAGGGCATATCCATGTTGTTTATTTTCCACTCTTTATTAGTGAACAAGATGCAACGCTGGAACAATTGGTTGATCATGTGGAGCATTTAGCCCACTTAGTAGGTGTGGAGCATATAGGGTTAGGATCAGATTTTGATGGCATAGGTGTGACCGTAAAAGGATTAGCTCATGCGGGAGAGGCTCAAAATTTATTAGAGGCATTACGAACTCGCTTTTCAGCAGAAGAAGTACAAGGAATCGCTAGTCAGAATTTCAAACGCTATGTAAAAAAAGCAGCAACCCGTTAAGGCTGCCGCACTTTTTAAAAGAAATAATCAATTAATAAACCAATTCCTAATAGGAAGCCGAAGATTGTATTCGTTTGCGCTGTATATTTCATCGCAGGCATCACTTCTTTGGCTTCTTTTTTATCTCTGAATATTTGAATGGCACGTAATGGTTTAGGAATACTTAAGAAAATAATCAAAGCCCAAAAAGTAATGCCATCAATTGCAACAAGGGCGATTACCCATAGGTAGGATACAATAAAAAATCCTGATAGCACGGAGATTGCATTATCGCGTCCTACTAAAATAGCCAGTGTTTTGCGTCCACCTTCTGTATCGCCAACAATATCACGAATATTATTGGATAGCATAATAGCACCAACTAAAATCATACTTGGAACGGAAAGTAAAACGGCATCAAGTGTTACTGTAAGCGTTTGAATATAGAAAGCAATCAAAACGATTCCCATTCCCATTACTGCCCCAGAAACTATTTCGCCAAAAGGTGAATAGGCTATTGGGTATGGACCACCTGTATATAAGAAACCAATTAGCATACAAACTAGTCCAACAGCAGCTAACCACCAAGATGTTGAGGCACATATGTAAATGCCAAGTAGCATGGCAATAGCATAGAAGCTTAGCGCAATCATCATGATCGTTTTTGGTTGTACACCATGACGGACAATCGTACCGCCAATTCCGACAGAATGCTCGTTATCTAATCCTAATTTGTAATCATAATATTCATTGAACATATTCGTTGCTGCTTGAATAAGCATACTTGCAATGAGCATAGCAAAAAATAGTCCAAAATCAATTGTTTCTTTTTCAATTGCTAGTGCAATTGCTGTTCCTAGGAATACTGGAACAAATGAAGCGGTTAAAGTATGTGGACGTGTTAAATGCCACCAAACTTTAATACCCCTATCAGCTTCAATGACTTTGGTCATAAGGTCTTTCTCTCCTTCAAATGTTGTCGACTCTTCTTATTTTAAACGAAGATTGAGAAAATGGGTAGGTTCACAGCTTATTACATACTGTAAAATGAAAAAAAGTGATACAATAGAACATGCATTTATGAACTGAAAATAAAAATAGGGTGAATAGCAACAGTACGAATGACACGGTTGCCAGCCCCAAAAATGATGTAATTTTCGCCATCATTGATTATGTACATTGCAACAACGGAGGTAATTTTCATGCAACAGAAGTGGTACCAAGCCACAGAAGTAGAAGTGGACTCTTTGGGCCAAAGCCTTCATTTTTATATGGAAACAATGGAAGTGAGTCACCTGTCTGCATTAGCGTTTTATACAGCAGGTGAAGAGTGCTATAAAGGTGAACGATTTTATTGGCAAAATAGAGAAAAAACAATGACTTTAGTTGGGCTAGGACATGCCCATACCATTCAAAATAATAAAAAAAATGAACGTTTTGATGCTGTAGAAGCTGAATGGAAAAATTTAACGAAAAATTGTCTGAAAGGACAACGTGAGCTCCAACCTATTTTGTTCGGGGGCTTTACATTTGATCCACAGAATAATGTTGCTGGGGAATGGACGGGTTTTCCAGAGGCTTATTTTGCATTAGCAACATTTCAGCTTGTTATACGGGATGAAAAGGCATATGTGAGTATTCATCTTCTGACACAGGATCAGGATGGTGAGGCTCAGTTTGAGGCATTAAGAAAAGAGCGAGATTATTTAGTTCATGCAGCACAGGTTAAAGAAGTGAAAACGTATTCAAAGCCTGAAATATCAAGCTACTTTGAGCCTTATAAAGAGCCTTATTTAGCTTCTATAGACCAAGTGACAGCTTTAATTAAGCAAAAGAAAGCGGATAAGGTTGTTATTGCACGATCACTTGCACTGCAATTTAAAGAGCAAGTAACTGCTCCACAAGTGTTATCACAAATTATCCATGAACAACCAGAAAGTTATTTGTTCGGCTTAGAGCATGAACATCTTTTGTTCTTCGGAGCATCGCCTGAGCGTCTTGTAAAAGTGGAGGATGGTCGAGCCTTTTCTTCATGTGTTGCCGGTTCAATTAAGCGAGGAAAAACAGCAGAAGAAGATGAAGCTTATGGACAAAGCTTGTTACACGATCCAAAAAACGGAGGAGAACACCAATATGTTGTCGATATGATAGCAGACACATTCCGAAAAAATTGTGTGGATATAAACCTTCCTGAAAGTCCTCGTCTATTAAAAATACGAGATATTCAGCATTTATATACACCTATTGAAGGACAACTAAATAAGGATGCTACAATATTACAACTCACTAAAACTTTACATCCCACCCCAGCATTAGGTGGTGTACCACGTATGGAAGCGTTGGCAGCTATACGTAAGTATGAACCGATGAATCGAGGCTTGTATGCTGCGCCAATCGGCTGGTTGGATGCAGAGGGAAACGGTGAATTTGCAGTCGCGATACGGTCAGCGGCATTGCTTCACGATAAAGCTTATTTATATGCTGGTGGCGGTATTGTAGCGGATTCAGAGCCACAATCTGAATATGATGAAACATTAGTGAAATTCCGTCCAATGCTTCGTGCGCTAGGGGGACAATTACATGAGTGAACGAAAAAATTTAACAGATTATGTATATAAAATGGTTGCGTCATTAGTACAAGTAGGGGTAGAAAATGTTGTTGTTAGCCCAGGCTCGCGTTCAACACCTCTTGCCTACGCCGTCGCTTCTACAAAACAAATAAAAATGTATCGTCAAGTAGATGAGCGCTCAGCTGCTTTCTTTGCTTTAGGGCTTGCGAAAGCTACTGCTAAGCCTGTTGTCCTCTTATGTACGTCTGGTACAGCGGCAGCAAACTACTTTCCAGCAATTGTTGAGGCTAGCTATGCCCGTGTACCACTGATTATCATTACGGCTGATCGACCACATGAATTACGTGAGGTAGGCGCACCACAGACCATTAATCAGCCTCATCTATATGGTTCACATGTGAAATGGAGTGTTGATTTTCCATTAGCAGATGGTGCTGCTCCCACATTGCCTTTTATCGAACGTCATATAGCGCGGGCAGTGGCAATTGCAACAAGTGCACCTTTTGGGCCAGTGCATTTGAATGTTCCATTCCGAGAGCCTTTATTAATTGATTTACAGGATGAATTGCCAACCATGACATTTAAACATAGCAGTATGGGACAATTAATCCCTACAACCTCTGCTATGCAGGAACTTTCCTCTATTTTAAATTCGACTAGAAAAGGCTTTATGATTGTTGGAGAATTAGCTCTTGGTACGGATCTAGCATTTCTCTGGGAATTTGTGCGTCAGTTGAAATGGCCAGTCATAGTGGAAAGCTTGTCAAATATGCGTGCAGCTGTACCAGAGGATTGCTTACCATATCTCGTGACTACCTATGATGCCATTATGAAGAGTGAGGATTTTAAGGCACTTGTTCAGCCAGATACAGTTTTACGAATAGGGGCACAGCCCGTTTCAAAATTCATTATGCAATTTATTACAAAAACACAGCCTAGTGCTTATGTAATTATTGATGAAGATCCTATGTTTAGAGATGCTACGGGCGTATCTACACATTTTATTCATGCAAATATCGATCAATGGTTAACACATCTAACCCTTACTAACACAGCATTTGAGGAATCATACTTAGCCGAATGGCAAAAAGCTAATCAGTTGGCTTCTACCTATATTGAACAGTATTCGGAAATAGAAAAAGATGAGGGAGCGATGGTCAGTCGTTTACTGAAAATGATTCCTGATGGTAGCGATATATTCGTTAGCAGTAGTATGCCAGTGCGTGATATTGATACATTTTTATTAGCAACACCAAAGGATATCCGTTTCTTTGCGAATCGCGGAACGAATGGGATTGATGGCGTAGTATCAACAGCATTAGGCTTCAGTCAAGGAAATGACCGAGAAACTTATTTATTGATTGGTGATTTAGCTTTTCTACATGATGTAAATGGGCTGATTGCTACTAGATACCAAGAATGTAACTTAACTATTCTTGTAATGAATAATGATGGTGGAGGAATTTTTTCTTATTTACCACAATCAACAGTAGAAGCTCATTATGAGGATCTGTTTGGCACACCGACTGCACTTGAATTCCAAGATATTGCCCATATGTATAATATGGATTATGTACGTGTAGATACAATAGCTGAATTATCAGGGAAGTTTTCATCAGTCAAAAAACGTCCTTTACGCTTAGTTGAAATATTTACAGATAGAGCGGAAAACGTTCAGGCTCATCGAGAGCTATGGAATCGTATTAACGCGGAGCTAAAAGCATGACGAGCTTAGTAATCCGAGGACTTGAAACCAATGTGGATATATGGAATGAAAACGGTATCCATACATTAGTTGCTTTGCATGGATTTACAGGGAGTACGGCTACATGGCACAATCTAGCACAAGCACTACCGAATGTCCGGGTTATTGCCATAGATTTAATTGGGCATGGGCAAACAGCTACTCCAGAGCAAATTAAGCGTTTTTCAATGGAGGAACAATTACAGGACTTAGAGGAACTGTTTTGTCAGCTCCATATTGAGAAATTTACATTGCTGGGCTATTCAATGGGGGGAAGAATTGCATTATCTTATGCCATTACGTTTCCAAATCGGATTCAAAAGCTCATTTTAGAAAGTGCTTCTCCTGGTTTACGAACAGTAGAGGAACGACGTGAACGTAGGGAGCGAGATGACATATTGGCACAAAAAATCATCACCAATGGATTAGTCTCTTTTGTGAATGCATGGGAGAATATACCGCTTTTTGCATCACAGCGTCATCTTTCTGAAACTGTGCAAAAGGCCATTCGGGCTGAAAGACTTTCACAAAAGGAAGAAGGTTTATCAGGGAGCTTAAAAGGTATCGGAACAGGAACCCAACCTTCCAATTGGCATCTCTTGGACCAGCTTGAAATACCTGTGCTACTAATTACAGGTTCATTAGATGAGAAATTTTGTAAAATTGCACTAGAAATGAAAGCGCTATTAAAAACTGTTAGGCATATGACAGTAATTGATGCTGGACATGCAATTCATGTGGAAAATCCCGCTGAGTTTGCTACAATAGTAGAGGAGTATATAACGTAATATTATTTTTACGTTAGCGCCTCGATAATAACGAGACGAATTTACAATATAGGAGGCAATTCAATGACACGTCAATGGACTTCATTACATACTTATGAAGATATTAAGTATGAGTTCTATAACGGAATCGCAAAAATTACGATTAATCGTCCAGAAGTGCGTAATGCATTCCGCCCAAAAACGGTTATGGAAATGATTGATGCATTTTCACGTGCACGCGATGATAAAAATATCGGTGTAATTATTTTAACAGGTGAAGGTGAACATGCCTTCTGCTCAGGCGGAGATCAAAAAGTTCGCGGACATGGTGGCTATGTAGGAGACGATGAAATCCCACGTCTAAACGTTCTTGATTTACAACGTTTAATCCGTGTAATCCCAAAACCTGTCGTGGCAATGGTTGCAGGCTATGCAATTGGTGGAGGACACGTATTACATGTTGTTTGTGATTTAACTATTGCTGCTGACAACGCTCGCTTTGGACAAACAGGTCCAAAAGTAGGTTCATTTGATGCTGGTTACGGCTCAGGCTATCTTGCTCGTATTATTGGACATAAAAAAGCTCGTGAAATTTGGTACCTTTGCCGTCAATACGATGCACAGCAAGCACTTGATATGGGCTTAGTTAATACAGTGGTTCCTTATGACCAATTAGAAGATGAAACTGTTCAATGGTGTGAAGAAATGCTACAAATGTCACCAACTGCATTGCGCTTCTTAAAAGCAGCGATGAACGCAGATACAGATGGCTTAGCAGGTCTTCAACAAATGGCTGGTGACGCTACTCTTCTTTACTACACAACAGATGAAGCAAAAGAAGGTCGCGACGCTTTCAAAGAAAAACGTCAACCAGACTTTGGCCAATTCCCAAGATTCCCTTGATTTAGTTAGGGTGTAAGGCTCGTATCTTTTTGGATACGAGCTTTTTTGTATGCCTGGGAAAGAGGATAGAAGCAAAATACTAACGTTTAAAAGCAAATGTAACATGAATAGACAAGCGATAAGGTAAAGCGTTAAGATGTAGGGTGATTGGAGTGACAAATATGTATCCGAATTGGATTATACAGCGAGCCTATTTAACACCGTTACGTAAGGCATTAACTTATAAAGAACAAAGTTGGACTTTTCAAGAGTTGAATGATTTATCTATCAAGCGTGCCCGCCAATTAGTAGGACTAGGTATACAGCAGGGAGATCGGATTGCCATCATGGGTCCAAGTAAACCTGAGCTTGTAATTACCATGTACGCTTGTATGCATCTGCAATGTGAGATGGTTATGCTAAATCGTAGGTTGTCACAGGATGAACTTAGTTACCAAATGGCGGACTCTGAGGCAGTTGCCGTATTGATTGCAGATGAGGATGTAAATAAGTTGCCTGCAAATATGGCTCATTATTTATTTTCAGCGATTGAAAAGGTTGAGGAAGGTGCATTCGATATAACAAAGGAATGGCCTTTGGAACAAACAACAACGATTATGTATACATCTGGGACAACAGGCTTTCCAAAGGGCGTCCGTCAAACGGTAGGCAACCATCAGGCTAGTGCAACGGCCTCGGTTTTAAATATTGGTCTACAGACTGATGATGTTTGGCTTTGTGCTGTACCATTATTCCATATTAGTGGATTTTCGATATTAGTGCGTTCGCTGTTATATGGCAATCAAGTCTATTTATATGATCATTTTGATGTAGACGCTATTACGCATCATATTATGAAGGGTGAAGTAACACATATGTCAGTTGTAGCTGTGACGTTGGAAAGAATCTTACATACGTTGGAGCAACACAACGCTAAAGCTTCCTCGCGTTTTAAATTAATGCTTGCTGGTGGAGGACCGGTGCCAGCTGATTACTTAGCGAGAGCACATACGTTAAACTTGGCTGTAGCTCAAACGTATGGTATGACAGAAACCTCCTCACAAACAGCTACATTAGCAAGTGAGGATGCGATACGGAAAATTGGCTCTGCCGGGAAGCCTTTATTTTTTAATCAAATCAAAATTGTAGAGCCAAACGCACAAGGAGAAGGAGAAATTTGCATTAGAGGGCCCCATGTTACACCTGGATATATCGGCCGTTTTGCACAAAAAAGCGCCACGCGAGATGGCTGGTTGCATACCGGAGATATTGGTTATCTAGATGAAGAAGGCTATTTATTTGTCATAGATCGCAGAGCAGATTTGATAATTTCTGGTGGAGAAAATATATATCCCGCAGAAATAGAGAATGTTCTGCTTATGCATCCAGCTGTTAAGGAGGCGGGCGTATGTGGTGCCGATGATAAGCAATGGGGACAAGTACCAGTTGCCTTTGTTGTGTTAAATAAACAAGCATCAGTCGAACAATTACAAGCCTTCTGTCGACAAAAGCTGGCTAAATATAAATTGCCAAAAGAAATTATTATTACAAACAGTCTTCCTCGAAACGGAGCTAATAAGCTGCTTAGACGTAAATTACTACAATAAAATAAATGTAAAAAGAAGCCCATTGAACGCTAGGCTTCTTTTTATTTTGTAAATTATTGAACTTTTAGCATGAAATTAATCATTCATTAACATAATAAAAAAAGAGAGGCATAAACTATTTAGTAAAGGAGAATGACTCATATGAGGAAATATATATATAATGCTGTCATTATATTATTTGTTCTACAAATGAGTCATGTGCAAGTTTTTGCAAACTATGAAAAAGATGATGTAGCAACTGCTCATTCAATTCAAACACTACAATCTCTCATTAATAAAGAAGTTATGCAGCTATCAACGGAATTCTCTATTGACTATACTGGTGACATATCTGATATTAAAGATGAACTAACAGACATTACGAAAGGTGCGATTCAAAACTCTTATATTTATACTAATATTTCTAGCTTTAAATGGAAGTATGATGGTTATAACCATAAAATTGCGATTGCTTTTACGTTTACCTATCATCTTTCACCAAGTGAAGAAGCATTTGTCGAGCAAACATTGACGGATATTATTGCACCTATGCAAGGATTAAGTGACCTACAAAAATTACAGGCTGCACATGATTTTATTGTTCTAACTGCGGAATATTCCAAGGAAACGGAAGGAAGTCAATATTCCCCTTACACGCTACTGACGGAAAATAAGGGAGTCTGCCAGGCATATGCATTAGTGCTTTATCGAATGCTAGAATTGCTGGGTTTTGAGGTGCAATATGTCCCTGGAAAAGTGGGCGAACAGCTTCATGCCTGGGTATTAGTGAAAGTTGATCATAATTGGTATCACATCGATGTGACATGGGATGATCCGTTACCTGATCGGAAAGGGGAAGTACGTTATCAATATTTCCTAGTGTCGGATCGGCAATTATCACAGGACCATACCTGGGATTATGCAAGCTTCCCGGCTGCAACAAGCGAAAACTATTCAGACTTGCAGGAAGTAACTAAAAGACAAAGTGTAACAACCCCTTTGCATGAAGGTTTCAACCCAAATAAGGGGATGTCTATAATGGGTGAAAATAGGCTGGCTATCAAACCATTCATGGAGATGCCTACAAAACTTGTCTCACAAAATCAAAATGATTCAAACACTATAGTTCCGTTTGACTTTAATGAATGGGCAACGATTTTAGTAGAAAGTATGGTGGCTTTCCTAGTGCCTCATTCAAAAGATTTCCATGTGCCCAAAACAAATAAGCGGTTCTTGTCTATTGAGCGAACAGAAAAACGAATGCCGCAAGAAAAATACGTCATAATAAAGGAGGTGTCCCATCCATTTTCGGGGCACCTCCTTCTTTCAATTATTGATTGCTTAAAGCCTTATCTAAAGTTTGAATATTTTTCTTCATCAATGTGAAGTAAGTTTCTTTATTTTTTTCATCGTCTGTCGTTAATACACTTAAATTATGCAGTACAAGTGATTTCGCACCTACTTCTTTTTGAATAACCTCTGCTAATTTAGAGGAGACATTTTGTTCAAATAAAATATGGTGAATATGCAATTCATTGGCTTTATCAACAATCATTGTTAGTTCTTTTTGTGAAGGTTCATTTTGAGAATTTAAGCCAGCAATAGGTATTTGTGTTAGCCCATATTGACCTGCAATATAGCCGAATGCTGCATGAGATACAAAAAATGTTTTATTTTGTGCTTGATCAGCCATTACTTTAAATTCCTGATCTAAATCCTGTAACTCTTTTACCAATGCTTCGTAATTTTGAGTAAAAGTAGCTTCTTGAGCAGGCATTTTTTCTACTAATGCATTTTTAATAGCAAGTGCTAAATCTTCACTAATTGTTGGAGATAGCCAAACATGAGGATCGATATCGCCATGCTCATGGTCGTCATGTCCATGTTCTTCTTCTGCATGATCGTGATCTTCCTCGGTTGCAGCATGATCATGTTCATGATGATCATCTTCAGCATGAACATGGCCTGTGCTAATAGCTAATTTTTCATCTGAAACTTTATCAGCAGTTGCCACCATTGTGACATCTTCATTGGCTAAAGTCTTTTTAGCATTTTCAACAAAGCCCTCAAGCCCTAAGCCAATATAGAAAAAGATATTGGCATCTGCTAATTTCATCATATCCTTTTGTGTTGGTTCAAAGGTATGTTCATTAGCACCAGCCGGATAAATAGAAGAGACATCCACAAAGTCACCCCCAATACGCTGTGCAAAATAGCTTAAAGGATAAACAGTTGTATAAATTGTTAATTTATCCGTCTCATTAGAAGACTTTTGGGAAGTTGATGATTGGTCTCCGCAAGCAGCGGTAAACAGGGCAAGAACTGTGACTAGCAATAATACATAAACTTTTTTCATATAATATAATCCCTTTCTTAAATAGTAACCATTACGATTTATTTTTTAGAACAGTTATTATAATAACGCACAACTTCAAAAAGTACAAGAAAAAATGACCTCCGAAAATTAATTCTTTTTCGAAGGCCATTTTTCTGGCACAGGATCAAAGCCACCAGGATGAAATGGATGGCATTTGGATATACGTGTGATGGTTAAAATAAATCCTTTTAGCGCCCCATGCTTTTGAAAAGCTTCGAGGCCATAAGAAGAACATGTGGGATGAAAACGACAAGTAGGTGGCGTCATAGGTGAAATGTATTTTCTGTAAAACTTAATGAGCCAAATAAAGGGATACTTCATCGTTGTTCTTCCTCTTGTTGCGATGTAATTTGCTCTGGCTTTGCATCAATTGTTTGCGTAAAGATATGATTTTTTTTCTTGATAATGAAAATGACAGAAAGACCAAACATTAACATCATCATAGCAATCATAACGATAATTGGTAATGGCACACCCATTGCTTTCACTCCAAATTCAATTAATAAAATTTATAAATCATGAATGACCTACTAGTTTTCCTTTTGATGATAGCTTTGTTTCGGTTTTTCATCAACGGTATGTTTAAAGGCATAGGCACGGTTGACACTGATAACTGTCGCAATAGTGATAATAATAACGATGATGATTGCGACGATTAAGAGCGTAGTTAAACTCATCATACTCACTCCGTTCTTTGTTCATCATACTTATTATAAGTTATATGGACATTTTAATTGTGAAGGAAGTTTGACATTCCAGGGAATAAAACAACACCTTTCTCTCCATACTATGGGAAAAGGAGTGAATCGTAAAGATGGATCGTCAACGTGTATATTTTTCACTTGCCAATAGAACCTATTATACTAATCCTTATGCAGGACCTTGGAATTTTGAACTCAATGTGGATCGACAAGCATTAGATGTTTTTGAGAAAATTTTTCAGCAAATGCAGTTGTTGGAGATCTCCAATGCATGGCGTGCTCAGTTACCGTACATTCAATATCATTTAGATAGAGAAAATGATGAAATCGATTTAAGATTGATGAAAATTTATGCACTAGTTCATGAGTATGGAGATGAGGAAACCAAGGCGTTTGTAGAGCAGTTACCTTATTTTAACAAGCGTGTCTAACGGGGAAATTTCAGCTTAGGTTGATTTTCACTTTGAGTGTCGCCACTCTCAGTGAAAATCAATCACCTCAGTAGAGGGTATTAACATATTGCCTTTAATATAGTAAAAACAGCTTCACGTGGGACGATTACAGGTATATTTAGCTGATGTTTAATCATATTTTTCATAGGTGTGGAATAGCCCATACAATCAAGAATGAGCAGATCAGCGCCATCGGATTCTAATTGCTGTGCCTTTGCTAATAAATCATGTGCATTAAAGCGGTAGGGTGAACTTGCAGAGTAGTTCACATCAAAATGAGCTTTTTGCCATTTTTCTGCAACCGTTATTTGTTGCTCAGGCTCCGGACCTATTAAACCAATTGCTAATTCCGTATGAAGACCCTTCACTAAGTTAGTCATCATTCTATCCGGAAGCAAAAGATTTTTAACGGATAGTTTATTGGCAAAATCGCCTGTACACATCAGCAAAATCCAAGTAAAGTCTTGGAGATCATGAAGGCATTGCTGAATATAGGGCATGAGCTTCGCTTTACTTAACCGTACCTGCTGACTATTTGCCAGGAGAGTCACTAAAACATCAGTTTCTTCCTGTGAGGGAGAAAGGGCAGCGATTTCAGATGGTGAAAGCGAATCAAGGACACCAAATTCATGAACATGTAGACCCCCATGTCTTAATTGCTGAATATCCTCCGCCATATCCTTGCGAGGGGCTTGACCGATAGTTACAATGGCAATTTTTGAGTTTTCCATGGTGCTTCCTCCGCTTCGAAATATTTTTCTCCGTTTACATAAGTTTGTAGGACCTTCGCTTCGGTTTCAAAAATAGGGTGTGACCAAACAACAAAATCAGCATCCTTACCTTTCTCAAGACTACCAATTCGATGATCAAGCTGTACGAGCTTAGCTGCATGTATAGTAATGCTTTTTAAGGCTGTTTGTTCATCTAATCCATAACGTATTGCTTCAGAGGCACAATACTTTAAGTACTGAATCGGTACAAAGGGATGATCCGTCATGATAGCAAAAGGAATATTATGCTCTTTAAATATGGCAGCAATCGCTGGTGTAGAATGACGTGTTTCATATTTAGATGGGGTTAACATATAGGGACCAAGCGTTGCATGGTATCCACTATTTTTTACTGCATCAACTATCAGATAGCCTTCTGTACAATGCTCTAAATGGAGCTTCACATTAAATTCCTTGGCAATTCGTATAGCGGTCATTATATCATCTGCTCTATGGCAGTGAAGACGAAGCGGCATTTCACCACGGAGTACCTCAATAAATGGACGTAATTCAGAATTTTGTTGTACTTTTTCAGCTTGTTCCTGTTCATTCAGCAGGCTAGCTCGTTGGAAGCCATCACGTAGTAGCTGAGCAATCGCCATACGGGTCATTGGCTTTCGTTTATATTGAATACCAAAGACGTTCTTTGGGTTTTCCCCTAATGCCCCTTTTAATCCACTTCGTTCTACTAAGACGCGAGAAGCAAGGGTAGGACCCGCTGTTTTCAGGATACTCCAAATGCCACCAATAACATTGGCACTTCCCGGACCAGTTTGTACAGTTGTCACACCACCTGCAAGTGCATGCTGGAAGGAGAAATGGCGAATATCAACACTGTCTAAAGCATGCATAAGCGGTGTAAAAGGCTCGCTATATTCATTAGCATCATTAATATCTTCGGTTACTTCAGCCCATGTTCCAACATGTGCATGGATATCTATTAATCCTGGTGTGACATATGCTCCCTGTAGATCGATTAAGTGCGCATGAGGGGGGATATCTTTGGCTGGCCCTACATAAACAATGCGTCCATCTTCAACCCATAGCTGTTCAAAAACATCATTTTGTTCATTAACTGTGAGAAACGTTGCATGATGATAAATGTTCATTTTGACATACCTTCTTCCGTTGCATAAACTTTTTTCCCTTTAATAAAAGTTGCGATAACCTGTGCATCTAAATTTAATGGATGCTTATCCCATATCACAAAATCAGCATAAAGGCCATCACGAATAGCCCCTATTTTATCGTCAATGCCAAGGAAATTAGCAGCTCCTGTTGTTAATGTATAGAGAACATCCGAGCGGGACATACCTTCTCGAACAGCTAAACACCCTTCTAATGTTAGATGGGATGTGCTACTAACAGGGTGATCTGTGCAAAAAACAAATGGTATTGTTTGAGTGAATAGCTGAGGATAAAGCTTTGGTGACAGCTCCAGCATCTCATTATGCTCAATATAACGGAATGTCGGGCCAGCAATAACGGTATGGAAACCTGTCTCCTTAAGAAGAGGAATTTCCGTGCCATGAATAATATGAAAGTCAAAATCGTTAGTAAATTCTTGTTGTAGTCGATGAATTAGTTCAATATCGACAGCTTTATGCGCCCGCACAACAATCTTATGGATGGAGGGCTCCTGCTGTTGAATTTGTTGGAGTGTGTCCCTTAAGATTTTAGCGATACCCATGCGAGTCAGTGGCTTTCTCTTTTCAGCAAAAAATGTACTTTTTGCCTGGTGTCCAATAGAAAAGGAATAAGCGACATCTTTTACAATAACCATATCATCTACAGTTGTATGTGTATGATGAATGATTGCCGTTTTGGCCCCAATTAAGCTTTTAGCGGAGGGAACAATATGAGATGCTGTAACCCCATGTGAGACAGACTTTTGAAAGGCTACATCAAACGGGTAAATGCCATCAATAACAGAATATTGTAAGTGTGAATCAAATTCATAGCTATCATCACCTTCCCAACGAATCCCAATTTCAGCTAAACCAATTTGTGAACAACTATCGATTAGGCCAGGCGTAATATAATAGCCATCTAAATTTATTTCATTTTCTGCAGTATGTGTTGCTGGTTTGAAATATTCCCCTTGCACTTGGAACGACTGTTTATCAAAGCTACGAGTGTCAGAGTTAAATACAAGCCCATTGATGTATCGAGTCATCGGATCAAATCTCTCCTTATGAAGAGAAAAGCGGAGACGAGAATCTCCACTTTTCTAGTTAAGTTATTTTGAAATGGATACGTTTGTGCCGTTTGGATGCACAATTTGAACAGAGTTATCAGCAGATACCTCAAAGCCATGTACATTTTTATTTACGCCTGCAACAGTTTGAGTTGCTTCTAATTCGATACGAGGAACATCCGTTAGTATAAGTTTTAATGCCTCTTGGTATAATTTTGCTCGCGCTTCTTGTACGACTGTTTCGGATACAGCGCGCTCTAATAATTTATCAACCTCTGGATTGCTGTAGCCTTTACCATTACCCAACGCTCCGATTTGATTTGTGTGGAATAATTGATAGAGGAAGAAATATGGATCTGGATACCAAGTCCAACCACCAATATTCATTGGAGCATTTCCTTTTGCAACTGTATCACTGTAAGTACCCCATTCCAGTACTTTAATTTCCACATCTATATTTAAATTTTTCTTCAACTGACTTTGGAAAATTGTTGCATAAGGGACACGCGCCTCTGATACGTAAATCTCAGTTTTAAAGCCATCAGCATAGCCCGCATCTGCTAATAATTTTTTAGCTTCTTCAGGGTTATATTTCGGTACCATATCGACTAAGGATTTATCATAGCCCCAAGAGCCTGGAGGTAATGGTAAATAAGAGACATCACCGCCACCCCATTGGTTAACACCAGAAATGATTTCCTCAACATTTGTTGCCATATAAATGGCTTCACGTACACGTTTATCGGCAGTTGGACCTACCTTATTGTTAAGATCCAGATAAACAATGGATAATCCAGGATTTGTTAAGAGCTCAAGATTACTATCTTGATTGATAATTTCTCGGTTTTGGCCTTTTACGTCCATCGCAATATCAATATCACCTGAACGTAATGCATTGGTCATCATATTTTGATCAGAGATAAATTTCATTGTTAAATGGTCGAGATGTGGCTTGTCTCCCCAGTAATTTTCATGGCGTACCAGTTTTACTTCTTGGTCTTTTTTCCATTCTGTTAACTGAAATGGACCAGTACCGACGAAATGCTCAGAAAATTTATCGCCCCAGCCCTCAATCTCTTCTTTTGGAATAATCATATTACCAGCATCTGTTAGCATAGCAAGTAGGGCAGCATTAGGAGTAGCTAAGTGAATCTCTACTTCATAATTAGACAGTACCTTAACCTCTGTCACACCACTAAGGCGATTCATAGCTGATTCTTTAGCGGAACGTTCTAATGAATATTTCACGTCTTCAGCTGTCATCTCACGACCATCTTGGTATTGCCCCTTTTGGAATTTTACACCTTCACGTAATTTGAAGGTATAGACTAACATATCATCTGATACTTTCCATTCCGTTGCTAAAGATGGAATGATATCTGACAGATCTTTGTTATAAACAACTAAAGTATCACCCATTTGACGCATAACCTGTGATTCATAAACCCCAGTATATTTGATTGGGTCAAACGTTTTGGCATTCGCTGAAAGACCAACATTTAATGAGCCTCCAGAAGTAACTTCTCCATCTTTTCCATCTGATGAATTATTTTTTTCTGTATTCCCACCACAAGCAGCTAAAACAGCAATCATTAAAGTTAAAAAGAAAAGTAGGAAAGATTTTTTTACGTTTATTTTCTTCATCCGTGCTAGCCTCCTTTATTTTGTTTCACAATATGAACCGTTGATTCAAAAAATAGTAGGTTCGAAATAAAAGTAGCACATTTGTAAACAGGAAGTAAATATAAAATTAAAAAAATTCAGAAAAAATATATTTACAAACAATTGTCGCTAGGTGTAGTATTTAGTTATTCACAATATGAACCACTGATTCTAATAATGAAAAGGAGGTCTTTGTAGGATGGGTTCATTTATTTTAAGAAGGTTAGTAAACCTTATTCCCACACTGTTAGTAGTTGGTATCATCGTATTTATTATTACGCGAATGATTCCAGGTGACCCAGCTTCTGTCATGCTTGGTCCCCAGGCTAGTGTGGAAGATGTAGAGAATTTAAGGGAAGAGCTGGGGTTGAATAAGTCAATGCCTTCACAATTTATATCATATGTAGGTGATTTAGCTCGGCTGAATTTGGGCTATTCCTATTCTTATAGCGAGTCTGTTTTGGGGCTTATTATCGAAAGATTCCCAAATACAGTTGTACTGGCACTAGCAGCCTTATTAATAGCTGTTGTAATAGGAATCCCAGCAGGTATATTGGCAGCTAGAAAACAAAATACAATAATTGATTATGTTGTCATGCTTGTGTCACTAGTAGGAGTATCCATGCCAATTTTTTGGTTGGGGATCATGCTTGTTTTATTCTTTAGTGTCAATCTTGGCTGGTTCCCTGCGACTGGGATGGGGAATATGAGTGAAGGTTTCTGGCCTTATTTGAAGCATTTAATTTTGCCTGCCTTTGCTTTAGCAACAATTCCGATGGCCACATTCGCGCGTATTACACGTTCGAGTATGTTAGAGGTTATTTCACAAGATTATATTAAAACAGCACGTTCTAAAGGTATTAAAGAATATTTGGTTATTGGTAAGCATGCCTTTAAAAATGCTTTAACGCCAATCTTAACAGTACTAGGTATGCAAATTTCTAATTTACTAGGTGGTGCCGTTTTAACAGAAACAATTTTTAGCTGGCCTGGGATGGGTCGACTGATTGTAGATGCAATAGATAAACGTGACTTTGTCGTTGTACAAGGTACAGTTATTTTCATTGCCTTTATTTTTGTACTAATTAATTTGATTGTTGATGTGCTGTATAAGGTTGTGAATCCAAAGGTCAATCTTGAATCGAATGGAGGGAAGAAATAACAATGACTCAAGCAGTTGTCAATGAAACTAGAAAAAGAAATACATTGTTGCGAAAGTTGCTTAAAAATAAATTAGCAACAATTGGGTTAGTGATTGTATCCTTGATGGCCATTGTTGCTATCTTCGCTCCGTTAATTGCAACCCACCCACCAAATGAAATGACTGTTGGTAAATCATTTCTACCCATGAATACCGAAGGACATTGGCTTGGAACTGATAACTATGGTCGAGATTTGTTTAGTCGTTTAGTTTATGGAACTCGAATATCTATGATTGTTGGGATTGCAGCAGTGTTATTTGGTGCTGTGTTTGGTACATTACTTGGTCTTGTGGCGGGATATTTTGGGGGTCGTAGTGACTCTATTATTATGCGTACGATGGATGGCCTTTTCGCCTTTCCATTCATTTTATTAGCTATTACACTTATGACAGTATTAGGACAAGGGCTTGTCAATGTTATTGTCGCCATTGGTATAGCCAATATCCCAGGGTTTGCTAGGCTTGTTCGTGGTCAGGTTTTAAGTGTTAAAGAAGAAGAGTTTATTGAGGTGACGCATTCCTTAGGGGCTACACATTCACGAATTATTTTTAGTCATATACTACCCAACTGTTTAGCTCCATTGATTGTCTATGGAACGATGAGTACAGCAGGAGCTATTATTTCGGAGGCTGCGCTTAGCTTTTTAGGATTAGGGGTACAACCTCCAACAGCTTCATGGGGGAGCATTTTAAAGGATGGTAAAGACTTTTTAGTATTAAATCCTCAAATGGCGACATTCTCAGGTATCTGTATTTTATTAACAGTCCTTGGAATAAACCTTTTAGGGGATGGATTACGTGATGCATTAGATCCGAAAATGAAAGTTTAATGAAAGGGGGTGGCGTCATGACTGAACGTTTACTAGATGTAGAAAACTTGACAGTAGAATTTAAAAGTGGCGGCTCTACAATGAAAGCTGTTAATGGAGTTAATTTACAATTGAATAAGAAGGAAACACTAGGAATAGTTGGCGAGTCTGGATCAGGGAAAAGTGTTACTGCCACTGCTCTCATGCGTTTGATTCCCTCTCCGCCAGGAAAAATAACGAACGGAGCCATCCATTTTAATGGACGCGATTTAATGGGGGTTTCAGAAAAGGAAATGCGAAATGTCCGAGGCAATGAAATGTCGATGATTTTTCAAGACCCTATTACCAGTTTGAATCCCGTTTTAACAGTGGGCAATCAAATTTTAGAAGTGATCCAAGCTCATGAACGCTTATCCAAGAAGGATGCAGCAATAAAAGCTGTTGATATGCTGAAAATGGTTGGTATTCCAGAGCCAGAAAAGCGTTTGAAAATGTACCCTCATGAATTTTCAGGTGGGATGCGTCAACGTGTCATGATTGCTATTGCGCTTGCTTGTAATCCACAGTTACTTATTGCTGATGAACCAACTACAGCATTGGATGTAACTGTGCAGGCTCAAATTCTTGATTTGATGAAAAAATTACAGCTAGAACATGATACGGCCATTATTATGATTACGCATGATTTAGGTGTAGTTTGGGAGCTTTGTGACAAAGTGAATGTCATGTATGCAGGTCGTACTGTGGAGTCAACTACGACAAGACAGCTCTATGAAAAGCCTTTACACCCCTATACTTGGGGATTATTAGAGTCGCAGATTACGATGGGGACACATGGACAGCAAAGGTTGCCGGCCATCCCAGGAAGTCCACCCGATTTAACAATGCCGCATAGTGGTTGTCATTTTGCAGCTCGCTGCCCATTAGCAACGGATATATGCCGTAGTACAATACCCGATTTAGTGGAAGTCCAGGACAATCATTTTGTAGCCTGCCATTTGCAATCAAAAGGTCAAATTGTCGCAAGGAAGGTGGGGGTTTTTCATGCAACAGCCCAATGAATTGATCTTAAAGGTAAATAATTTAAAAAAGCATTTTCCTATTAAAAGCTCAATTCCTTTTAAAAAGTCCACCCAATTTGTGAAAGCAGTAGATGGGGTAAGCTTTGAATTATTTAAAGGAGAAACACTTGGGATTGTGGGTGAATCAGGCTGTGGGAAATCGACGGTTGCTCGTTTAATCAACCAGTTAATATCACCAACCGAGGGCATTGTTGAGTTTAAGGGAACCGATTTAGCAAGCTTAAATACGAAGGATATCCGCTCTGCACGAAAATCTATACAAATGGTTTTCCAAAATCCCTATGCATCATTAGATCCTCGTAAAACGATTGAATATTTAATTGCTGAACCATTAGTGATACATGGTATAGGCGATGAATCATCACGTAAAAAGCGTGTCATGGAACTACTTGAAACAGTAGGATTGAGTGCTTATCATGCAAAGCGCTATCCCCATGAGTTTTCAGGTGGACAAAGACAGCGCATCAATATTGCACGGGCGCTTGCTCTCCAACCAGATATTGTTGTGTGTGATGAACCTGTATCCGCCTTAGATGTATCTGTACAGGCACAGGTAATCAATCTATTAAAAGATTTACAGAAGGATTTTGGTTTAACCTATATTTTTATTTCACATGATCTCAATGTTGTAAATTATATGTGTGATCGCATTGCTGTGATGTATTTAGGCAAAATTGTTGAAATGGGCACATATAAGGAAATTTATGATAATCCTCAACATCCATATACACAGGCTTTGTTATCGGCCATTCCTAAGGAAAATCCTTTTGATACAAAGGAAAGAATTATTTTAACAGGGGATGTTCCTAGTCCTGTGAATCCTCCGAGTGGCTGTGCTTTCCATAAACGTTGTGGTTTTGCCACAGACAAATGTGCAAAAGAGCAACCCATACTCGATACGGTGACAGTAACCCATCAAGTATCATGCCATTCATGGAAAGCTATTCAGCAAGAAGAATCTACAATATAGATGAATAACTTACGAATCGTAATGAATAAAATTTTTAGATAGAAAAAGGAGCGGACTAATTATGTCATTGAAGTATGTTATGGAGTTATACGAGGTAATGGATAGTATGTATGTAAATGGTGAGGTGATTAAAGAATATTTACACACTATTAATCCAACAGCAGATGTAGTAGTAAAAACCATTAAAGGTGAAAGTGGATCAACCGATTTTGTCCGCGTTCTAGTGCAAGGAAAAAGTGGAAAATCCTCAGGTGGCCATGCACCTACATTAGGTATCATCGGTCGCTTAGGAGGTATTGGGGCACGCCCTGAAATGACGGGCTTTGTATCGGATGGAGATGGTGCACTAGCCTGTATGGCCGGCGCAGCAAAAGCAATTGATATGGCATTAAAGGGTGACCAGTTAGAGGGAGATGTAATTTTCTCCACTCATATTTGTCCAACTGCACCCACTTTACCACATGAGCCAGTGCCATTTATGAATTCTCCCGTCGATATTAGCGTCATGAACGAGAATGAAGTGGAAGAATCAATGGATGCTATTCTTTCGATTGATACAACAAAAGGTAATCAAGTATGTAACCATAAAGGATTTGCCATTACACCGACAGTTAAAGAAGGTTACATATTAAAAATTAGTGATGATTTGCTGCAAATCTACACGCAATCAGCCGGTATTGCACCTGTTGTACTGCCATTGACAATGCAAGACATTACCCCATATGGGAATGGCCTATTCCATATCAATAGTATTTTACAACCCGCTGTGGCAACATCAAGTCCCGTTGTAGGTGTAGCGATTACAACTGAATCTATTGTGGCAGGCTGTGCAACAGGTGCAACACATGTTACAGACGTAGAGAGTGTTGTTCGATTTGTCTTAGAAGTAGCGAAAACGTATGGTGCTCATAAATGTTCGTTCTTTGATGAAAAGCAGTTTACACATATGAAGAATTTATACGGTAGCATGAAGCATTTACAAACTAAAGGAAATGAGGTGCAAGCACATGAATGACTTACATGCTCTAAAAATGAAATTAGTAGATGAAGTAGAAAATCATCAAGCAGAGTTAATTGATTTTTGTTCGAAACTCATTCAAATTCCAAGTGTTAATCCCCCAGGAGATACGACTGAGATAACAGCCTTTATCGAGCGCTATCTAAATGATGTAGGCATTGTTTACCAAAAATATGAAGCTACTGATAAAATGTTTAACTTAGTAGCTTCTATTGGAAAGGATGAAGGCAAAGAACTAATTTATTGTGGGCATACAGATGTCGTGCCTGTTGGAGATTTATCTAAATGGGATTTTAATCCTTTCTCTGGAGAAGTGAAGGATGGTTGGATGCTTGGTCGTGGTGCAAGCGATATGAAGGCGGGTTTAGCAGGTATTATTTTTGCAACAAAATTACTCAAGAAATTGAATATTGAATTGCCAGGAAAATTAACATTAGCAATTGTACCTGATGAAGAAACTGGTGGAGAATATGGTGTTCCTTGGTTGTTGGAGCGTGGTTTAATAAAAGGCGATGGATGTTTAATTGCAGAGCCTTCATCTCCATTAAATCCGACAATAGGGCAAAAAGGGTCCTTCTGGTTTGAATTAGAGGTGCATGGGGAACCAGGACATGGAAGCTTATCCCCTTTAGCAGGTCGTAATGCAATTAATGATGCAATCCGTGCTATTCAAGAAATTCGCACACTATGGGACATGAATATTGTCATTCCTGAGGAAGTACAGTCACTAATAGAAGTATCGAAAAAATACATGCGTGAAGTGGAGAAAGACCGCCTGAAATATCAAGAAGTACTAGAGAAAATTACTGTAAATATTGGTACAATTGAGGGGGGGACGAAATCCAACGTTATCCCAGATTATTGTAAGGTACAGGTCGATTGTCGCTTACCATTCGGTATTACACAAGAAGAAGTAACAGAAATCTTGAAGAATAAATTAGATGCCTTAGACATTGAGTATTCGATCAGACGTTTTGGTTTCAAAAGTGTAGCCAATTATACCCCAGCTGAAAATCCTGTTTGCCAATCGATTGTGGAAAATATTTCATTTGTAACAGGGTTAGAAGCTTATGGTGTCATGCAATGGGCAAGCAGTGATGCTCGACATTTCAGACAGTATGATATTCCGGTTTTACAATATGGGCCAGCCTATTTACCAAGTATTCACGGGTATAATGAAAAAGTGCGTGTTGAGGATATCGTACGCTGTGCAAAAGTATATATTACTGCTGCTATTGATTTCCTCTATCAAAAGTAAGAGATTAGCTACTCTCTTACTTTTGCTAAAGTGATGTCAGGTGCTTATGGCTGTTAAATCTTTCAATTAATTCCCCCTTAAGAGAAAGATTTACAGCCGTTTGTACAGATAAATAGATCAAAAGGATGAGAGATATGCTAAAGACGTTAAATTTATCAATTGAGGTTTTAAAAATGTTTACAAAGGAAAAGCCGGTGTGGGGTGGTCGAGAGTTAGCGATGGCGATGAATATGAATCATACAAATTTATATCGCATTCTTGAAACATTTGAGAATAATGGGTTTATTACAAAAGATCCTGTAACCAAAAAGTACTCCTTGGGTATTGCATTATGGGAAATTGGTATGAATATGTATGATTCATTAAACATAGATCAGCTATGTATGCCTATTCTTGATAACTTAAAGGATGTTACTGGTGAAACCGCTATATTTACAGTTTTGAATGGGTTGGAAGCTTTAACTTTATTAAAAGCAGAGCCTGTGAATAAGGTGAAATTTACTGTTTCAAGAGGAAGTAGATCTCCGCTTTATGTAGGTGCTTCCTACCGTTCGATGCTTGCTTTCCTAAGTGAAGAGCAAATTTCTAAGGTTATTGATGAACCACTAACTGCTTATACAACGAATACGATGACGAATGCAAATGACATACGATTAGAGCTTGAAAAAATTCGTAGTTGTGGCTATGCGATAAGTAACAGTGAATATTCCGTCGATGTATTGGCACTTGCTATGCCTATTTTTAATAGTGACAAAAAGGTCGTAGCTTCTATTACTGTTTCTGGTCCCATCTACCGATTTACAGAACAACGGGTACCAGAATTTTTAGGGCCTTTAACAGAGGCTAGAAATGAAATAGAAGGAATCATTCGTAGATATCATTTAAATTTTAATTAAGGAGTACTATTATGCAGCATTTACATGATATTGCACTGAAGGTATTAAAAGATCATTTAAATGTTCAATCGTCAGAAACGCTTTTAATTTTGACAGATGTTCAAAAGCAAGACTTAGCAACCATCTTTTATAAGGCTGGGCTAACAATAACAGCTAATACAATGTTTATGGTTATGCCGTTATTAGAAAAATCAGGGCAGGAGCCTATTCAAGCAGTTTCATCGCTTATGGCAAATGCTGATGTCTCACTTTGTTTGACCGCTCACTCCTTAACACATACAGTAGCATGCAAAAATGCCTGTGAAAAAGGTGGACGTGTAGCGACAATGCCCGGTATTTCATGGGAAATGCTTGAACAAGGTGCGCTTCATGCGGATGCGCAAGAGATTGAGGAAATGGTAGAAAAGTATGTCCAGCTGCTCGATATGGCGGCAGAAACTCGAATTGTCAAAGATGGTCATGAGCTAATATTTAGTATTGCAAACCGTTTAGGCATTCGTTCAACTGGCGTTATTCGCCAAGCAGGAGAGCATGGTAATATACCCTCGGGTGAATCCTATATTGCGCCGATAGAAACATCTGCAAATGGGGAAATTTTAGTGGATGGTTCGATTGCTAATATTGGTGTCTTAAAGGAACCATTATTATTGAAAATTTCAAACGGACGATTAATAGAAGCTATTGGTCCGGATGGTCCTCGATTGCTGGAGTTACTTGGGGAAGGGAATGGTCGAATCATTGCAGAGTTCGGCATTGGAGCTAATAAAAGTGCCATTTTATGTGGAAATGTACTGGAAGATGAAAAAGTCTATGGGACAATCCATATCGCATTTGGTAGCAATACGCCATTTGGTGGAGCAAATGCAGCGGATGTCCATATTGATTGTGTAGTAAAAAATCCGATTGTTTATTTCGATGGTGAACGAGTAATGTAATGAAAAGCGTGACTTCTTGAGAAGCACGCTTTTTTGCTTGCTTGACCTATATTTAGAGTTGCTTGTTTCTGTATGATTACACTATAGTTAAATTAGATAAGCTAGAGGAAATTGAATGATTTGCACCTAGTGGAAATGCATGGCTAGCAAAGCAGAAATGATAAATTCAATACGCCTATAAGTGTAGGCAATGAAAAAATAACTTCTATTATTCAGCATGAAAGAACGTGAGGTTGAAGATATGTTAACATTTACAGATTTACATGGCCTGCGCGTAGATTTGAGTTTTACGAGAGGTGAGTTTGACGTAGAACCCAAACACGTCCTTGTTTTTTTAAAGCACCAAAATAAGTGGCTATGTACTATTCATAAAAGACGTGGTGTCGAGGTGCCAGGGGGCAAACTGGAGAAAGGCGAAACGCTAGAGGATGCAGCCATAAGGGAAGTGTATGAAGAAACGGGTGTCCGTGTGAAAAATCTTCAATGGTTTGCAGAATATGCGGTTCATGACGACAGCTTATTTTGTAAAACGGTTTTTACAGCACAATTTGCTGGGCAGGAGGACATTGAATTTGATTTAGAAACATCCGGTATGCTGTGGTTAACTGATGAGGAATTTGCCCATCATCCAAACTTAAGCTTTCATATGAAGGATGAGGGAATGGAGAAAATGCTGGAGGAGCTGAAAAGACGTGACAAATAATGGTGATATCGTTGAAAAGCGTGCATATCCTTCACCCAATCCAGCAATACGGTTAACAGAAATCACTTATATATCACAGGGCTTGCGAATAAAAGGACTTTTAGCAGAGCCGAAGACTGAAGGTACATATGATGGCTTTTTATATTTAAGAGGGGGTATGCAAAGCATTGGCATGGTAAGGCCCTCGCGTATTGCCCAATTTGCCGCTCAAGGTTTTATCGTCTTTGCACCTTATTATCGTGGGAATAGAGGTGGCGAAGGCAAGGATGAGTTTGCAGGGGCAGACCGTTATGATGCTGTTTATGCTGTCGATGTACTGAAGCAATTTTGCAACGACAATATACATGTTTTTGGCTTTTCGCGAGGAGGTATCATGGCTCTATGGACAGCTATTTTACGAAGGGATATTACTTCCGTTGTGACATGGGCTGGAGTCTCTGATGCAACGGCCACTTACTGGGAACGTACAGATATGCGACGGATGATGAAGCGCGTTATCGGAGGAACACCCAACCGTGTACCGGAAGCCTATGATGCTCGTACACCTTTATTCGAAGTTGAGCATATAACAGCCCCAGTGTTAATTATTCATGGCTATCAGGATGAGAATGTGGATATAGAGCATGCTAGACAGCTGGCATTTTTTTTAGAGGATGCTCATAAAACATACGAAACATGGTATGACCTTCATTATGCACATCAATACCCACCAGCTAAAAATCGTGAAACCGTTCGTGCTCTTTGTGAATGGATGAAGCAACATTAGAAAATGAAAAAATTAATGCCCCTTCCTTTACATAGCTATCATCTGGAGATGAATAGTATTCTAAAGGAAGGGGCGTTTAATTATTTTGTATAAGTTTCCAAGAATTGTTGAATCGTTTCCCAATAGAGCTCGCCTGCTAAGCTTTCCGCACCACCGTGACCAGCCCCTTCGACCATTAACTTTTGTTTCGGTACATTTGCTGCTTCATATACGTCATCCAACATGGTCGAAGGAACAAAAGTATCGTTGTCTCCATGAATAAACAGCATAGGGGTTTTCGATTTTGCCACTTGATCAACAGCACTAGCTTCTGCTAGTGTATAGCCTGCTTTTAGTTTAGTTACGACCGAAGAGAATTGCATAATTGGGAAAGAAGGTAAGTGAAAGATGGCTTGTAACTGATAGGAAAATTCATCCCATACGGAAGAATACCCGCAATCCTCAATAATTGCCTTTACATTTGAGGGCAAATCCTCGCCTGAAGCCATCATGACAGTGGCTCCTCCCATCGAAACCCCAAATAGAACGATTTCAGCATCTTCATTCATATTTACAATGTCGTCAATCCATGAAACCACATCAAAACGATCATGCCACCCCATGCCGATATAATCACCTTCACTTTGACCATGTCCTCTTGCATCGGGAATGAGTACATGATAGCCCATATCATAAAATTGTTTAGCATACTTAGTCATTTGTGTACCATCACTTGAATAGCCATGAAAGATAATTGCCCATTTGTCTGTGGGATGGCTGTTTTGGATAGAGTATGCATGCAGCTTAAGGGAATCAAAGGATGGAATTGACTTCTCCTCAGAATGCTTGTTAAACCATTGCTCACGTGCCTCTTTCTCTCGAGCTTCATCTGAATTGCTATCGATTAGATTGTGGGGGGCATCTAGAACTGCTGTTTTATCAGTATCAGGATTTAATGCCAGATTATAAAAGTAGTTGCCTGCAAAAAAACCAGCACCAATAATTAATGCCAATAATATAGTAATTAATGCTACTAGTAATTTGTATTTTCTTTTCATATGTATCTCCTATATTAGCTTCTGTTTATGTATGGGAAAGAAAAAGAGAACGAATCATATCGTTCCCTTTTCTTGTTCTAGTTGTTATTTTAATGGACCACCAAGTGTAGTAATGGCTTCCGAAACGTTTGCAAATTTCTTGAAGTTTTCGTTGAATAAGCCTGCAAGTTCAGCAGCTTTAGCATCGTATGCAGCTTTATCTGCCCATGCTTCACGAGGATTTAACACTTGCGAAGGTACACCTTCAACTGCTGTTGGGATGTGTAAGCCAAAGACAGCATCTTGTGTCGTTTCAACATTTGTTAATTTACCATCGATAGCTGCACGTACCATTGTACGTGTATAAGAAAGCTTCATACGGCTACCAGTACCATATTCGCCACCAGTCCAACCAGTGTTCACTAGGTATACTTGTGCGCCATGTTCATCAATTTTTTGACCTAACATTTCTGCATACACTGTTGCAGGAAGTGGAAGGAATGGAGAACCGAAGCAAGTAGAGAATACTGGTTCTGGCTCTGTTACACCACGTTCAGTTCCAGCAAGTTTTGAAGTGAAACCACTTAAGAAGTGATACATAGCTTGCTCTTTTGTTAATTTGCTGATAGGAGGTAATACGCCAAACGCATCAGCTGTTAGGAAAATGATTGTTTTTGGATGACCTGCTACAGATGGATCAACAATATTTTCGATGTATTGGATTGGATAAGCTACACGTGTATTTTCTGTTAATGAGCCATCATCATAGTCACAAATACGAGTTTCTGGATCAACAGCTACGTTTTCTAAAACAGAACCGAAGCGGATTGCATTGTAGATTTCTGGTTCTTTCTCAGCAGAAAGGTTGATCGTTTTTGCATAGCAACCCCCCTCAATGTTGAATACTCCATTATCAGACCAACCATGTTCATCGTCACCGATTAGCTTACGGTCTGGATCAGCGGATAATGTCGTTTTACCAGTACCAGATAAACCGAAGAATAATGCTACATCGCCAGCTTCACCAACGTTTGCTGAACAGTGCATAGAAAGGATTCCTTGTTGTGGTAATAAGTAGTTCATAATTCCGAAAATAGATTTTTTCATTTCACCAGCATATTCAGTACCACCAATTAAGATAATTTTCTTTTCAAGTGATACAATGATGAATGTTTCAGAAGCAGTACCGTCAACCGCAGGATCTGCTTTAAAGTTAGGAGCTGAGATGACAGTGAAGTCTGCAACATGCGAAGCTAATTCTTCTTTAGTCGGACGGATAAATAATTGATGAGCGAAAAGGTTGTGCCAAGCGTATTCATTAATCACTTGGATGCTTAATTGTGAATCTTTGTCAGCACCAGCAAAACCTTTGAATACGAATAATTCATCACGTTCTTTTAAATATTTTATTACTTTTACATACAGATTATCGAACACTTCAGAGGAAATTGGTTGATTGACTTTACCCCAGTCAATTTGATCTTTTGTGCTTTCTTCTTCTACTGTATATTTATCTTTAGGTGAACGACCAGTGTATTTGCCAGTTTCTGCACGAACTGCGCCATCTACTGTTAACATTGCCTCACCACGAGAAGTAGCTTTTTCTGCTAATTGTGGTACTGAAAGTTGAACATTAATGTTACCGCCGTTTAATAATTCCTTCAGTTCGTTTGCAATTTCTACTGAATTCATCGATTAAATACCATCCTTTTTTATAGTATTCCCTTGGTTTAGAGGGATTTTTTCTTAATTTCAAAAATAGTATAACACAATGGGTTAAATAATCTATACTAATTAAGAAATTATTTTAGAGTTTTTATTACTTTTCAATAAACTGACAAAAAATAATGTTTTTCGAGTAGAAAACATTCAATGCTACAGTAAATTGTCTAAAATTTGAGCCACACATATGTTACCACAAGAAGCTAGGTATGTTGTAGGGATTAAATTTCTTCTATTTACATCATCACCCAAGTATGAAAATTTTATGGTGATAATTTTGTTCTTCCTTTCTATACAGTAATACATAAGAAAATATTTGACAACGATTGACCTTTTCAGTAACATGAAAATTGAACGGATACTCTTATCCCGAGCTGGTGGAGGGTCAGGCCCTGTGAAACCCGGCAACCTGCATGTATTATTTCACAACATGCGTTGGTGCCAACCTGATGCAAGGGAAAATCCCTTGAACGATAAGAGTGAAAGGTAACGAAGTCATTATTCCTTTCCTCATGTATAGTAACGTGAGAAAAGGATTTTTTTATTGTTAAAAATTAATGTAAAGGTAAGTATATGTAGTTCTTTCCTTATTATAATGACGGGTCTTTCGAAATCCTCGTGTTTTTAAGTAGCAGTTATTTTTTCTCGTAAAGTGAAATGACAACAACAGCGGCTTGAGAGAGTTCAATCCTTAGGAGCGGACTTGACATGGGTAATGAGTACCGTACAAATACTTTTTGTAAGAGTAATAGGAGGAAAACTAAATGACAAACCGTCGACTGTTTACATCAGAAAGTGTAACAGAAGGGCATCCAGATAAAATCTGTGACCAGATTTCGGATGCCATTTTAGATGCTATTTTAGCAGAAGATCCAAATGCACGTGTAGCGTGCGAGACAACTGTAACAACAGGATTAGTATTAGTAGCAGGAGAAATCACTACTTCTACTTATGTAGATATTAAAGGCATTGTACGTGATACTGTGGCGGAAATTGGATACACACGTGGTAAATATGGCTTTGATGCTGAAAACTTAGCAGTACTTGTAGCAATTGGTGAGCAATCTCCAGATATTGCCCAAGGCGTTGACCAAGCTTTAGAGGCCCGTGAGGGTTCTATGACAGATGCAGATATTGAAGCGATTGGTGCAGGAGACCAAGGCTTAATGTTTGGCTATGCATGTAATGAAACACCCGAGTTAATGCCATTACCAATTAGCTTAGCTCATAAATTAGCACGTCGTTTAACAGAAGTTCGTAAATCTGGGGAGTTAGCTTATTTACGCCCAGATGGTAAAACACAAGTAACAATTGAGTATGATGACAATAACGTACCTGTTCGTGTCGATACAATTGTTATTTCAACTCAGCATGATGAAGAAGCAACACTTGAACAAATTCAGGCCGATCTAAAACAATTCGTGATTGCTCCTGTAGTGCCAAGCGAATTATTAGATACAAACACAAAATACTTTATCAATCCAACTGGCCGTTTCGTAATTGGCGGACCAAAAGGAGATGCTGGTTTAACGGGCCGTAAAATCATTGTTGATACATACGGTGGTTATGCACGACATGGTGGTGGTGCATTCTCAGGTAAGGATGCAACAAAAGTAGACCGTTCAGCTGCCTATGCGGCACGTTATGTAGCTAAAAATATTGTAGCAGCTGGTTTAGCAGAACGCGCTGAAGTACAGTTGGCTTATGCAATTGGCGTTGCACAGCCTGTTTCCATTGCTGTAGATACATTTGGTACAGGAAAAGTGACGGAAAGCAAAATTGTAGAATGGGTTCGTGAGCTATTTGATTTACGCCCAGCAGGTATCATTAAAATGCTTAATCTTCGTCGTCCAATTTATAAACAAACTGCAGCTTATGGACACTTTGGTCGTACAGATGTAAACGTCCCATGGGAACAAACTGATAAAGCTGACGCATTACGCATAAAAGTACAGCTGTAAACTATTGTGCTAAAGTGCTGAAGTCTTTAGAAAATTATTCTAATGTATTATGAACAAAAGGGGCTTTTCTGCCCCTTTTGTTTTTTTGCAAAAATACCTCGCCCTTATTCCTTGAACAAATAGTGTCATGGAAAGCGAGGAATTTTTTATGAAGGTACAATTTCTTTGTAGGTTTTTATTTTTGTAGAGATTTATAATACTGACCCTTTTCAGCGTATTCACGTACGATACGTTCCATATCCTCTTTATCCTCAGCATTTAATTCTCGTACAACTTTGGCTGGACGTCCTAATGCTAAGCTATTTGGAGGAATGACTTTACCAGGAGGCACTAAACTTCCGGCTCCAATAAATGCACCCTCTCCAATCTCCGCACCGTCTAAAATAATGGAGCCCATTCCGATTAAGGCTTTTTTTCGAATGGTACAGCTATGTAAAGTTACTTGGTGTCCTACTGTGACCTCATCTTCAATAATGAGTGGAAACTTAGGACTTTGATGTAAGCAGCAAAGATCTTGTATACTTACTCGTTTACCTATTATTGTTGGGGAAACATCGCCGCGGATCACGGTATTGAACCAAATAGTTGATTCAGCTCCAATAGTTACGTCTCCAGTAATGGTTGCGTAATCGGCAATAAAAACAGATGGATCGATCGTTGGTGTTTTATCTTTGAATGGATAAATCATGAGAATCGCCTCTTTTCTTTTTGTAGATATAGTATTATCGTATCAAATACGCAACTTTAAGGAAATATAAAATTAAAATGAGCTGTTATTTCGATATAATCAAAGTGTAATTATTTTTTAGGAGGACTATGTAAATGTGGAAATGGGAAGCTGATGGACAAGCAAAGGCTGTGATTGCTATTCTTCATGGTGCTTATGAAAACCACCGTTGGTATGCATGGCTGATAGAAAAATTAAGATTGGAAGGCTTCCACATAGTCATGGGAGATTTACCGAATCATGGTGTCAATGCAAGATTTGCCCGTGTCCATGATGAGGACTTCAAATTGTACAATAAATATACAAGAAATTTGATTGAGAATGCATTTTCATATAATTTACCAACCTTTGTAATAGGACATGGACTAGGCGCTACTTTAGTTCTTCATACAATGCAAAAGAAAAAGTATGAGTGTGCAGGTATTATTTTGACATCACCATGGCTGCAATTGAAGCTATTACCAGGTAAATTATCAAATGCTTTAACAAGCCTGAGTGCATTAACAGCAAATGTAAAATTGACACATGACCTGACATTTGAAAAATTGACGCGTAGCGTAGAGGGTAGAGAAGAAATGAAGGATGATATACCATTTATGTCTGTAGTTTCGGTGAAATGGTATCGTGAGCTTCAGCAGATGATGAGAAATTTAGTTATGCTACCTAAGGACGAATTTCCTAATATGCCTATGTTAATTATGACAGCTGAAAAAGATAAAATTACGGAAACTCGACAAATGCGTAATTGGCTTCATCAACAAGAGTTAACGGAATTTCAATTTAAAGAATGGGCAAATTGTTATCACAATTTATTTCATGAAGTAGAGCGTGAAGAGATTTTTATGTACATTCGAGATTTTATCAATAATGCTCTTAGACGAATTGGATATATAATAAAATAGTTTCGATCCCTTCTAAATAGTAGGATACTTACTTAATTATTGTTACTTGAATATAATATTGTAATTTTCTGAAAAGTGTAATAATATAGTGACTTAAAGTAAGGTAATTCAAATTGGAGGGGTAAGATGGATGTAGTTGTTGGTAAAATGAATGACATATTATGGGGACCTTGGTTTATTTATGGTATTTTATTGATTGGGCTTTTTTTCTCAGTCATTACAAGGTTCCTGCAAGTAAGGCATATTAAAGATATGTTCGTGCTAATGTTTAAAGGGGAGAAATCAGAAAAGGGGATTTCCTCCTTCCAAGCAATGTCTATCGCTCTATCGGGTCGTGTAGGTACAGGGAATATCGCCGGTACTGCAACAGCTATTGGGATGGGGGGACCTGGTGCTGTCTTTTGGATGTGGGCAATTGCTTTCATTGGTGCGGCAACCGCATATGTAGAGTCTACTTTAGCGCAAATCTATAAAGAAGAGAAGGATACTGAATACCGTGGTGGACCGGCCTATTACATAGAAAAAGGAATGGGTCAAAAATGGTTTGCAGTGATTTTCGCTGTAGCTGCTTTAATTGCTATGCTTATACTTATGCCAGGTGTGCAATCTAATGCCATTGCAGGAGCTGTTGAAAATGCCTTCGGTATTGAAACTTGGATTACAGGACTAATTATTGTTGTTTTACTCGGTGCCATCATTATTGGAGGCGTTAAATCGATTGCCAACGCCGCACAAATTATTGTACCGTTCATGGCATTAGCTTACATTATTATGGCTATTATTATTATCGCTATGAATATTTCAGAGGTACCATCTGTCTTTGCTTTAATTTTCTCAAGTGCATTTGGAGCACAAGAAATATTTGGAGGTATTATTGGCTCCGCGATTGCTTGGGGTGTGAAACGAGGAATCTATTCAAACGAGGCTGGTCAAGGGACTGGTGCGCACCCTGCTGCTGCAGCAGAAGTATCTCACCCTGCTAAACAAGGGATTGTCCAAGCAGCGTCTGTATACATTGATACATTATTAATTTGTTCAGCTACAGCCTTTATGATTTTATTTACAGGTATGTATAATGTACAAGATGAAAAGGCAGTTGAAGGAACAGATTCATTTATTCACGTTGGGGAATTCAATAAAGGTGGCTTAACGGGTGACGAGCAAATGACATTTGCTAAAAGTATTAAGGAAGGTGCTGCCTATACGCAATATGCAGTAGAATCATCCTTACCTGGATTTGGCGCACCATTCGTAGCTATCGCACTATTCTTCTTTGCCTTTACTACGATTATGGCTTACTACTATATCGCCGAAACAAATGTCGCTTATTTATTTAGAGGTAGTACCGAAAAGGTTTTCATTTGGATTGCGAAAATCGCTATTTTAGTCGCAGCATTCTATGGCACGGTTCGTACGTCTGAACTGGCTTGGGCTATGGGGGATGTTGGCCTTGGTTTAATGGTATGGATTAACGTTCTAGCTATTTTAATTATTATGAAACCAGCCATTGTTGCATTAAAAGATTACGAGAAACAGAAAAAAGAAGGAAAAGACCCTGTCTTTGATCCTCGTAAACTAGGCATTAAAGGTGCAGATTTCTGGGTTGACTATAATGAAGAACGTAAAAATAAATAGGTAAAGAGAAAGGCTAACTAATAGTTACAACTATACTATTAGTTAGCCTTTTAAATTGTCTATAAAGTAGGATAATCCTTCATCTTTTCTAACGCAATGATGAATGGAGGATCATTTTGCTGATTGAGAAATTCGTATTTTAAAACATGTACATATTTTTGTGGAAGCTGGCTGACATAGTCAGTCACGGTATCTCGCTCTTCTTTGCCGCCAGGGTGGCCGTGATAAATAACAAGAATGATTAGACCGCCAACTTTTAAAAGCTTAAGTAAGTCTTCAATAGCTTGTATGGTTGTAGTAGGCTTGGTAATAATATCATGATTGCTACCAGGCAAATAGCCGAGATTAAAGATGGCTGCAGCTACTGGCTTGTGTATAAAATTGGCTACTTCTTCATGCCCTTTATTTAACACAAGAGCCCGATGCTCCAAACTTTGATCTAGTAGACGATGTAGCGTTGCATCCACTGCTTTTTTTTGAACATCAAAGGCATAAACTTGCCCTTCATCCCCGACTAGCTGTGCTAAAAATAGCGTATCGTGGCCATTTCCAGCAGTGGCATCAACAACCGTATCTCCTTCCTCCACACTATCTTTTAGTAGCTGCTGAGCATATTGTAAAACTCGTTGTAGTTTCATTTTCCAACCTCAGCTTTATAAAATTTCCCTTGCCAACTACCACGACGCTCCAATTCGGCATCGATGCCATTTAATACTTCCCATTTATTAACGCTCCACATTGGGCCAATCATTAAATCTATAGGTCCATCACCTGTAATGCGATGAATGACCATATCAGGTGGTAAAATTTCTAGCTGATCAGCGACTAGTTTTGTATAAACATCCTGATCTAAAAACTCAAGCATCCCTTTTTCATATTGCTTCACCATTGGGGTCCCTTTTAATAAATGAAGTAAGTGGATTTTAATACCTTGAACATCTAGCTTGGCCACTGCACGAGCTGTTTCCATCATCATGTCATAATCTTCAAGCGGTAGACCATTTATAATATGTGAGCAAACACGAATACCATGCTTCCGAAGCTTTTCAACGCCCTCCACATAGGTTGCATAATCATGCGCACGATTAATAAGATTTGCTGTTTTTTCATGAACAGTTTGAAGACCAAGCTCAATCCATAAATACGTACGTTCGTTTAATTCTGCTAAATATTCTACAACATCATCTGGTAAACAATCAGGGCGAGTAGCGATAGAAAGGCCTATAACACCTTCCTGCGCCAAAGCAGCTTCGAATTTTTCCTTTAAAACAGGGAGCGGGGCATGTGTATTTGTATAGGCTTGAAAATAGGCCATATACTTGCCATCTTTCCATTTTTGATGCATTTTGTCTCGAATTTCAGCAAATTGAACATCGATCGGATCAACTTTATTACCTGCGAAGTCACCAGAGCCTGCTGCACTGCAAAATGTACAGCCACCAAAGGCAACCGTACCATCACGGTTTGGACAATCAAAGCCAGCATCTAATGCTACTTTAAATACTTTGTGACCAAATTGATCGCGTAAATAGCGGTTCCATGTATAGTATCTTTTCCCTTCTGAAGGAAAAGGAAAATTTATTTCTGTCATTTATTTCACTCCTCTAACGCCTTATTTTATCATGAGCACCTCGTTCCGTCATGGGGTAAGGGTTTATCCTGCAAGATGCTACTCTAACTTTTAATTGTATCTAGTAAATTATAGCTATTTATAGTATTTAATAAAATGTAAAAAGGGTAAATTTATTTTCCTTGTACTTTTAAGTATTTCAGCATAAACTAGCTATTTAGAGAAGCGAAATAATGGAGGTCATCAAATGCCAAAACGTGTTTGGTTTTTAATTATCGGAATGCTTGTGAACACAACAGGCAACTCATTTTTATGGCCTTTAAATGCCATATATATGCATGATTATTTAGGGAAATCCTTAGCGATGGCTGGCTTTGTGCTGATGCTGAATTCTGCTGCAGGTGTTTTAGGTAATCTATTAGGTGGTTACCTATTTGATAGAATTGGTGGCTATAAAGCCATCATGCTTGGAATCCTTTTAACAATTGCTTCATTAATTGGTTTAACGCTTTGGCACGGTTGGCCACATTATGTATGGTTTTTAACAATACTAGGCTTTAGTGGGGGGATTGTTTTTCCTAGCATGTTCGCATTGGCCGGAGCTGCCTGGCCAGAGGGTGGACGAAAGGCCTTTAATGCCATTTATTTGGCTCAAAATGTCGGTGTTGCTGTAGGTCCTGCACTTGCAGGTGTGGTGGCCGATTATCAATTTGACTATGTGTTTAAGGTCAATTTAGGGATGTATATAGTATTCTTTTTCATTGCTTTACTTACATTTAAACGTTTAGAGGTAGGGAGTATTGCACCAAAGAATGTGGTCGGTGAAAGTAAGCGAATTATTAACAAGGCACCATTCTATGCCTTATTAATCATTAGTTCGTCCTCCGTTTTATGTTGGTTAGCCTATTCGCAATGGAGTGCAACGATTTCATCTTATACGCAAGATTTAGGTTTAGGATTAAAGCAATATAGTTTACTATGGACGATAAATGGTCTGCTAATTGTTATAGGGCAGCCGCTCATTGCGCCGCTTGTAAAACGTTGGGAACATCAGTTAAAACGACAGTTGGTTTTTGGTGTCATCTTAATCGCTATATCCTTTGGTATTATCGCCTTTGCGAGTGATTTTAAAATGTTTGGTGCAGCCATGCTTGTCTTAACTTTTGGAGAAATGTTTTATACACCAGCATTACCAACTATTGCTAATCAACTTGCGCCAAAAGGCCGACAAGGATTCTATCAGGGAATTATCAACAGTGCTGCGACCGGTGGACGTATGATTGGTCCTTTATTCGGTGGAATTATGGTGGATCAATTTGGCATGATTCCTCTCGTTTTAACATTAGTAGTAATTGTACTGTTCGCGATTATACCATGTCTTATTTATGATTATCCTCTAAAGAAGAACAACATAGTAGTAGATTAATAGTGAAAAATGTAAAGAGCAAATCAAGTATTCCACACTTGGTTTGCTCTTTTTTAAATAGTAGATATTGAAAAATTATCGATTGAGGCGTACAATCATACATATTCAAATATTTGAATATGTAGTTGTATGGAGGGATTTATTTAATGGAAGAAGGATTGCAGCAGTTTAAGGCAGATTTTTTTAAAGCGTTAGCACATCCATTACGTATAAGAATATTGGAACTTCTTGTAGATGGTCAGAGGAGTGTTAATGAGATTCAAGATTGCTTAGAGAAAGAGGGCTCCGCCGTTTCTCAGCAGCTAAGTGTATTACGAGCTAAAAATATTGTTTATGGAGTGAAAGAAGGCAAAAAGGTTTACTATTCTTTAAGCGATCCAATGATTGGTGAATTACTTGGCGTGGCCAAGGATATTTTTAATAACCATTTAGTTCATACCATTTCAAGATTAGAGGAAATGACGAGTAATGATAGTGACGAAGAAAATAAGTAACCTCCATAATGTGGAAAAGTTATGCTTTGCTTATTATTGGGAAGGGAAGATTTATCTATGAAGTCGCTGTTTACAGGACGTTTTGAAGGGTATTCAGTCCATCATGCTAAAAAGGATTTATTGTCTGGAATCATTGTTGGAATTGTTGCTATTCCACTTGCTATGTCCTTTGCTATTGCATCAGGAGTAAAGCCCGAATATGGCATTTATACGGCTTGTATTGCAGGTATTCTGATTTCAATTTTTGGTGGATCAAAATATCAAATTGGAGGGCCCACAGGAGCTTTTGTGCCAATTCTTTTAGGAATTGTCCTAACGTATGGTTATGAGGATTTATTACTGGCTGGTTTAATGGCAGGGGTATTGCTTTGCTTAATGGGTATTTTTAAGCTAGGGACTTTAATCAAATTTATCCCTCGCCCTGTAACCATCGGTTTTACAGCGGGTATAGCGGTGATTATTTTTACAGGTCAAATTGCCAATTTTTTAGGTTTAAGCAATATGACAAGACATGAGTATTTTATAGCGAATATTCAAGAGATAGGAAAGCAAATTGGTACTACTAATATTTACAGTATTTTAACGGCAGTCATTTGTTTAATCACCATAATAATGACACCTAAATTTTTTCCAAAGGTTCCCGGGGCATTGGTAGGGATTGTTGTCTCCACTCTTGTGGCGACTTTCTTTTTTTCAGGACAAGTGGCTACGATTGCCACAGCCTATGGTCAAATACCTAATACATTACCCAATTTTGCACTACCTACTATGACATTTGAGCGTCTACAGCAGCTCATTGGACCAGCATTTGTCATCGCAATGCTTGGAGGTATAGAGTCTTTGTTATCTGCAGTCGTGGCAGATGGAATGACTAATAGCAAGCATAATAGTAATCGAGAGCTAATCGGACAAGGAATTGCCAATATCGTAACGCCTATGTTTGGAGGAATACCCGCGACAGGTGCGATTGCTCGTACAGCAACTAATATTAAAACTGGGGCAGTATCCCCAATGTCTGGTATCATCCATGGTGTGTTTGTATTACTTACATTATTGTTATTAGCGCCATATGCTTCACATATACCTTTAGCAAGTATGGCACCAGTATTAATGGTAGTTGCTTGGAATATGAGTGAACGGAAGCATTTTTCTCATATTATAAAGTTGAAATCTGGAGATTCGCTTGTTTTATTAATTACCTTTTTATTAACCGTATTTACTAGCCTTACATTAGCTGTTGAAGTGGGGCTTGTGTTAGCCGTGCTATTATTTGCGAAACGAATGAGTGAAAAGCTTGTTGTGACAAAGGTACTGCCAGATCATTCGAATAAAAGTGAGAAGGTACAGCCTCATGTCGTTCATCAACAGCATGATTGTCCACAAATAAGCATGTATACCATCGAAGGTCCGCTGTTCTTTGGTGCAGCACAAAGATTTGAACAAATGATTGAAGGCACCTTACAACAGCGACCAAGAGTTTTGATATTACGCATGGGGAAAGTGCCCTTTATGGACTCTACAGGGGAAGCATATTTTAGCAATATTATAGACAACTTTACAGCACAGGGAGGTAATATTTTGGTAACAGGGGTGCAGGATGACCTAAAGGTTGCCCTTCAGCAAAATGGTCTTTACGCTAAAATAGGAGCGCATCATTTTTATCAGCATACAGGAGAAGCGATTTCAAGAGCCCTCAACTATTTGGACAGAACTCAATGTATCGGATGTCAGCATTTTGCTTTTCATGAATGCAAAGATTTATCAAAATCTGAGGAAAAAAAGGATTTAATTGTTCAGTAATGGGTAACCTGTAAACAAAGGCTTGTGCTTTTCAATACTTTCCATTAGAATAAATGCAATATCATGTAAAGACTGTGATGAGGAATAGTAGATTTGTGGTTCTTTTTAGAGAGCTAGCGGCTGGTGAGAGCTAGTAGGAAAGCAAATCGAACTCGCCTACTGAGTCTGCCCGCGTGAAATAGCGCGTGTCGTTTCTTCCGCGTTAAGGAAGCTTAAGTCGAGTGTAATCACTAATTTGGGTGGTACCGCGGGAGTGCTAATTCTCTCGTCCCTTCTATAAGGAAGGGGCGAGTTTTTTTTATTTTTTAAATATTTTGTCAATTCTAACGGAGAACAGCAGATTCATTGAAGGAGGAAAAAAAATGAGTTTTAATCATCAACAAATTGAAAAAAAGTGGCAGCAATATTGGGCTGATAACAAAACATTTAAAACTGAAAATGAAACAGAAAAGCCTAAATTCTTTGCACTAGATATGTTCCCATATCCATCTGGCGCAGGCTTGCACGTAGGACATCCAGAAGGATATACGGCGACAGATATTCTATCTCGCTTTAAACGTATGCAAGGCTACAATGTATTACATCCAATGGGCTGGGATGCATTTGGTTTACCAGCGGAGCAATATGCACTTGATACAGGAAATGATCCCGCAGAATTTACAGCGAAAAATATTGCGACCTTTAAACGCCAAATTCAAGAGCTAGGCTTTAGTTATGATTGGGATCGTGAAATTAACACGACTGATCCAGCGTATTATAAATGGACACAATGGATTTTTATTCAGCTATATAAAAAAGGTTTAGCTTATGTGGATGAAGTAGCTGTTAACTGGTGTCCAGCACTTGGTACGGTATTGGCGAATGAAGAAGTAATTGATGGCAAATCAGAGCGTGGTGGGCATCCAGTAGAACGTCGACCAATGAAGCAATGGATGCTTAAAATTACTGCATATGCAGATCGTTTAATTGATGACTTAGAGGAAGTTGATTGGCCAGAGTCTATTAAAGATATGCAGCGTAACTGGATTGGTCGTTCGGAAGGTGCAGAAGTAACATTTGGTATTGATGGCACAGATGAAAACTTCACGGTATTTACAACACGTCCTGATACATTATTTGGTGCTACATATTGCGTGCTTGCACCTGAACATAAATTAGTAGAACAAATTACTACAGTTGAACAACGCCAAGCAGTCGAGGATTATTTAGAAAAGGTTAAAATGAAATCTGATCTTGAGCGTACAGATTTAGCGAAAGAAAAAACAGGCGTATTTACAGGTGCCTATGCAGTAAATCCGATTAACGGTAAAAAAGTACCGATTTGGATTGCAGACTATGTGTTAGTGTCTTATGGAACAGGTGCTATTATGGCAGTTCCTGCACATGATGAACGAGACTATGAATTTGCATCAGCATTTAGCTTAGACATTGTTCCTGTACTTGAAGGTGGGGACATCAGTAAAGAAGCGTTTACAGGTGATGGGCAACATATTAACTCTGATTTCCTAAATGGCTTAAATAAAGTAGAGGGTATTGCTAAAGCAATTGAATGGTTAGAGGAAAAAGGCGTAGGAGAGAAGAAAATTTCCTATCGTCTACGTGACTGGTTATTCTCTCGTCAACGTTACTGGGGTGAACCGATTCCAATGATTCATTGGGAAGATGGTACCATCACTCCTGTTCCAGAAGAGGAGCTACCATTAATGCTTCCGAAAACAGATAATATTCGTCCATCGGGTACTGGTGAGTCACCATTAGCAAATATTGCTGAATGGGTAAACGTTGTAGATCCAGCGACAGGTAAAAAAGGCCGTCGTGAAACAAATACAATGCCGCAATGGGCAGGTTCTAGCTGGTACTTCCTACGCTATATCGATCCTACTAATACAGAAGCAATTGCAGATCCAGAATTGCTAAAACGATGGCTACCAGTTGATATTTATATTGGTGGGGCTGAGCACGCTGTACTACATTTACTATACGCTCGCTTCTGGCATAAAGTTCTATATGATTTAGGTGTTGTTCACACGAAAGAGCCTTTCCAAAAATTATTTAACCAAGGTATGATTCTTGGTGAAGGTAATGAAAAAATGTCTAAATCTAAGGGCAATGTCGTGAATCCAGATGAAATCATTGAGTCACATGGTTCAGATACATTGCGTCTATATGAAATGTTTATGGGACCACTTGAGGCTTCTGTAGCTTGGTCTACAAATGGTTTAGATGGGGCACGTCGCTTCTTAGACCGTATTTGGCGTCTACTTGTCAATGAAGAGGATGGAACGATCTCAGCGAAAATTCAAGTGTCTGACGATAAAACACTAGAAAAATCATATCATCAAACAGTGAAAAAAGTGACAGAGGATTATGAAGGTATCCGCTTTAACACGGCTATTTCACAAATGATGGTATTTATCAATGATTGTTATAAAGCTGAAGTCATCCCAACAGCTTATGCGGAAGGCTTTGTTAAAATGCTAGCACCAATTGCGCCGCATATCGCAGAAGAGCTATGGAACTTATTAGGTCATGAAGGAACACTTTCTTATGAGCAATGGCCAACATATGATGAGTCGAAACTTGTAGATGATGAAGTAGAAGTAGCAGTGCAGGTTGCTGGTAAAGTTCGTGCAAAAATTGTCGTAGCTAAAGATGCTTCAAAAGAAGACATTGAAAAAGTAGCACTTGCTGATGAAAAAGTACAAGAATATATGGTAGGAAAGGACTTAGTAAAAGTCATCGTTATTCCAGGCAAACTTGTCAATATTGTCGTTAAATAAAGAGACATAATTTAAAATGTGCATTATTAAAACTTAGTTATTAATACCTACATTAAAAAAGATAAATAAATCAAAGGACAAAACATATTTTATATGACTAATATGTTTTGTCCTTTTTAAATTAGTATAACGAAATACAAAAAAACTTTAGGTTGGGCCCATCCACTATTTCTTCTCATTTTTAAATCCACCTTAGATACAATGATTAATCGGAATTCTTTTAACACTTTTTTGTATTTTTTAATTAAAATCTAGATAATTACGTCGAAATCATCTATTTAATTGGTTATTAGTATATAATTAAAAAAATGTATTTATTTAGAATTTTTTGTTATATTATAAGTATTAATATGCTAGAAGGAGGTTTCTAAATGGAAATTATATAGTTTATTTTTGATATCGGTTGTCACAAAGCGTTGGGAATCATATTATTAAAAGGATGGGTTGAAAATGAAAAAAATTATTACAGGAATCGTTGCAATGATTTTAATGTTTTCAATAACAGCACAGTTTCCAGCAACCGCGGCACAAATAGAAAGTGAAAAAAAAGACAATTTATCAACTATTCTTACAAGTGTATTAGAATTAGATAATGAGTTTGATAAAGCAATAGGTTTCGATGGAGACTATATTGCTATAGATACTAATTTAGCAAAAAAACAAGGTGCAACAGATTTTGATATCAAGCTTGCAATATTAAAAGTAAATGAACATAATCAAATAATAAAGGATACATTGGCTATACAGCCATTTGTAATATATGATGAAAATAGTTTTTATTTTGATGTAGAGTCAGCTAGAAAAGAAAATGTATCTGAAGACTTAATTGAGTCTACTTCAAAGGACATAGAATTAATGAATTCTGTACAGCCGTTAGCTGCATGTAACGGCAAAAGTAAGTATGAAAAGACTTCAGTTGGATTCTATACTTACTTTAATAGCTGTCAAGCTTCCACGATAATAACTTATATTCAAATTGGAGCGGGAATAGCTACACTTGGTGCTGCTATCGCTGCCTTTATTGCCCCTCCTCTTGGATTAGCTACTATTATTGCAGTAGGATTAATTGATATTGGGGCAACCGCCTTAAACCTATCAAGCGTTAAGGAATGTGGATTATGGATTAAATGGACAGGTACAGTAAATCCAGATCCTTTCTGGATAGGTTCTCAATGTTAATTATTAGAAAAGGAGAATAGTTTTGTTATCTATAGTTCCTATTATTCTTTTTGGAATTTCACTCGCCCTTTGTATTGTACTATTTCTGAGAATGAATAAAATCAAAGAACGTAAAGAGAAATTACCTCTAATAATTCTATTTAGTTTCACTCTACTTAGTTTTTTAGTGCTATTGTATTCTGCGCTTTTTCAATAAATAACATCTTTAAATTTTTTGAAGCTTTGAATGAATAGAATCCATTCAAGAGAGTATCTCTTTAAACAATTATTTAGAATGATGAAAAGCTGAAAGAACACTCATTTGTTTAAGAGTTAAAACAATTGAGTGTTTTTTTATGCTATTCCAGTTCACGTGTGCCCACACCTTTACTTATACTACAAGTAAATTTCCTTTGTCATAAAATTACAATGAAATGCATACTCGTTTTCACATATCTATTTTGTCTTTCCCAAGTGAGATGATAGGAAGTTACAATACAAAAAAACTGCACCTACAAGATAGGTGCAGCGTAAGCAATGACTAACCATTTAAATAATCAAGCCAACAATTATTGCCGTTAAAATACTTACAAGTGTCGCTCCGTAAAGCAATTTTAAGCCAAATCGTGCAACAACATTTCCTTGTCTTTCATTTAACCCTTTAACTGCTCCAGAAATAATACCAATGGATGAAAAGTTGGCAAAGGATACAAGGAATACCGAAATAATGCCTAGTGTACGTTCACTCATGGTCTCTGAGACATCGCCAAGGTTGATCATAGCAACAAATTCATTCGTTACTAATTTAGTGGCCATTATTCCTCCAGCTGAAACAGCGTCTGCCCATGGGATACCCATTAAGAAAGCTATTGGTGCAAAAATATAGCCTAATATTTCTTGGAAAGAAACACCGATAATCATATCAAACAATGAATTGATTAAATCCATTAATGCTACGAAACCGATAAGCATCGCTCCAACAATGATGGCTACCTTAAAGCCATCCATAATATATTCACCAAGCATTTGGAAGAAAGCTTGCTTTTGTTCGTCTTCAATGGTTAATATATCTTCCTCTTCTTTGACAGTATAAGGATTAATGATGGAAACAATTATAAAACCACCAAATAAGTTTAAAACAATCGCCGTTACGACATACTTAGGCTCAATCATTGTCATATACGCGCCAACAACTGACATAGAGACGGTCGACATCGCTGATGCACATAATGTATACATACGCTGAGGAGTAACCTTGTCTAGTTGTTTTTTAACTGTAATGAAAACCTCAGATTGACCTACCATTGCCGAAGCAACAGCATTATAGGACTCTAATTTTCCCATGCCACTTACTTTACTTAAAAAATAGCCGATCCATCTCATAAGGAAAGGAAGGATTTTGAAATGCTGTAAAATCCCAATTAACACAGATATAAAAACAATTGGTAATAAGACACCTAAGAAGAATGGGGATTCTCCTTCATTCGCTATACCACCAAAAACAAATGATATACCTGTATTTGCGTAGGATAATAAATGATCAAATACATTTGTTATTCCTTTAATTAGTACATAACCAAACGTTGTATTTAATAGTAAAGCTGCTAATATAAATTGGATGATTAACATAATCAATATATATTTATATTTTATTTCTTTTTTGTTTTTACTCATTAACAGAGCTAAGCCAAAAACAAGTAACAATCCACAAAGGGATATTAAGTATTTCATAAATTCCTCCATAAGTATAATTTAGGGCGTTTGATTCCAAGACAACAAATGCTCTTTCGCTCATTATGTTTTTCTAAAAAATTTCAGAGCAGCCAAAGATTTTAATTTGTCAGACGTCAGACAAACAATCTCACTATAACAGTTTTTTAACTAGCTATTCAAGAGCTAAAAGAAAAAAAGTATGCGACTCGGCATACAAGAAGGAAAAATCCAGTATCAAAACAACTAAATCATATTTTTTTTAGACTTTCTTAAATGATGATTTCCCTGAATGGATGAATACAAAACTTTGTCTTGCTTAAAGTTGTTAACATAAATTTAATAGTGGGAATCTCCTACAAACGTCGATTCCCATTTTATTGTGTGATGTTTTTGAAATATTATGTCCATCGTTTGAATTAAAAGTATACTTTGAAATGATATTTCTTTTAAGGGAACCACCAATAAGGAGGTGTTAGGGTGGAAGCATTTAGAGGAAGAGGAGCATAAAGAAAATTATTTACGAGTATGTAAAGGACTGAACGATTAGCTACAGAAATTGTTCAAAATATAGATTTCACCTACTATGTCAACTGGGATTACATCGAGCAAAGATTCTCTTTAAAAGACGTATATAAATGTAAAACAAATGCCTGAACCCGCTATTTTGGGAGTTCAGGCGTTTTTATCTTCCGTTTCAGTCTGAAGCATTAATAGATAAATACTAGAAATCATCATGCTAGTTGCTAATCCGTAAAGAGCATTGAAGATTAAACCAACACCGATTCCTATAATGATGGATAACAGTATGACAAGCCAGGTATATTTATGGATATGACGATTTGTAAATAAAAGAATGAACATAAATGGTAGCATGGTAATATGTAGAAATGCGAAAGAATAAATAACTCCTAAAATCGTTAAATCTACAGATAAGAAAAAGGTAAATAAGATGCCTAGTAGACCTATTAAATAAAAGTAGTAGGGTCTTTTCTTCACAAAAAATCGTTTGGTTGCTCGCAAATCTACAAGGAGGGTTGTAACAACGGCCAACAGTGCAATAACAAGGAAAGCAAATGTCAAAAACCCTGGCTGTACTTCATATAAAAACGTAAAAATTAGAACTTGGAACTGACCAAATGAGCCACTATATAAAGCAATCATTAAAATAGCTGTAAAGGATAGCGTTAATAAAGCTAAAATCACACCTGATGAAAATAGGCTACGACGTACCTTTTTAGGTTTAATAAAAGCGATTAAATACCATGTTGATTTATCAAAAAGAACTTGTCCTAAGACGGCTAGTTGAATGATGACATAGAACAGCAGGATTTCGCTATTTTTAAAGTAAAATAAATAAGGGTGATATAAGCGAATACCTTCATAAACGGTGCTAGCCCCATTTTGGACAAAATAATAAATGGGTATAAAAATAAGTAAAGAAAATAGAGAGATAATAAATAAAATCTCTAGCCACAATATACTTTTCACAGACATAATGCGGTCCAGCAGTAACATCCCCATCAAAAATAAAAATAGTGTAATGGGGACCGGTATCGTTAACATAATTTCTGAAAGCACACTAATACTTATTAATTGAATTAACCAGAGTTCGATGCCTGTCAGAAGGTAAAAAAATCGTATGACTTTTAAATTCATTCCACTCAATTTTTTTTGTATCGTAAAGAGTAAAAAGCTTTGTGTATGCTGATTTTGTGTGTAATCACTCTTTTTTAATAATGAACCCAGTACCATAAAAGATATAGCTGTTGCGAATGTATAACAAATGCCCGCCATAAAGCCATAAGAAATAAGGGCAGAAGGAGAGGACAATAATAAATTACCATTAATCCATCTAGCTAAAAGTATGATGACACCTGCTGCTGTGCTTAAACTAGCAAATGGTACAAGCAATGAAAATTTTTTTAACATACCTTCAATTACCTTTACTCGTTTTAGATGTTTTGTATTGACGAGGTGATTGATTATATTTTTTCTTAAAAGCTACACTAAAATAGTGCTGGCTATTAAAACCACAGCTCTCAGCAATTGCTGACATACTAGCATCCAGATTTTCACCTATTTTCTTCACGGCCATCTCTAGGCGATAATTATTAATATATTCATTAATGCCGATGGATTGCTCCTCCAAAAACTTACGGCTTAAATAACTAGGATTCAAATGGATTTTTTCGGCAATAATATTTAAACTCAGTTTTTCATGATAGTTTTCATGAATATAGGAAAGAGCACTTTGTATCGCATCGTGATTAGAGCTCCATACTTTATATTTCTCCACAATGGCATTTAATTCACTTGCAATAACAGGTTTTGTTAGATAGTCCTTCACCCCGATACGTAATGCTTGCTGGGCATATTCGAAGGTCTGATAAGCAGTTACCATAATAATGTCTACATCATAAAGTCCTTTTAATTCTTTACTTAAGGTGATTCCATCTTTCCCAGGCATTTGAATATCCAAAAAGGCGATAGTCATACGGTGCTTTTTAGCTAATTGCAGTGCTTGTGAGGCATCCTGAGCAGTATGGAATGTCCAATTAGGGAAATGTGGCTTTAATAAATAAATCATTTGCTCAAGCTCTAAAGGTTCATCATCTGCGATTAAAATATTCATGTTGAGATTCTCCTTTCGCATTCAAATTAGTAGAAAGCCTAAGCGGGAACATGGATCGTTACAGTGTAAAAATGTTGATCGTTTTGAATTGAAAATAAAATACTTTCGAGTCCATAAATAAGCTCGAGTCGTTTTCTTATATTTTCTAGACCATAACCTTGCTGCAATTCATCTTCTACTTGCTCAATAGCCGTTTCTATCTTTTCTGATGGCTGTGTATTTTTAATTTCAATTAATAAAAACTTGTCCATTTTCTTTATATAAATGAAAAGTTCTGCCGGTCCTATATGCTTTTCAAAGCCATGTTTATATGCATTTTCAATAATGGTCTGGAGAATAAATGGTGGTATTTGTACAGATAAGGCTGCATCATCAACATACTTATGGATCGTCAAACGATGTCCAAAGCGTAGCTGTTGAATATTTAAATAGCTATCGACAAATAGCACCTCGTTTTTTAAAGCAATTAACACCTCATGATTATTATATTTAAATTTAAAAAACGTTGCTAAGGCTTCAATGCCCGCCACCAAATCTTCCTTTCGATTGATGCGGGCTAGGCTCAGTAATGAATTTAATGCGTTAAAAAAGAAATGAGGCTGTATTTGCTGATTTAGCTGAAGAATATTAGCTCTTTGTAAATCTTGCTTCAGCTCTAAATTTCTTTTTTCTTCCTCTAGGCTATCAATTTGTTTTTCGAAAATAAATATAAAAGTAAGCAGAAAAGCTCCAATAATTGGAGCGATTACACATAGGAGAATATATATGTTGAAGGTTTCTAGTTGTAACATAATGACCTCTCCATTGAATTTATAAGTGTAAGTTACATTAAACTAAATTTTCTGCAAAATGGCAAGCTACCTTATGTGTTGTGGTAATTTCCCGTAATGCGGGCACCTCTGATTTACATTTATCTGTAGCGAACGGACAACGTGTATGGAAGCTACAGCCTGTCGGGGGATTTAACGGTGACGGTAGATCTCCCTTTAATATAATCCGTTCCTTACGATGCTCCTTATCGATGACTGGAATAGATGAAAATAGTGCTTTTGTATAAGGGTGATGTGGCTGTGTGAAAAGGGATTGCTTATCCGCAATTTCTACGACTTTTCCAAGATACATAACCATTATCCGGTCTGATATATGGCGCACTACACTTAAATCATGTGAGATAAATAAAAAGGTTAAATCTAAATCTTTTTGTAGCTGTTTCAATAAATTTAAAATTTGTGCTTGGATAGATACGTCCAGGGCAGAAACCGATTCATCACAAATAATAATTTTGGGATTGACGGCAAGTGCTCTTGCGATCCCAATACGTTGACGTTGCCCACCAGAGAATTCATGTGGATAACGCTCCAAATATTCTGGTCGCAGTCCGACAAGTGACATTAATTCGATCATGCGTGCCTCTTGCTGCTCTGGAGGAACTATTTTTTGAATAGACATGGCCTCTGTTAACATTTTGCGAATAGTGCGTCTTGGGTTCAGAGATGCATACGGATCTTGGAAAATTATTTGAATGTCCTTGCGCGCTACTCGCAGCTCTTTTTTATTCATCGTTACTAAATTTTTGCCGAATAATAACACTTCTCCAGATGTAGGTTCGTCTAATCTTAAAATAGAGCGACCTGTCGTTGATTTACCACAGCCAGATTCTCCAACAATACTAAGTGTTTCACCGGGCATAATCTCAAAAGAAACACCGTCCACCGCTTTAACCACCTGCTGTGGACCGAAGAGTTTTTCTTTTTTTAAGGAAAAATGTTGTTTTAAATTATTTACTTGTAATAGTGGCTGTGCTTGCTGCTCTTTTATCATACGGTCATCTCCTCCATAAGTGTTGCTCCCTGCCATTCCTTACTGTACATCCAGCATCTTACCTTTTTCTCTGGCTCAATCGTAAGAAGTTCAGGCTGTTTTTCACGACATAATTCTGTAGCAAATGGACAGCGTTCTGCATAGCGGCAGCCACTTGGATAATGATAAGGACTTGGGACGGTTCCTTGAATAGTAGATAATTCCTCTTGGTCCTCATATAGCTTTGGTAAGGATTGAATTAAACCATTAGTATAAGGATGTAATGGTTTTTCAAAAAGACTATCAGTTGTGCCTTCCTCTACAACCTGCCCGGCATACATAACAGCAATTTTATCGCAAACCTCAGCCACAACACCAAGATCATGGGTAATGAAGAGAATGCTCATTCCTAACTGCTTTTGCAAATTTTGAATAATATCAATAATTTGAGCTTGAATGGTTACATCGAGGGCAGTCGTCGGCTCATCAGCAATTAAAACATCTGGCGTACAAGCAAGTGCCATGGCGATCATAATACGTTGACGCATTCCACCACTTAGCTGATAAGGTTCTTGTTTTGCTCTTTTTTCAGGTGCTGGAATGCCAACTAGGCGAATCATATCCACCGCTTTTTGCCATGCCTCTTTACGTGATAAACCTTGGTGTAAACGAATGGATTCAGCGATTTGCTCGCCAACGGATAGCACAGGATTTAAGCTTGTCATTGGCTCTTGGAAAATCATTGATATTTTATTGCCTCGAATTTTACGTAATTCTTCATCCGACAATTTCAAGATGTCTGTATTGTTTAAAAGAATTTCACCATTAATAATTTTGCCAGGGGGTGAAGGGACTAATCGAAGTAATGATAGGGAAGTCATGGATTTCCCACAACCAGATTCTCCGACAATGCCAAGTGTTTCTCCTTTTTGAAGTGTAAAAGAAACACCGTCCACAGCTTTAGCGACTCCCTCACTCGAATAAAAATAAGTTTGTAAATTTTTTACTTCTAACACTGTATCTTGTTTCATCTGTTTTATCCCTCCTAGTTTAAATCCATCCGTTTATTAAAGATTCGATACAAAATATCGACGAAAAGATTGATGAAAACGAATATTAATGAGGCGACCAGCACGCCGCCTTGAACGATTGGTATATCTCGTGTGCGAATCGCATCGACAATCATTCGACCTAATCCGTTCACGGCGAAAACAGATTCTACTAATACTGTGCCGCCAAGTAAACTACCAAACTGTAAACCTACTACTGTAATAACTGGAATTAAGGCATTTCGTAATGCATGCTTTAAAATGATAATGTAACCTTTTAAGCCTTTAGCTTTAGCTGTTCGAATATAATCTTGGTGGACAACTTCTAACATACTTGAACGCGTCATACGTGCAACGATGGCAGCACCACCTGCGCCGAGTGTAACCGCAGGGAGAATGATATGTTTAGCACTTTCCCAGCCTGCAACAGGTAGCCAATGTAACTGTACGGAGAAAACATACATTAATAAAATACCTAACCAGAAACTAGGGAGGGAGATTCCTAATAATGCCACAATCATTAAACCAACATCCATGAAGGAATAAGGGCGGATTGCTGAGATGATGCCGGCAATAAGCCCAAGAACAATGGTGATTAAAATACTATAAAAGGCCAGCTCAATTGTAATTGGTAAACGAGCCGTAATTTCTTCAAATACAGGTTGATTATTTTTTAAAGAATGACCCATGTCTCCTTGTAAAAGATTTTTGATGTAATCTGTATATTGAATGGCTAAAGGCTTATTCAGTCCTAAATTTTCACGTAATTCATTAACGGTTTCTTGTGAAGCGCCTTCACCTGCTAAAATAATGGCTGGATCGCCTGGAATCATTTGCATAATTAGAAAAACAACAAGCGTTACACCGAGTGTCACGGGAATAATTTGAGCAAGTCGTTTTAAGATAAATAATGTCATATAGCTTCTCTCCTTTAATTTTTCATTCTTGGATCTAAAGCATCCCGTAAACCATCTCCGAATAGGTTAAATCCTAGAACAAGGATGGAAATCATAATACCAGGGAAAAGGGCCATATATGGGGCGGTAAAAAGAAAATCCCGACCATTGGATAGCATAGCACCCCATTCTGGCGATGGCGGTTGTGCACCTAATCCTAAGAATGACAGACCTGCTGCAGATAAAATGGCTGTTGCTAAACGCATAGATGCTTGGACAATAATAGGTGATAAAATATTCGGGAAGATATGCTTGAGTAATATGGTCATATCATTTGCACCAAGAGTTTTCACAGCATCGATATATTCTAATTTTTTTACTTCCATTGTCGATCCACGTACAATACGGGCAAACATAGGGATCGAGAAGAATCCAACAGCAATAGTTACATTAATAAGACTTGGTCCCAATGCGCTGACAATTGCTAAAGCTAGTAATATACCAGGAAAGGCAAGCATGATATCTAAAATACGACTAATAATCGAATCAATCCATTTTCCATAGTAGCCTGAGATAAGGCCGAGGATTGTCCCAATTGTCCCGCCAAACAACACGGCTGAAATACCAACACCAATCGATAAACGGGAGCCATATAATATTCGACTTAAAATATCTCGTCCTTTGTCATCTGTACCCATTAAATGATCTAAACTTGGTCCTTGTAATTTTTGATCTAACTGAACATCGAATGGATCATAAGGAGCTATAATTGGCCCGATAAGAAACATCAATATATATAGAAGAATGATGATACCCCCTGCGACGGCAGCCTTATTTTTTTTGATTTTGTTTAGGAATGAGACAAGATTCTTTTTTCTAGAAGCCTTACGTGCATTCACTAAAACAGCATGGTCGATAGTAGTAGTTACTTTATCCATAATGAAACTCCTTTTCTATTTGATTTGTTTTCAATTTAGTGAAAAGCGTAAAGAATGTAAATATTATAGGGAGTATTAGTCAGAAAATTTAAAAAACAAGTAAAAATTTTAAAAAACAAGTGAATTTTATTTCTTTATAATTCGAAATGTAAGGACCACAACATAAAAGGAGGAAATGTCTATGAAGAAAATGAAGCTTGTTTTATTCATGACACTCATTACTGTTCTAGTTTTGCAGGCGTGCTCAACTGCTAGTAATAAGAGTGTAGAGGGTTCCAATGAGGGGGCTAAAAGTGTAGGAGGGGAATTAGTTGTTTTAAGAGCATCAGATGCAACAAGCCTTGATCCTCACTTTATTACAGATATTCCGTCAGCGAATATTATTCATGGCAAAGTATATGAAACACTTGTTGCTTTTGATAGAGATCGTAAAATTGCGCCATTACTTGCAAAAGAGTGGGAACAGAAAGATGATGTCACTTGGACGTTTATTTTAAATGAAGGTATTAAATTCCATGATGGAGCAGATTTTAATGCTGAGGCTGTAAAAGCTACATTCGATCGCATTTTAGATCCTGAGACTGGGTCACCTCAGCGTGATAAATTATCAATGATTAGTGAAGTAGTAGTAGACGATACGTTTGTGGTTACGTTGAAATTAAAAGAGCCTTATGCACCACTTTTATCAATTTTAGCAAGTCAGGAAGGTAGTATGATTAGCCCGAAAGCTATTGCAGAAGAGGGAGATCAATTAGCAACACATCCAGTAGGGACAGGTCCATTTGTATTTGATTCTTGGAAAACGGGTCAAGAAATTACATTAAGTTCAAATAAGGACTACTGGGGTACGGTACCAAAAGTAGATAAAGTAACATTTAAAGTAGTACCTGAGGACTCTACACGTTTAGCAATGATTGAAAGTGGAGAAGCGCATATCGCTGAGCAAGTACCAGTAACTGAAATTGATCGTATTGAAAATTCGTCAACTATGAATCTATTCCGAGCAGAAGGACTGGCAGTAGAATTTATCGGTTTCAATGTAAAAGATGCACTGTTATCTGATGTCAAAGTACGTCAAGCAGTTAGTTATGCAGTAGACCGTGAAGCAATTATTAGTGGTATTTATGATAATGTTGGCACACTTGCAAATTCCGCAATGAGTCCAAAAATTATCGGTTACTCTAGTGAGACAAAGCCATATGATTACGATGTAGTCAAAGCAAAAGAACTATTAAAGGAAGCGGGTGTTAAAGAAGGAACAAAAGTAAAATTACTTACGAGCGACCGTAAAGAGCGTATTAATATGGCAGAGGTTATTCAATCTCAATTGAAGGGCATAGGTCTTGACGTTGATATTCAAGTTATGGAATACGGCGCATTTATTTCTGAAATTACGAAAGAACAACACCAAATATTTATTAGTGGCTGGGGTAATGCAACTGGAGATGCTGATTATAACCAATTTAATCTATTCCATACTGCTTCTATGGGGCCTCCTGGAAACCATTTCTACTATTCAAATCCAGAAATAGACAAGCTAATTGAGCAAGGACGTTCTGAATCAAATCAAGAGGCACGTAATGAAATCTACAAAAAAGCAATGCAAATGGAGTTAGATGATGCTGTTTATATTCCGGTTCGAAACTACGAGCACTTAGCTGTTTACAGTAATGCTGTCAAAGGGTTCTGGTTAGATGCGTCAAACTATACGATGATTAGTGGCGTTGAAATTGTAGAATAATCAAACTTGGTGAAACCTAAAAATACCAATGAGGAGGAAACTATGAATAAATTACTGCTGAAAAATGTGAGATTAGAAGAGGCATTTGAGCATGAAAATGAATGCATTGTTGCAACTCGTACTGCTATTTATGATGTTCTAATTGTAGATGGATATGTTCAACAAGTAGATAAAAATATAGTAGTTGATGGCAATGTTGAGATAGTAGATGCTCAGAAGCAATTATTAGTCCCTTCTTTCCGAGAAATGCATATTCATATTGATAAAACTTATTTTGGTGGGGAGTGGCAAGCGCCAAGAACTATTACAAAAGGGATATTAACGCGCATTGAGGAAGAAAAAACACTGCTTCCTAAACAATTACCAACGGCGGCTTATCGGGCTGAGGAAATGGTCAAGTGGTTAATTTCACAAGGGCATACACATATACGGTCGCATTGTAATGTGGACCCACAAATTGGAACCAAGCATATTGAAATTACAAAGCAAGTACTAGAAAAATATCAAAATCAAATTACTTATGATATTGTGGCTTTCCCACAGCATGGTTTACTGCGTTCTAATGTGGAGGGACTTATCCGTGAGGCGATGGCAATGGGTGCAACGCTTGTTGGAGGAGTTGACCCATCCATTGTAGATAGAAATATTGAGAAGTCATTGCAAACAACGATGGCCATTGCCCAAGACTACCATGCAGGGATAGATATTCATATTCATACAGCTAATACTTTAGGTGAATTTGAATTTTATAAACTAATAGAATTAACAAAACAGGCGAAAAAAGAAGGACAAGTTACGATTAGTCATGCAATGGCGCTTGCGGATTTAGAGCAAGCGCGATTAGAGAACTTAGTTCAGGCAATGGCTGCTGTTCAAATGGATGTTACAACAACGGTACCAACGGATATTAATCGCTCGACGATACCGATTCCATACCTTTATAACAATGGTGTAAACGTTTCTGTTGGACATGACAGTTTAACAGATCATTGGTCTCCTTATGGTACAGGAAACACTATTATGAAATTAAATGTAATGGCGGAGAGATTCCGTTTTATCGATGAATATTCATTAAGTCGCGCTTGGAAATATGCTTCGGGTGGCATTACACCATTGAATGATGCAGGAAAACGAGTTTGGCCACAGGTTGGTGATAAAGCCAATATGCTTTTAGTAGATGGAATTAGTACTGCACATGTTGTAGCAAGAAGATGCCCTATTTCTACAGTTATTTCACAAGGATATATTATTCACCAACAGGAAATTGGAGAGTTGAAAGGAGAATACAGATGAAGCACTGGCTTACAAATGTTCTACTTGAAACAGGAGAATATCTAAAAGAAAATGGTACTGTCGGTACAAAGGTGGAGCTTTTTCACCTTGAAATTACAGATGGCTTTATTTCTCAAATGGTACCAGCAACAGAAACCATTGATTCTCTAGATGAAGTAACAGATATGAAAGGGAAGCTGCTATTACCAGCCTTTAAAGAAATGCATAATCACTTAGATAAGACATACTTGTCCTTACCGTGGAAAGCATGCGTGCCTGTGAAGAACTTAAAGGAACGCTTGGCTCGTGAAGCACAAGAATTATCGATTCTTGCAACGACTGGTAAACAACGAGCAACAGCCATGATTGAGAAAATTCTCAATAATGGTGCCAATCATATCCGTACACATGTCAATATCGATCCGTACATTGGCTTAAAAAACTTAGAGGGTGTACTAGAGGCATTAGAAGATTATAAAGATGTTGTGACATCAGAAGTTATTGCCTTTCCACAGCATGGCTTACTAAGAGACGATGTGCCTAAATTATTACGTGAAGCCTTGCGCAATGGGGCAACGATGATTGGTGGGCTAGATCCTGCTGGCATAGATAATTCGATTGAGCCTTCTCTTTATGAAGTAATGAATATTGCACAAGAATTTAACGTAGATGTTGATATTCACCTCCATGATGGAGGCCATGTGGGTTATTATACAATCGATAAATGGATAGATATTGTAGAGGATGCAAACTATCAGGGGAGAACGGCTATTAGTCACGCCTTTTCACTTGGAGATGTATCGGCTTTGGAACAGCATAAAATTGCAGATCGTCTAGCACAACAGCAAGTAAAAATTATGTCAACGGTGCCATTTGATTTGAGACGATTAATCCCACCGATTGACTTACTAACAGAGCATGGAGTAGATGTTCGCTTTGGTTGTGATGGTTTTTATGATTCATGGAGTCCAAATGGCTCGGGAGATATTTTAGAAAAAGCAACAACTTTTGCAGATAATACACGTAAGCTAGATGAGCGTTCTATTCGACAAACCTTAAAATATATTACAAATGGTGTCACACCATTGGATGGCAATGGTCAAAAGGTTTGGCCAAACGTGCAAGATGAAGCGAGCTTTGTTTTCTTTGACGCCATTTCTAGCGCTGAAGTCATTGCACGTAAACCATCCAAACGGGTGGTGATGTCAAAAGGCAAGTTTATCAATTAAGTATCAATCTAAATCCCCCTTATTTAGATTACATAGCAAACTAGAAAATTTTCTAGTTTGCTATACTTATGTTTTAATAGATAGGAAGAAATACAAGAAAGGGAAGTAGATTTTTAAAAGAATTCATCATTAACGATGTAGAAGTCTCTTATATACAGGTGTGATAAATATGAAGCAACTAACAATCTATATGATTTTATTTAGCTGTGTATTTTTTTGGGCCAGTAACTTTATTATTGGCTCCATTTTAATTGAACATTGGTCTCCGATCATGGTTGCCATTTTTAGATTAATTGTCATTGTCCTATTTTTAGGCTGCATTAGTTGGAAGGCTATTATTCGTACAAGATTAACACGCAATGACCTCCTATTACTAATCATTGCAGGGATACTAGGTGTTTCCATCAATCACTTTAGCTTTTACGCAAGTCTTCAGCATACCTCTCCTATTACCGCGGCTTTAATTTTAGCCTGCGCACCGATTGTCACGTCTTTGCTTAATAAAATGATGTATCAGGAATCACGAAACGGTATATTTTGGTTAGGTGCAATCATTTCGTTCGTAGGAGTTGGCCTCATCATTACTAAGGGAGCCCTCATCACCATTTCTATAGGGAAGGGGGAGGTGCTAAGTTTAATAACGATGCTAAGCTTTGCCTTATTCCTTATTATTGTGAATCATCTCAGTCTGAAATTGTCAGCTCAGTCCATCACCTTCTATACAAACTTAATCGGTTTGCTAGTGCTTGTACCATTTTCGTTTACAATGTGGACACAAACAAATTGGCAAGTAGCATACCCTTATTGGATTCTACTCATTTTATCAGCGGTTATTATTCATGGGATTAGTAATTTATTATGGAATCAAAAAATGAAGGAGATTGGCTCAACGAATGCTTCGCTATTATTGAATTTTGAGCCAGCTATCGCAATGCTATTAAGTGCAATTTTTTTAAAGCAATTTCCTACAAGTGTCCAAATATACGGCTCCTTATTGATTTTACTAGGAATTCTACTATGTATTTACTATAAGGAAATAAGAACTTTACTTTTTATGAAAAGAAAAATAACTTAAACAATCTTTTTTTCCGTACAGTATGTTGGAAATGTTTCTAGCATGCTGTTTTTTTTCTGTATATATTGTTTTTTTGAAAAAATAATATGTCTTAAAAAAGGGTCTTGTTCTAGCATGTTTGTCACCTGATAGAAGCGAATGATTCTGTTACAGAGTGTTGAGTGTTCAACTTTAAGTTGAAAAAATATATATTTGAATAATAAAAATGTAGAGATATTGAAAGTGATTTAAAAATTATACATTCCATGTATTGTTATAAAAATATCATTTTACAAATATAAGTAAAAAAACAGTCGTTATTATATTTTTAAGGTTATTTTTAATGATAAAAATTTTGTTCGTTTCTATTGTAAATTTCTCTCTTATTCTAAAAATTTCTACATTATATCTTTAGCGTCTGCTTCGTTTTAAGTGATAGAGAGGTACTGTTAGAAATGGTGAAAAGAGACGTATACATCAAGTGAATGTGAAAATATGCACAAAAATAATTATCTCAATATAATTAATAGTTATTTATAAAATAGAGTAGAAAAGTAATAATAGCTAAATGGTGTAATGTTTTTTGTAGGATAAACGCTGTTCTGCTTAGAGACTGTAAGGTTTATGTGATAAAAAACACTAATGGGAAAACAAAATACTTTTTGGAGAAATAATATTTTTTAGAAAAACATCTTGCATTTGAATAATTCTAAGTGGTAAATTGTTTTACATGGACGTTCATAGAATTTTCACAGGTAGCAAAAGAGGGGAGAAATGAGAATTTATGAATAAAAATAGATGGTTAATTGCATTATCTGCAATCGCTATTCACCTTTCAATCGGTGGAGCCTATGCATACAGTGTATACAAGCTACCGATTGTCACAGAAATGGGATGGAGTGAAACAAAGGTAACGGTTGCCTTTACCATTATGATGGGGCTTGCTGGGTTTTCAGCTGCATTATTTGGTAGTTTAGTAGAGAAAATGGGACCACGTAAATCGGCGATGGTAGCAGCTGTCTTATTTGGAGCAGGACAAGCTGGTGCAGGTGTAGCGATTTCAATGGATTCTGTCGTGTTGTACTGGTTAACATATGGTGTACTAAGTGGATTAGGTATGGGGATTGGTTATATTGCGCCAGTATCAACGCTTGTAAAATGGTTCCCAGATCGACGAGGTCTAGCAACAGGGATGGCCGTACTTGGGTTTGGATCTGGTGCCCTGATTACTGCACCAGTGGCAGCCAACTTAATGGAGGCAGTTGGCATCTCTACGACATACTTTATTTTAGGTGCAAGTTATTTCACGTTAATGATTTTAGGGGCTTCATATATAGCGCCGCCTAAGCCTGGTTATATGCCAGCTAATATGAAGGCAGCAGCCGATAACGGCAAAGAAGTAGTAAAGAAAGATTTAGCAGTTATGTCAGCACGTGAGGCTGTCAAAACAAAGCATTTCTGGATGCTATGGTCTATGCATTTAGTTAATGTTACAGCAGGAATTATGATGATATCTGTTGCCTCACCAATGGCGCAGGAAATTGTTGGGCTATCAGTCGCAGGAGCAGCAGCGATGGTAGGAATCATGGGGTTATTTAATGGTGGTGGTCGTTTAATCTGGGCGGCTGTGTCTGATTATATTGGGCGTTCAAATGTTTTTGTTATTTTCTTTACAGCACAGCTAATCACATTTATCGTTTTACCACATACTACAAACGTAATTATTTTCCAAGCACTTATTTTCTTAGTAGTTAGTTGCTATGGTGGAGGGTTCTCAAATTTACCTGCTTTTGCAAGTGATTTATTTGGAACAAAGCAACTGGGTGTTATTCATGGGTATTTATTAACAACTTGGTCATTGGGTGGTATTTTCGGACCGTTGTTAGTAAGCACAATTAAAAATGCTTATGGAAGCTATATTCCTGTATTCTATGTATTTGCAGGTTTAATCGCTGCTTCATTAATCATTTCATTAACATTACGTGCAGATGTACGTAAACAAACAGCTTTAAAAGCGGCACAAAATGTTGGAGACGTTTCCGCTACTCAATAATATATTTTTGGGATAACTGTATAGGTGTCATTTCGCACGTGGCACTTATATAGTTATTTTTTTGCTTTTGTTGTTATATAACAATATTCAATTACTTATTTAATGTATAACAGTGCATTTCTGATGTCAATACCATTACTGGAAATAAAAAGATTTCTTTATTAAAAGAGAAAATTTGTAACGAAAGAGGAGTTAAGGGATAAACAGCTAAAATTTGAATCTTTTCTCAAGGGTAATCGTATATAAAGTATTTAGGGAGGGATTTACTATGGGGAAATTTTCTTTAGATGAATTTGTTCAAAAAACACAGCAGGATGATCTAGAAAATGATTATTTTGAATTGGAAACTGAGCGTGTATTAGAGGTAAATTTAAACGGTGAAGTATGGTCCAAAATGGGCGCAATGATTTCCTATACAGGAGACATTAAATTCGAACGTGAGCGCGTGTTGGAGCACGGACTTGGTAAGATGTTTAAGAAGGCTTTAACAGGTGAAGGTACACAATTGATGAAAGCGAGCGGGAAGGGTAGACTTTATTTAGCAGATCAAGGCAAGAAAGTAACCGTCTTCGATTTGAAAAATGACAGTCTCTGCGTTAATGGTAATGATCTGCTCGCATTTGAGCCTAGCATCAACTGGGATATACGTTTAATGCGAAAAATGGCTGGCATCATGTCAGGTGGCTTATTTAATGTAACGTTACAAGGTACAGGAAAAGTAGCGATTACAACACATTTCGAACCATTAACCTTATTAGTAAAACCTGGCGAAACGGTATATACTGATCCACATGCTACGGTTGCGTGGTCAGGTAATTTAACACCTGAGTTTAAAACAGATATCAGCTTCCGTACATTTATCGGTCGTGGGAGTGGCGAATCAATCCAGATGGCGTTTTCGGGTGAGGGCTTTGTCATTATCCAACCATTTGAGGAAGTATATATGTCTAGTGAAAGCTAAAAAAAGCGTGTCCGTTTTGTCCGGACACGCTTTTCTTCTATTATTTTAATGCAGCGTGCATACCTGCAATGCGTCCTGTTACTAAGGCTGAGGTAATATTATATCCCCCTGTATAGCCGTGAATATCTAGAATTTCACCACAGAAGAATAATCCTTCTTTTCTCTTTGAAGCCATTGTTTTTGGTTCAATTTCTTTTACGGAGACACCACCGCCCGTAACAAATGCTTTATCAAGTGATTGTGTGCCACTTACCGTCAATGTGAAGTTAACGAGTAAACGCGCTAGGTGACGAATTTTATCTTGGGATAATTCAGCCCCCGTTAATTGTACATCGATATTGGCCCGTTCACATAAAAATAATAGCCAACGTTCAGGAGCAATACCTTTCCAAGCATTTTTCACAGCCTTTTTCGGATCTTCTTTAATCAACTTATTTAAATATTGGAGACATGTTTCTTCATTATAATTAGTTAATGTTTGTATACGCATTGTCACGGGCTCGTAGCCTGTTTTCATTAATTCTTTCACAACGAATTGGCTACAGCGTAAAACGGCAGGACCGCTTAAGCCAAAGTGCGTAAAGAGCATATCCATTTGATGGGTAACGAGTACCTTACCTTTTTTATTTAGCACAGAGACAGCAACATCACGCAATGCAAGACCCTGTAGTTCACGTGATAAAATAAAGTCCTCTTTCGATATGACAGGGACTTCTGTTGGGAATAATGTTGTGATTGTATGGCCAGCCCGTTCTGCCCATGGATAGCCATCACCTGTAGAGCCTGTTTGTGGGACAGCCTTGCCACCAACGGCCACAATGACGGCTTGGCTACGAATTTCTGAGCCATCTGCAAGGCGCACACCCAAAATTTTTTCTTCATCCATAACAAGCTTGTTAACGGCTGTGTGTAAACGAACTTCAACATGTAAACGTTGAAGCTGACGAATTAGCGCATCGACAACATCTTGTGCTCGGTTAGATACCGGAAACATTCTACCATGATCCTCTTCTTTTAAAGACACACCAAGCCCTTCAAAAAATGCGATAATATCTTCATTATTATAAACGGTAAAAGGACTATAAAGGAAACGGCCATTACCAGGTATATGTTTTACTATTTCTTCAACAGGCAAACGATTGGTCACATTACAGCGCCCGCCGCCAGAAATGGCTAATTTTTTGCCAAGTTTTGCACCTTTTTCTAACAATAAAACTTTCTTTTTCCGCTCTCCAGCAGCAATCGCCGCCATTAAACCAGATGGGCCACCACCGATCACGATTACATCATACATAGTTAGAAACTCACTTTCTTTTCAATTTAGGAATCTTTCCTATTATACATGAAGTCTATATAGAGGAGGGGCTTCTTTGACATTGAAAATATTAGCAAAGTGTTTTATAATTCTTTATCCCTTCCCTCGTGTAGAAGGGGATTTTATAGTAGAATGAAACACAATAAATTTTATTATACAATTATATCGATGAAAGTTTCCTTTATTAGCATTGTCAGCATGAAATGAATGTCTTTTCATGCTATTATGGTAAAGGTTATGCACTAAATTATGAGGTGAAAATAGAATGTGCGGATTTATAGGTTATATTAATGGAACAAATGTGATTGATCATCATCAAACAATTGAAAATATGATGAATACAATTATTCACCGCGGGCCAGATAGTGGTGGTATTCATAGTGACGATACAGTAACGTTAGGATTCAGACGATTAAGTATTATTGATTTATCGGATGTAGCGAATCAACCACTATATAGTGAAGACGGCAATATTGTGCTTGTATTTAATGGAGAAATTTTTAATTTCCAAGAGCTACGTGCAGATCTGATTGAAAAAGGACATACCTTTAAAACGCAATCAGATAGTGAAGTTATTATTTATGGTTATGTAGAATACGGTGTAGATTTTGTGAAAAAGCTACGTGGTATGTTTGCTTTCTGTATTTGGGATAAAAAGAATGATTTACAATTCATTGCTCGTGATGGCTTTGGCATTAAACCATTGTATTACTCTGAACATACAACAGACGGTACGTTTATTTTTGGTTCTGAAATTAAATCATTTTTACCACATCCTTCATTTATTAAAGAATTAAATAAAAAGGCATTACGTCCTTATTTAACATTCCAATATTCTTCGATGGATGAGACCTTCTTTAAAGGGGTCTTTAAATTACCACCAGCACACTATATGCTTATTCAAAATGGCAAAAAGCAAATTGTGCAATATTGGGATAAAAAATTCCATGCAAAAGAAGCTTCCATTGAAAAATACATTGAAGAAATTCGTACAACTGTTAAAGAATCAGTAGAGGCACATAAAATCAGTGATGTAAAAGTTGGTTCTTTCTTATCGGGGGGTATTGACTCAAGTTATATTACTTCATTATTGCGTCCCGATAAATCATTCTCAGTTGGGTTTGCTGATTATGAAGATATGTTTAATGAAACGAACCTCGCAAAAGATTTATCGGATACACTAAATATTCAAAATGAACGTAAATATATTACAGCAGACGAGTGCTTTGAAGCTCTTCCGAAAATCCAATGGCATATGGATGAGCCGCAATCGAATCCTTCTTCTGTACCACTGTACTTCCTTTCAGAGCTAGCCTCTAAAGATGTAACAGTTGTCCTATCAGGTGAAGGAGCGGATGAAATTTTTGGTGGCTACTCTTGGTATCAAAACTCAGGAAGAATGCAAAAATATGAAAAACTTCCATGGGGTGTTCGTAAAACGTTACGGGGAATAGCAGAAGCTCTACCTAAAAGCCAATATACTAACTTCCTCATTAAAGGTGGTCAAACGGTAGAAGAACGCTTTATAGGAGAAGCAGTAGTTTGGGATGAAGTAGATGCGATTAATGTTTTAAAGCCTGACTATAAAAATGCACCATCTGTAAAATCGATTACAAAACGTATTTATGACGAAGTACCAGGCGAAGATGATGTGACGAAAATGCAATACTTAGATTTAAATCTTTGGATGCCAGGAGATATTTTATTAAAAGCTGACAAGATGAGTATGGCGCATTCGATTGAATTACGTGTACCATTCTTAGATAAAGAAGTTATGGAATTAGCTAAAAATATTCCATCTCAATATCGTGTCAACGACATTGATACAAAATATGTTCTACGCCAAGCTGCACATCAAGAATTACCAGAAGAATGGGCAAAACGTCCAAAGTTAGGCTTCCCAGTGCCAATTCGCCACTGGTTGCGTGAAGAGAAATACTACAATATGGTAAAAGAAATGTTTACAACTGACTTTGCCAATGAATTTTTTGATACAAAACAATTGGTTGGCTATCTAGATGAACACTATGAAGGAAAAGCAAACCGTGGCCGTTATATTTGGACAGCCTATGTATTCCTAGTATGGTATAAAAAGTTCTTTGTGGACATGTAATAATGAAATGAGCTTTAATCGGTGGGGTTTTTGTTATCCTCACCGATTATTTTCAGGTCTTTTTTCATCAAGTATACTTTTAAATGAACTTTTTGTTGTTTTTATGCGTCTCATTTCCTATAAATATGTTAAGATTACAGTTGGTTTACTTATGAAACATACATGCTATAGCGCTTGTATGTTGTTACTTCAAAAAATAATAAAAAGATTTATAGGTCAGCTTTTGAGTATTTCTATAATATTGATTTTACAATGAATGGATGGGTATGATGTCCAATTTAATGAAAGGTACTGCGATATTAACATTGGGGATGTTTTTATCGAAGGTGCTCGGATTAATTTATATTTTCCCGTTTTATGCAATTGTTGGAGAGAAAAATATCGCGCTCTATCAGTATGCATACATCCCTTATTCTATTATGCTGGCAATTGCCATTTCAGGTGCGCCCATTGCCGTCTCTAAATTTGTTTCTAAATACAATGCAATGGGGGACTATCAATCAGGTCGTAAACTGATGAAATCGGGCATAATCATTATGATGATGACCGGTTTTGCAGCATTTATTGCACTCTTCTTCCTTGCTACGCCTATTGCGGGATTGGTTATTAAGAGTGAAGAACAAGTTTTTACAGTAGATCAGATTGCATCGGTTATAAGATGGGTTAGTTTTGCCTTAATCGTTGTACCATTTATGAGTCTTTGGCGAGGTTTCTTCCAAGGCTATGACAAAATGGAGCCTACCGCTGTATCACAATTAGTGGAGCAAATTGTGCGAATTGTCGTGTTACTAGGTGGTTCCTTTATCGTGGTTGTTGTGTTCAAAGGTAAACCTGAGACAGCCATTTCCTTTGCCGTATTTGCAGCCTTTATCGGAGCAATTGGTGGCTTAGGTGTTCTATATTATTATTGGAAAAAATATCAGCCTGAATTTAACTTACTACGCAGTCAAAGTGTAACCTCTACACAGCTGCCAATGTCCAATATTTATAAAGAAGTTATTACCTACTCCATACCAATGGTGTTTGTAGGTGTAGCCAATCCACTATTCCAATTAGTCGATATGCTTACTTTTAACGGGGCCATGACATCTATTGGCTTGGCTGAGGTGACAGATACCTATTTATCGATGATTAACTTTATGACACATAAGGTAGTTATCATTCCTGTCATGCTAGCAACAGGTTTTTCGATGGCACTTGTCCCAACCATTACAAAATATTACACACAGGGTGAATATTTATCCTTGCGTCATGCGATGGATAAAACCTATCAAATTTTAATCTTCATTACATTGCCAGCAGTGGTTGGTATTTCTCTGTTAGCAAATGAGATTTACTTTATGCTTTATTCCGAAAGTGAAATGGGTGCGATGATTTTAGCCCATTATGCACCTGTGGCCATTTTATTTGCGTTATTCCAAGTCACAGCAGCCCTATTACAGGGAATTGATTTTCAAAAATGGATTGTTTTCAGCTTATTATCAGGTATTTTCGTTAAGCTAGCGTTAAATATCCCATTAATTCGTTTGTTGGAGGCAGATGGTGCAATTGTAGCAACTGCTATCGGGTATAGTGTATCAATTCTTATTAATATACTTGTGCTACGTAAAACATTAAATTATCGATCAGAAATGGTCGTTCGCCGAGTCCTGTTAATTGCATTATTGACGATGGCAATGGCAATCAGTGTGTTGATTGTGCATAAGCTACTAGAATTAATAATGGGTCCTGTCGATAGTAAATTCTCTGCATTACTGTTCTCAGTTATTTGTGCAGTTGTTGGAGTGGCTGTCTACGGCTTCTTGTCACTTCGTATAGGTTTAGCACAGAAGCTATTAGGTGAACGGTTGACTCGTATTATGAGCAAGCTGGGAATGAAATAGGAGTGGTAAGATGCGTTTAGATAAATTACTTGCAAATATGGGGTATGGCTCGCGCAAGGAAGTTAAGCAGCTATTAAAGCAAAAAGCTGTCACAGTAGACGGTGCTTCTGTCAAGGATGCTGCCATGCATGTAGATCCAGAACAGCAAAATGTATCCGTCTATGGAGAGCGTGTCATTTATACGGAGTTTGTCTATTTTATGATGAATAAACCACCAGGTGTTATTTCTGCAACAGAAGATTTAAGAGATGAAACAGTTATTGACTTACTGGAGCCAGTAGACCAGCATTTTCAACCTTTTCCGGTTGGCCGACTCGATAAAGATACAGAAGGCTTACTGGTATTAACGAATGATGGCATATTAGCTCATAATTTATTGTCTCCTAAAAAACATGTGCCAAAGGTTTATTACGCACATATTGAAGGTGTTGTAACGGAAGAGGACGTAGAGAAGTTTGCGAATGGTGTGGAGCTAGATGACGGGTATATGACAAAGCCTGGAAAGCTTGTCATTCTCAAATCTGCACCACAATCTGAGATTGAGTTAACCATTCAGGAGGGCAAGTTTCATCAGGTGAAGCGAATGTTCGAGGCTGTAGGGAAACGCGTAACCTATTTAAAACGTATATCTATGGGGAATCTAAAGTTAGACGATCAACTGGAGCTAGGTGAATATCGTGAGCTAACTGTAGAAGAATTAGACTGCTTACAAAATAACCCTTAACATGTTCCTCGGTGCTGACTTAGCATCGGGGATTTTTATATACAGCCTTATAACCGTAACTGTATAATATGTAATGTGTTATCTTAATATAGTGAAGAAACGTATCATTCTCTAAGATATTTCCAAAAAATGATGGTGAAAATAAGTAGAGGGCGGGCCAATAAATGAAGAACCTGCGAATTAAATTATTACTATCTTTAATAGCTTTTGCAGTCATACTTGTTGCTGTGATTTCGTATGTGAATAGGCAAATATTAGCTGACGATATAGAAGAACAAGTAGCCAGAAATAGAGTGTTAATAGAAAATCATATTCTTACAGATATGCGAGCTGTAGATAATGCGCACTTATATTTTGATGCAAATATGTCAGACGAAATGGAGCAGGCACTTAGAGCTTTAAAAAACTATTATCGTGAGAACCCTAATGTTGCTACATGGGATTTACAACAATTGAAAAATAAACATGATATGGATATATACATATTAGATCAGACTAATACAGTGTTATACACAACATTTGATAAAGATATAGGTTTCAATTTTTCTAAGTGCTGTCAACGTTTTTCTGCCTTATTGGATGAACGGCGTGCGAGTGGAGAATTTTTTACAGACGGAATAGACATTTCCACAACGACAGGAGAATACCGAAAATTTGCCTACCTTGCGACACATGATAAGAAATATCTACTTGAACTAAGTATAGACTTATTGAAAAACCCAGTCTTTCAAACCTTTAACTTTGAAAAAACTTCAGAATATTTGGTAGCGAAATATGTTGATTTAGTAGAAGTGCAAACGATTAGTGCTGGTGGGGTTTTCTTTAATGATTCAAAATCGAAGCGGATAACCGTTCAAGAACAATCCGAACAGTTTCAGAAATATTTTGAGCTAGCAAGGAAGAAGATGCAGCCTGTCGAGTATCAAGAAGCATTTAATCAGGGTTATATGGAAACGCATCTTTTTTTACCATATGAAGCAGAGACGGTCAGAGGGGAGTCTTCCCACAGAATTGTTTATGTGAAGTATGCTAATTTCACAAAAATGGAAGCGCTTCAAAAAAACACAAAACAGTTTTGGGTTTTATTAACCATTGCTTTAATAACTGCCTTTGTCATGCTGTTAGTTATCAATAAAATACTCTCTAAAACAATCCATCTCGCCACTTTTGATCCGTTAACAGGTGTCTATAATCGAGCGACCTATATTCGAAAAATGGATAGCTTACTAAAGAAACGAAAATTAAATAGACCTGGACTATTGTTAATCGATTTGGATAATTTTAAACAAGTAAATGATCAATTTGGCCATGGGGAAGGCGATCAGATCCTAATTGGAACAGCCAAAATCCTAAAAAAAGTAGTGAAAAAAGACGGATTTGTCGTAAGATTTGGTGGCGATGAATTTGCCATGGTTTTGTACGATACAACAGAGCATCATATGCAGCAGGTAGCAGATGCTATCTTGACGCAAATAAGGACTCTTAAATTGGAAGATCATGCCATTCAAAAATGGTCCGTTCTATCAGTGAGTATGGGGGGGGCTATCTATCATCATCCCGAAGATTCAGAAATGAGCTTATTTGAACGAGCAGATCGAGCACTCTATCAATCGAAAAATGCTGGTAAAGACCAATATTCTAGCTTTGTCGAAGTGGCAGAGGTCGAAGATACCAAGATTTAAAAAAACGCCCCATACTATAGATAGCAAGGTGAGCTATTTTATAGATATGGAGCGTTTTTTAATGTGTTGATGTTTTAGATCGGTAAAAGATACAGCTACATAATACAAGAATGGCAATAATTGCAAACATGGCACCCATATAGTGCGTTAATAGCCAACCTCCAATAATGGGTCCTATAAAGCCCCCTAAATTTTTAAATTGTGCAGCGCCAAGGTAGGTCGCTTTTTGGGTGTCAGGCGCAATTTCATCAATCATGACATTCATTGTAGGGAAGGCAAAGATTTCGCCAATTGTAAAAATAATCATCGCGATGATATAGAGTGTATAGTTGCTAGAGAACCCAAACATAAATAGTCCGATAGCAAAAAACAGAATACCGACTAATAGAGTGGCGGAGGATGAAAATCGTTCAGACACAATACTAATAGGCAATTGTAATAATAAGACGACCGCTGCATTGAGTGAAATCAATAGGGAATACAATTTTGTCCCATTTTCAACGGTTAATTCAATAACTTGTGGTAATGTCGAATCAAATTGAGAGTAGCCAATATTGATAAGGATTGCTCCAAAAATAAAGCTAAGTAACACACGATTTGTTAAAAGGATTGTGAAGGTATGCAATATTTTTGTTTGAGTTACAGCTTTTTGTTGTTGCATTTGATAACGATTTAACACGAAAAATAAAAATACAGCGTAAATTATATACATAATACCTGTTAGCATAAAAGGTATACTAGGACTTGCTAACTGAGAGATATAGACGCCTATTATTGGACCAATGACTGCGGCAATATTAATGGCCGTGTAACGTAATGAAAAAAGTCTTTTCCGTTTATCAGCAGGTGTAAAATCAATCATTAATGCCTGAGTGGAAGGTTCAAAAAATGAGCGACAAAGACCATTCAAGGCGTTGAATAGAATAAATAACCAAACCGTATGGACAGTGGCAAAGCCAAAGAATACGAGGCTCCACACTATAATCGTTATTAGAATGACACTTTTCCTTCCAAAACGATCCGTTAAATATCCACCGAAAAACCCGCCAACAGTGGAAATAAGGGGTGCAATACCAATTGTCAATCCAATTTGTAAAGGAGTGGCTTCAATTTCATTATGTAAATAAATAGCTAAAAAAGGCATTGCCATAAAGCTTGCAATCCGTGTGAAAACTGTTCCACCTAAAATAATCCAAACTAATGGATGAAACAAATTTGACAGTTTCATATAAAGCCCTCCTCTCAACAATTTAGAATGTTTCGAGTTTAACGGATTGTTAAGCAACTGTAAATAGTCAAAATATTCTCTAGAGATACACGTCAGTGAAATAAACTAAATGACTGAACGAGCTACACTTCATTTAAAAGAGAAAAATGAGACAGAGCTACTACGTAGAAGACCGTTCAATTTGTTAGCTTATTTCCCTGCCGATTCAACACGATAAAAATTATCTAATAATCTTCTAACAACAAAAAAAGAATGACCCCGACGAAAGGTCATTCTTTTCCATACACAATGCTTTACGCATTCTACGTAAAACTAAGACGTCAATTTTACTTTTTTCTTCGTCGTTGTCCATCTGCCTCGACTTGGACTCGTCACCAAATCGTTAAAGGCTAACACGTTCAAATCTCTTTGAACGGTGCGAGGAGTGATACTAAACTCTTCGACTAAATCCTGTGTAGACACGGTTCCTTTGTCTAAAATAAACATGTACACGTCTTTAATACGATTAAGCATTCGATCAGTAGTTGGTTTCATTAAATGAACCACTCCTTCATCTTAATTCTCTTGGCAAAGACTAGCGGACGACAATATGTGCGGAGTGCACTTAGGCTATTAAGTAGCTGCCTTAGACATCCCCTTTTCTAATTTTTATGTCAGAACAATTATTCTGATAACTTCATTATATAGAAAAACTACATGATTTTCTAGTGAATGCAAGAGAAATTTACAATAGAAACATAAAATTTTCACTGTATTTTGTGGGAATACGTGAAAAACATGCTATATGTGGTAGTGTCAGTAGAAGTTACTGAAAATAGTTGTCAGAAAGAGGATTGTCATATATGTTGTAAGGTGTAGAATAATGTTACTACTTGAAGGAGGTACATGGTATGGATTGGTTACAGGCTGCAAAAGAAAGGCAAGATGAATTAGTACAAGAGTTACAGGAGCTTGTGCAAATTAATAGTGTTCTTGATGAGGATACGAAAACTACTGAGGTACCTTTTGGTAATGGTCCACTTCAAGCGCTTGAATGGTTACTTGCGAAGGGCCAAAAAGAAGGGTTACTAACGAAAAATGTTGATAACTATGCTGGACATATAGAAATGGGTACAGGTGAAGAATTATTAGGTATTTTATGTCATGTTGATGTTGTTCCAGTTGGAGATGAAGCTGATTGGACATACCCGCCATTTAGCGGTACTGTAGCTGATGGTAGGCTGTATGCACGTGGTGCAATTGATGATAAAGGCCCTACAGTTGCGGCATGGATGGCTATGAAGCTTGTCAAGGATGCAGGTATTCAATTAGATAAAAGAGTGCGAATGATTATTGGTACGGATGAAGAAACAGGGTTCCGCTGTGTCGACCACTATTTCAAACAGGAGGAAATGCCGTCAATCGGTTTTGCCCCCGATGCAGATTTCCCGCTCATTAATGCTGAGAAAGGCATTGCAGAGCTTGTGTTCTCTCAAAATAAAGTAGGTGATGTAACGAAAGAACAACTACTATTATTTAATGCAGGAAAGCGTCCAAATATGGTACCAGATTTGGCAGAAGCCTCAATTCAGCATGCCTCAGCGGAATTCGAACAGAATTTTCAAACATTCTTAAGCAAAAATCAGCTAGATGGCTCTTTATTAATGGAGGACTCTCGCTATATAATAACTATCAAAGGTAAAGCAGCCCATGCAATGGAACCAGAAAAAGGAATCAATGCAGCTGTTTATCTTGCTGCGTTTTTACAACAAGAGTTGACGACTGAGTCAAGTAAGCAATTTGTCGACTTTATCGCAGATGTTTTTTATCAGGATCATTATGGCCATCAGCTTGAGTTGCAATTCGAGGATGCCATGTCTGGTCAGACAACATTAAATCCAGGCATTGTTAGCTATGATGTCAGTAAAGGTGGCAGTTTAGTGATTAGTATGCGCTATTCTGTGTCCTATCCATTCGATGAAAAAATTACGGAGGCTCAACGTTTAGTTGTAAAAAGAGGATTTTCATTAGATATTCAAGACGACTCCAAGCCCCATTATGTCAGTGAAGATGATCCATTTATCCAAACATTAGCGGCTATTTATAGACGTCAATCAGGAGATACAGAAACACCGTTATTATCTACAGGTGGTGGAACGTATGCACGTGTGCTGAAAAAAGGCGTGGCCTTTGGCATGCTATTCCCTGGGGAGCAGGATGTGGCGCATCGGGCGGATGAGTTTGTAGTGATTGAAAATCTTGTAAAAGCAGCGGCTATTTATGCGGAAGCAATTGTTGAGCTTGCGGGAAAAAAATAACATAAAGACGAAAAGGATGAACGGAAAATGGCATATTCATTATGGAATGATCAAATTGTTGAAGAAGGATCTATTGCAATCTCACCAGAAGACAGAGGTTATCAGTTTGGTGACGGTATTTATGAAGTAATTAAAGTTTATAACGGAAATATGTTTACAGCACAAGAGCACATTGATCGTTTCTATGCGAGCGCCGAAAAAATTCGCCTTGTTATCCCTTATACAAAAGATGTTTTACACAAGTTACTACATGAGCTAATTGAAAAGAATAATCTAGAAACAGGACATGTTTATTTTCAAATCACTCGTGGGGCTAATTCACGTAATCACGTTTTCCCGGATGCAAGTATTCCTGCTGTATTAACTGGAAATGTAAAAGCGGGTGAACGTGCATATGAAAACTTTGAAAAAGGTGTTAAAGCCACTTTTGTTGAGGATATTCGTTGGTTGCGTTGTGACATTAAATCTTTAAACTTGCTTGGTGCAGTATTAGCAAAACAAGAAGCTGCGGAGAAAGGTTGTTATGAAGCGATCTTACATCGCGGAGATATCGTGACAGAATGCTCTTCAGCTAATGTTTACGGAATTAAAGATGGAAAACTTTATACACATCCAGCTAATAATTTCATCTTAAATGGTATTACACGTCAAGTCATTTTAAAATGTGCGGAAGAAATTAATTTACCAGTAATCGAAGAGCCAATGACGAAAGCTGATTTACTAACAATGGATGAAATCATTGTGTCGTCTGTATCTTCTGAGGTTACGCCAGTCATTGATGTGGACGGCAACCAAATTGGGGCTGGAGTTCCCGGTGAATGGACTCGTCAATTACAGCAATCATTTGAAGCGAAATTACCACTTTCAATGAATACCAAATAAAAGAACCTTGTAGAGAACTATCTGTATGGATAGTTCTCTTTATTTATGGGTGTAATGTTGGGTCTCGTCATGTAAAATAAAAAGGATAGTAGAATAATCTTACAGATTGAAATTTGTAGAGCAAATGTCGATGTAATGAATACATAAGAATGCATAGACTCTTTTTTACAAAAGGGATCGAGAAAAAAGAGAACTAAAGAGATGGTAAGTAAGAATGGAGTGACCTTTACATGGCACAATTAGTAAAAATACAAGATTATATTTCTCGCTATCAAATTGACTTAGCAAGATATCCTACACAATTTGTACGCTTGAAGAAAAGCCAATGGGACCGTATTAAGCGTCAATGGGAATTGGGCGAAGATATAAGCGAATGGCAACATATTGATAATGAGACAGAAGCGGATACTTTAGAGGAAAAAGAGCGATTTTCCTTCATAAAAAAAATATTTACTGGACGACAAAAAGAAACAGAAGATGTTGAAGATATAGAAATATCAAACGAACTCATAAGTAGTGAGGATACTATTCCAGAAGAAGAAACAACACTAACATTTGAACCTAAGATTGTGTATGCTCCACAATCCATCCATGAACTGAAGCGTATGTTTATTGATCAATTCTTCCATTTCCAAATGAAATGGGCTAGCTCAACATTACGTGAAAAATCATATGTAGATCCTCGCTTCATGCGTGATTCGTTACTACGTACTTTGTTACAAACATTACCAGATAATTTTTTGTTGTTTTATTATCCTATCCTACAAATCAGAAAAGCACCGATTGAGCTTGATGTCGTATTAATGTCTCCGACGGAGTGTATTTGTATTACCGTTTTAGAAGCAGAAAATCAAGCTGTATATGTTGGTGGCAGTGATCGCTTTTGGATGAAAAAAGTAGGAACAAAGGACTTAAAAGTTTTGAATCCAACGATAAACTTAGCACGTATGGAGTCGGTACTATCTCAATTATTTAAAGAAGAAAACATAGATATGCCCATTCGTAAAGTTGTACTAACGCGGAATGGTTATTTTGATTATCCGGGTTCACCGTATGGGGTTCGTTTTGTTGATCGCCGTAATTACGGAGAATGGATGGAGCATTTGCGAAAGGTTTCTTCTCCAATGAAGCATATGCAAATACGTGCGGCTCAAACAATTTTAAATACTGTACAAACCACTTCGTTTAATCGAGATATTTGGCAGCAAGCATCACAAACAACAGAGGACTAAGTATGCAGATTCTATTTATTGTCAATGAAGCTGCCGGGAACGGAAAAGGGAAGAAAGTTTGGACTCAACTTCAAAAGCACCTAACGATAGACTATCAAGTGACTTTTACGGAATATGAAGGACATGGACGAGAGATTGCCAAACAATGGGTATTACAACAGCTGAATCCAAAGTTACTTATAGTTGTTGGTGGAGATGGTACCATCCATGAGGTGTTTAGTGCTGTTGTACATAATGAATTGTTAGTACTGGGTGTGGTTCGTGCTGGCTCTGGTAATGATTTTGCTCGCTCGTTTCCTACATTTTACAATGCTCAGCAAATCGAGGACTATGTAATGGCTTCTACCATGGCATATACACAAATAGATGCAGGGAACATTCAGCTCAGCGATAGCTGGGATGAATTCTTTGTCAATAATGCTGGCATTGGTTTTGATGCATATGTCACAAAATCGATTAATACATCACGCCTTAAATTTTACCTCAATAAATTAGGATTGGGTAAGCTATCGTATGCTGTTGCTGTCATTAGAGGCTTATTTAGCTTTAAATGTTTTAACGTCACCATACGTTCTGATCATCAAGAGTGGCAATTCCAACGAGCATGGTTTGTCGCCATGTGCAATCAGCCTTATTTCGGCGGAGGTATGAAAATATCACCAGCCGCAAAAGCAGATGATGGCCGAATGGACATTACAATTGTCCATGATATTTCTCGTCTAAAATTATTACTTATTTTTGTTACTGTTTTTTTTGAAAGGCATACGAAGTTTAAAGAAATCACATTTTTACAAGGACAACATTTCGATATTATCGTGAATGATGATCACAAGGTTGATTGTCATATGGATGGTAATTATAGCGGACGTGTCCATCAGGGTACTACCATCCACTGTACAGTGCAACAGAAGGCATGGAATATTACGACAAAGAGTTCTTAAATAATATCATTGCGCAATAATTTTATGCGAATGTAAGAGGAATACGTTATACTATAAAAAATCAATAATTTTATAAGAAAGAAATGAGGAACAACAGTGAGATTAAGAAATAAGCCTTGGGCAGAGGAAATGATTACAAATCATCCAGAGGTAATCGTTCCGAATCCTGAAGACTTTAAAGGAAATTGGCAGGTTGTTTTCGGAAATAACAACCCCATTCATATTGAAGTTGGTACTGGGAAGGGACAGTTTGTTACGGGAATGGCTTTGCAAAATCCAGATATTAATTATATTGGGATCGAACTTTATGATAGTGTAATCGTTTGTGCATTAGAGAAAGTTCTAGAAGCAAAATCTCCAGCGAATTTACGTTTACTTAAAGTAAATGGCGCGGATTTAAATAAATTCTTTAATAAAAATGATGTAGCACGTGTGTATTTGAATTTCTCAGATCCTTGGCCAAAAACACGTCATGCCAAAAGACGTTTGACGCATGGGGATTTTTTGAAATTATATGAGTCGATTTTGGTGGATAATGGGGAAATCCATTTTAAAACGGATAACCGTGGTTTGTTTGAATTTTCGTTAATCAGTATATCTGAATATGGTATGTTATTAAAGTATGTATCACTCGACCTACATGCAAACATGCCAGAGGATAATGTGATGACTGAATATGAGCAGAAATTCTCTGCGAAAGGACAGCCGATTTACCGCTTAGAGTCGCAATTTATCACTAAATTGTAGGGGGAATATGGATGGATCAGTTACAGTTTCACAATATGTCATTATCATGGCTTAACGGGGGTGTTACGTGTCTAGATGGTGGTGCGATGTTTGGAGTTGTCCCAAAACCACTTTGGTCGCGCAAATATCCAGTCAACGAAAAAAATCAAATTGAATTACCAACGGAACCAATTCTTGTTCAATATGAGGGCAGAAACTATCTTATTGATACGGGTGTTGGCTTTAACAAATTAAATGAAAAACAGCTAAGAAACTTTGGTGTAACAGAAGAATCTTCGTTAGCGGATAGTTTACAAGAGCTTGGTTTAACGACAGCAGATATCCATGCGGTGCTAATGACACATTTACATTTTGATCATGCTGGTGGTTTAACTCAGTGGCAAGATGATGTGCTTGTGCCTACTTTCCCAAACGCTAAAATTTTCGTAACAAAAATTGAATGGGACGAGATGCGTAACCCAAATATTCGCTCCAAAAATACGTACTGGAAAGAAAATTGGGAGCCTGTACAGCACTTAGTTGAAACCTATGAAGGTACGTTGGAAGTAGCTCCAGGAATTGAAATGATTCATACAGGTGGTCATAGTGAAGGTCATGCTGTAATCAAACTTACTCAACAAGGTGAAGTACTTTTGCATATGGCAGACATTATGCCTACACATGCTCATCAAAATCCATTATGGGTTTTAGCTTATGATGACTATCCAATGACTAGTGTTTTTGCGAAAGAACGTCTTATGAAAGAAGCTCTTGCCAATAACTATGGCTTTATTTTCTACCATGATGCCTATTATCGTATGATTAAATGGGATGAAACGGGGAAAGAAATCAAGGCTAAGCTCGAACGTAGTAGACAAGCTGTTATTACATTCTAACAATGACGAGGTAGTTGACATGAAAATGTCGATACCTCGCTTTTTTGTTCGTGAAGATGATGGAAAATATGATACACTAAACACGAAACTAAAATATAAAAGAGAGTTGAAATAAACATGGCAGCTGAACAACCATTTTTACCAGTTTTACTAGGGTCAGATATGAATGCATATGGGATGGCCCGTGCATTTTATGAAGCATATGGAATTAAACCACTTGTCTTAGGACGTTCTCATTTAACAGCAACACAAGATAGCCATATCCTGGAGTTTCAAGAAATCGACCGTTTAAATGAGCAGGATGTCTTTGCACCTGCGCTTGCACAAGTTGCAAAACAATATGCTGATCAAAAGCTATTGCTATTAGCGTGTGGTGACGATTATGCTAAGCTTATTATTAAAAATAAGCCAGCGCTGCAGGAGCATTTCACAGTGCCTTACATCGATGAATCTTTAATGGATGAAATTTTACTTAAAGAGAATTTCTACAAGATGTGTGATAAATACGATTTTAAATATCCAGGGACAACGACTGTAACAGCAGATAATTATGAAAATTTTACACCTCCATTCGAGTATCCAATTATTTTAAAGGCGTCAAATTCGGTGGAATATTGGGCATGTAAATTCCCAGGGAAGAAAAAAGTTTTTGTTGCGCATGACGAGGCAGAAAAAACAGCTATTTTAAAAGCGATTTATAGCTCAAGCTATCAAGATACAATGATTATTCAAGAATTTATCCCTGGTGATGATTCTTATATGCGTGTGCTTAATGCTTATGTGGGCAAAGACGGGAAAGTGAAGCTAATGTGTCTAGGAAATCCTATTCTAGAAGAGCATTCACCTGAAGGAATCGGCAGTTATGCAGCTATCGTAACAACATACGATAAAGAATTAATGGACCAAGTACGTTTCTTCTTAGAGGACATCGGCTATACAGGCTTTGCCAATTTCGATATGAAATACGATATTCGTGATAAACAGTACAAGCTGTTTGAAATTAATTTACGTAATGGACGTTCCAGCTATTATGTAACGGCAAGTGGCCATAACTTAATGAAGTATGTTGCTGATGATCATATGTTAAACATTAAGCAAGAAGTTACTTATGTAGAGGATAAACATCTATGGATGATTATTCCAAAAGGTGTATTGTTCAAATATGCATCGAACGAAAAGCTTAAATTAGAGGCAAAAAAATTAATTAGCGAGGGTAAATACACAAACTCCCTTTACTATAATGAAGATATGAATACAAAGCGTTGGGTGAAGCTAACACTCAATAACTTAAATTACTATCGTAAATATAAAAAATACTTTAATAATAAAGGTTTATCAGAATAATAAAGAGAAGCCATCTCAATTAAAAAGGAGATGGCTTCTTTTGCTTCTTTTTTAGCGCTAAACCTCTGTTAATTCAACTACAACGCCTGAGCGTGCATCAGCGGCAAATTCAAATGTTTGCATGTCACCTTCATGCATACGTGAGATTCCTCCACGATAGACAGGAATAGTAATGATACCATTTGTATAATCTTCTGTTTTCATAAAAATCCAGGAACCATCAATCGGTGCATCCTTTTTAAATTCTTTTTTTATGTTTTCAAGTACTTGTCCTGCAGGTACGAACGGAGAAACTTTTTCACTAGCTTCTTTAATAATGACTGCGGCAGCTAAGCCAGTTGCAACACCAATTAAAAAATCACGTAATTTCATACATCTTCCTCCTTTTTCTGTACCTATATTTTAGCATAGCCTATAGAGTGAATGCACGTTCACACGATAACAGTTTTAGGAAATGTATCAATATTTCGAATTCGGAAATAAATATGTTACAATAGGCGAGGAAGAATATTCTACTTCGTGGGGAGAGAGTCAACATGAATGAGGAAACATTGCAATTATTTAAAACATTAACAGAGTTACCAGGTGCTCCTGGTAATGAGCACGCTGTTCGCGCGTTCATGCGATCTGAGTTGGAAAAGTATTCAGATGAAATCGTTCAAGACAATTTAGGGGGGATTTTTGGGGTAAAGCATAGTGAAGTTGCGGATGCTCCAAAAATTTTAGTTGCAGGTCATATGGATGAAGTAGCATTTATGGTTACTTCTATTACTGATAACGGCATGATCCGCTTCCAGACGTTAGGTGGCTGGTGGAGCCAGGTTATGCTTGCACAACGTGTAGAAGTCTATACGAAAAATGGAGCTATCCCTGGTGTGATTGCATCTATTCCACCGCATTTATTAACGGATGCAGAGCGCTCTAAGCCCATGGATATAAAAAATATGTTAATCGATATTGGCGCTGACAACAAGGAAGATGCGGTAGCAATGGGGGTTCGTCCAGGACAATCCATTATTCCTGTTTGTCCATTTACACCTATGGCCAATCCGAAAAAAATTATGGCCAAAGCTTGGGATAACCGTTATGGCTGTGGTTTAGCAATTGAATTAATGAAAGAAGTCAAAAATGATAAGCTCGGATCTCATTTATATTCAGGCGCAAATGTAATGGAAGAGGTTGGTTTACGTGGTGCTCAAGTGTCAGCAAACATGATTAAACCAGATTTATTCTTTGCATTAGATGCATCACCTGCAAATGATACTTCAGGTAAAAAAGATCAATTTGGACAGCTTGGTAAAGGAACATTACTTCGTATTCTAGACCGTACAATGGTGACACATCGTGGAATGAGAGAGTTTATTTTAGATACGGCCGAGTCCAACCATATTCCATACCAATACTTTGTATCACAGGGTGGAACTGACGCTGGGCGAGTACATACAGCGAACGATGGTGTACCAAGTGCAGTAATTGGTGTTTGCTCACGTTATATTCACACATCTGCGTCTATCATTCACATTGATGATTATGCAGCTGCTAAAGCATTAATTGTTGAATTAGTGAAAAAAGCAGATCGTTCGACTTTAGAGTCTATTCGCGCTAATGTATAAGTAGTTGGAAAGATGCCTGTAAAAGGCATCTTTTTCTATGGAAAGAAAGTAGGGGTTTGATGAAAATAGCAATTGGAACAACTAATAAAGCGAAAACTGAAGCAGTTGAAGCTATTGCTCAAAATTATTTTGTGGATACAATCTTTACATATGTGAAAGCTGCTTCAGAAGTGTCAGATCAACCTATGTCGAATGAGGAAACGAGATTAGGTGCCATCAACCGCGCCAAAAATGCCATGCTAAAAACAGATGCATCATTATCCTTTGGCTTGGAAGGCGGTGTCACTGAAATCGAAGGCGAGATGTATGTATGTAATTGGGGTGCATTAACAGTCTCTGATGGGACAACGTTTACAGCGGCAGGTGCACAAATTATTTTACCAAAAGAAATTGCCCAGGAAATTAGAGCTGGTGGAGAGCTTGGCCCACTCATGGAGCAATATACACAGCGCAGAGATATTCGACAGGGGGCTGGAGCAGTAGGGATTTTCACTCAAGGTTTAGTCAGTCGACAAATGATGTTTGAGCATATTGTATCACTATTGGTTGGTCAATATTTGTTCACATTTCCCGAAAAATAGTTAAATGGAATTAGTGGTGCGTATGCGGAGAGGTTGCATCTTCCTAATAATTTTTTTAAAATAGAAAAAAGTTAGTAGTGAAAGAGAAAGGAAGAGAGACATGTCATATAAATGGCTAAAAGCTATTGGCCTGACGCTGTTACTTCTGATGCTTTCTGGCTGCAATCAATCGATCGATGAGCAAATTGCCAACGGGCTTCAATTCACAGAAACGGTTTTTGCAGAAGAGCCTGAAGAACATACCGAGGAAATTGGAGATATTAATTTTTACCTACCTTCAAATTTTAAAGTTGAAGATAGTTCAGATGCTTACAATATTGTTATTTCAAAAGGAAAAGAAAGCTATATCCTTTTCATTAACGATAGAGAGGCACCAAATAGTAAACTTTATTATCAACTTTTAAAAGAAAATGAAGCTAATAAAATCATTCAGGAAACCACTTATGATAAGGATGGTCGTTTTGGCTTTACAGCGGTACTAAAAACAGATGATGAGAATGAAATGGAGCTCATTGTGAGTAGTGGTGGCGTGAAAATGACCACGATTTCTCAGGCAAAGCATATAGAAGATAATTTACGAGAGATGACGAAAATAGTTCATTCGGTTAAGATAAAGTAAATAAACAAGATTGAACAAAACGGTTCACAAACATGTGAACCGTTTCATTTTGAAGACAGGATGTGAGAAAGAATGAAGCAATTGAAATCAGAGCAACTTGTAGAGCTTTTAAAAAAACGATTAAACGCAGAGAAATACGATTTTCATTTCGATAAAAAGCACGAAAAATTAAGATTGAATCATAAAACGATTGAAAAAGGTATGGAGCTTTCACTACCTGGGATTTTAGCAAAATACAATGATAAACAAGAGGCAGCTATTGATGAAGTTGTGTATACGATTACACAAACTTTTAATGCGATGGAACAAGAAAAAGAACAGGGTTTTCAAATGACTACACAAATTTATCCTGTTATACGTGCCACATCATATCCTCAAGCATCGAAAGAGGGCCATGCATTTATTACAACAGATCATACAGCGGAAACACGCATCTTTTATGCGCTTGATTTAGGCAAAACCTATCGTTTTATCGATGAATCTATGCTAGAAGCTTTACAATTAAGTGTAGAGCAAATTCGTGAAATGGCACGTTTTTCAGTAAAACAATTACCAACTTCCTATAAAAAGGATGAGGTCGCCGATAATATCTTTTATTTTGTTAATATGAATGATGGCTATGATGCCAGTCGAATTTTAAATGAGAGCTTTCTAAAAGATATGCGGACTCAGATAGAGGGGGATATGACATTGTCTGTGCCTCATCAAGATGTGCTGATTATAGGTGATATTCGGAATGAAACAGGGTATGATGTATTAGCGCAGATGACTATGCATTTCTTTGCAGTCGGTACAGTACCGATCACGTCGTTATCTTTTATTTATGAAGATGGGGAATTAGAACCGATCTTTATCTTAGCAAAAAACAGAGTGAAAAAGGAGCAAGAAAAACAATGAATGTATTTTACAACAAAGAGCATGTAGGAGATGTATTACTAGTTCAACTAGCAACGGAGTCTATCGTGAACACAGCAGTAGAACGTGCTGGGGATATTGCTATATTAAAAGAAGCTCAAACTGGTGAAATTAAAGCATTTAATTTATTTAACGCGAGCCAATATATACAAACAGATGCAAAAGGATTAGTTGAGGTAACACCAGTGTTAGTTGAACAATTAGCTGCAGCAATCGAAAAGAACGGTGCTAGCATTAGCCTAGATGTTGACTTTTCTCCGAAGTTTGTCATAGGTTTTGTAGAAACGAAAGAAAAGCATCCAAATGCTGATAAATTAAGTATCTGTTCTGTAAACGTTGGAGATGAAACTTTACAAATTGTTTGTGGCGCACCAAATGTAGAGGCGGGACAAAAGGTGGTTGTTGCAAAAATTGGTGCGGTCATGCCTTCAGGAATGCTTATAAAAGAAGGGAATTTAAGAGGCGTGGATTCATTTGGCATGCTTTGTTCAGCACGTGAGCTAGCAATTCCGAATGCTCCTTCTGAAAAAGGAATCTTAGTTTTGCCTGAGGATGCTATCGTTGGTAGTGCATTTGAATCATCAGGTAAATAATAAATACATCTTTTGATAATAAAGTTATTAAAAGTTTAGTTTTTTATCATGATATTATCCAATGGGTCAAGGTGAAAATCCCTAAATCGTTATGTTACTAATATGCTAGTAACATAACGATTTTTTTGTGTAGAATGAGCCTCTAAATGCAAGTTTCGCGATCGTTTTTATGGTATGCTTTTGATATAGACATTGAGCTATTGATTTGAAGAAAATTAGACAATGCTATAAATGAAGTGTAAGAGAAATGAGTGAAATGAAGTGAATTGGTTTAAAAAACAAATAAATAAAATTTTAAATAAAGATGAATATGAGTACGAGTATGAAGAATTTTATGAGGACTACGAAGAGGAACAAACAGAACAGCTACATATGCAGCAAGAACAACCCATGACTAAGCAAAAAACTTTCCGTTTCCCATTGATTGACGATGATGAGGAAGGCGTCGTGTCACAAACGCGCCAAAAAGAAATGTTTGATCAGGTAGAAAATGATGATTATTATGGGCAAATTGAGGATTTATCTTTACCCAAGCATTTAAATCAACATATCGTTGATTCAAGTGTTTACGATGTAGATGTTACAGGGATTCGAGATTTGTTAGCGAATCGTTCAAAACGCACTGGTAGAAAATCAACAATGAAAAGTCAACCAGTCCAACACGAACATCGTTCAAGAGCGAGTTTAGTTTTTCGAGATGCACAAGATCGAGAAGAGTCAATCATACCTCAGACTACATCTGTACCAAAAGATAAACTCGAGTGGAAAGAACAAAAAGTTCAAAAAGTAGATAGCGATTTTCTTGAAAATCGTAAACGCTTTATCCCAACGGACGTACCTTCACCCGTCTATGGGTTTGCGAAACCAAGTCCTATTAATGAATTATTGGATAAAAGAAAAGAAGAACATGAGTCACAAGAAACAACTAGGATGACCTCTGATTTATTGACAATTCATCAGCCATTAAAAGAAGCGACAACAAATGAGGCTAATGAAAATATACTAGAAGAAAAAGAGCCGCCTAGTACAGCTCATCGTGTTGAATTCGAACATGAAATCCATGAACCGATTGTTGAACCTATTACATTTGATGATGATGTATTGGATGAAGAAAAGGATGTACCAGACAGTGCGCTCACGGATATCGTGGTACCACAAACCACACCTTTTGCCATGGCATTTGAAGATCAAGTGAAGGAAGCTGCTAAGCAAGATCAAACCATACAACAGCTTTCAGCAGATCAGTCTGAGATTCATGTTAAAGAATTGATTGTGGAACAAGTCCAAATTGAAAATTCTACCATTCATATTGGAGAGGTAACGGTTGTACAGCCTCCGAGTAATGAAGAGGACCATCCGGTGAAGCTTGATGAACAATCATCATCAGATGCTATCCCAAAAGAAGAAAAAAGTCGCATTCCTTTCAATGTGCTAATGCTAAAAACAGATAAAGAAAAATGGCGAATTCAACAGCAAATGAAAGTGGTCCAACCTATTCGTGTGGAAAGTAATCCGGAAGCGGTAGAAGATGTGCTGATTGATGGGGCGGAAGCTAAAGAAGAGGAACACTCGCCTTCTGAGAGCATAGATTCAAATGCTATACAGCTAGTTGAACCACAGCTGGAGGAAGAAAGTGATTCACAATCTGCTTTTTGTAGTCAAGAAGATGTTGAATGCCATCGACACGAAGAAAACAGAGATTTTAACACAGAAACTAAATCAGAAAGTCCGGTAGCGGTTATTACGATGGCTCCTGTAACAACTTTGACTAGTGTATCCGAGAATGATGCAATAGAAATTGAAAGAATTAATGCTGATGAAGTTGCTGCAACAACAGAGCTAGAAGCAGAGGTCATTTCAGTTACTGAAGTTCTTCCTGAAATTGTAGAGGATTCTCCAGTTAAACCTGTGGAAAACCAACAACAGGTTTTAGAAGCAGAACAGGAGCTACCAGTTGAGGAAAAAACAAAACCTGTTCATGTTTATCAAAAGCCTACTGACGAATATTTAGAGCCACCAGAGGAAAAAACACAGGATACAGATTGGATGGAGCAGCAGGGTGATACATTGGTGGAAGCACTTTCTTATTTCCAGGTTTCTGCTCAAATTGAATCGATTATGCAGGGACCTGCAGTTACTCAATTTGAAATTACTGTGAGTCACGGTACGAAAGTAAGCAAGATTAGAAATTTAGCAGATGATTTAAAGCTTGCTTTAGCAGCAAAGGATATTCGTATTCAAGCACCGATCCCTGGGAAAAGTTCGATTGGTATTGAGATTCCAAACCGAGTATCAAGAGCTGTACGATTATCTGAAGTGACGAATAGCGCATCCTTCCTTGAATCAAATTCGCCGTTAGAGGCAGCTTTAGGTCTTGATCTAACAGGTAAGCCTGTTACACTAGATTTACGAAAAATGCCCCACGGTTTAATTGCTGGTGCGACAGGCTCGGGTAAATCCGTTTGTATTAATTCTATTTTGGTTAGTTTATTATATAAAGCTGCACCACATGAACTAAAACTAATGTTGATCGATCCTAAAATGGTAGAACTGGCGCCATTTAACCATATCCCACACTTAGTAAGCCCTGTAATCACAGATGTGAAGGCTGCAACAGCAGCACTTAAATGGGCTGTAGAGGAGATGGAACGTCGATATCAACTGTTTGCGCATGCAGGTGCAAGGGATATTACGCGTTATAATGCAATTGCAGATAAAAATAATGAACATAGCCTGAAATTGCCATATATTTTAATTGTTATTGACGAGTTGGCCGATTTAATGATGATGTCTCCAGCAGATGTAGAGGAGGCAATTTGCCGTATTGCTCAAAAGGCACGTGCATGTGGAATTCATTTAATTGTTGCAACACAAAGACCATCTGTAGACGTTATTACAGGATTAATTAAATCCAATATTCCTACACGTATTGCCTTTGCAGTATCTTCACAAATTGATTCTCGTACAATTTTGGATGGGCAGGGAGCAGAAAGGTTACTTGGACGAGGCGATATGCTATATTTAGGTAACGGTATGTCTGCACCAGTACGTCTCCAGGGAACATTTGTTACAGATGATGAAATTGAAGCAATTATCGAGCATGTTCGTGAACAAGGAGAGCCTGATTATATTTTTGATCAAGAGGAACTATTGAAGAAAACAGAGGTATCCGCAGAACAGGATGATTTATTTGAAGATGTTTGTCGTTTTGTTTTTGAACAGGGGGGAGCTTCTACGTCATTGATTCAAAGAAAATATCATATTGGCTATAATCGTGCTGCTCGTTTAATTGATATGTTGGAATCACATGGCTTTATCTCAGAGGCAAGAGGTAGTAAGCCGCGTGAAAGTTTCATTACAGAAGAAGATTTAATTACTATGTTTGAATAAGAATTGCCTTGTTTTCGTCTACATTAACTAATTTACGTCGAAATTAGTTTTTTTAGAAAAGTTACACATCTATCCTTATGCATAAAAAGTGCTATAATAGACAAGATGTGTTGAATAGTACGTATTTTTTAATACTTGTGAAGGTATTAATACCTAATCAACCTTGAAATAATACGATACACCTAAGATGATAGATGGGATATTGAAATTCCCGGGGGGTTTAATTAATGACAGTTTTTCATTTCACAGGCATTAAAGGTTCTGGCATGAGTCCACTTGCACAAATCTTATTTGATGCTGGTGAACAAGTACAGGGCTCAGATGTCGATAAATATTTCTTCACGGAGCAGCCGTTACGTGAACGAAATATTCCAATTTTTACATTTAATGCAGATAATATTAAAGAAGGCATGACTGTAATTGCAGGTAATGCTTTTCCTGATGACCATCCAGAATTAATTCGTGCACGAGAAATCGGAGTAGAGATTATTCGTTACCATAAATTTTTAGGAGAATATATCGGTAACTATATATCCATTGCCATAACAGGTGCCCACGGTAAAACTTCAACTACAGGTTTAATGGCACATGTGGTAGGTGGTTACAAACCAACTTCTTATTTAATCGGTGATGGTACTGGTGCTGGTCATGCAAATGCTGACTTCTTTGTGATGGAGGCATGTGAATACCGACGCCATTTCTTAGCATATAATCCTGACTATGCGGTAATGACAAATATTGATTTTGATCACCCAGACTACTTTGCAAATATAGAGGATGTCTATTCTGCTTTTCAATCATTAGCTTTACAAGTAAAAAAAGCTATTATTGCATGTGGTGATGATGAACAACTTCAGCGTATCCAAGCAAAAGTACCAGTTGTTTATTATGGATTTGGTTCAGAGAATGATTTCGAAGCTCGTAATGTTGAAAAAACGACAGAAGGTACAAAATTTGATGTTTTCGTTCGCAATGAATTTTATAGCACTTTCTTTATTCCATTATTTGGGGATCATGCGATTTTAAATACATTAGCGGTCATTACTCTATGTGAATATGAAGGAATTTCACCTGACATTATTCAAGATCGTTTGCACACATATAAAGGTGTAAAAAGACGTTTTACCGAAACAGATATAGGGGATAATGTATTAATAGATGACTATGCCCATCATCCAACGGAAATTCGTGCTACCATTCAATCAGCGCGACAAAAGTTCCCAGATCGTGAGCTAGTTGCTATATTCCAACCACATACATTTACACGTACACAAGCTTTTTTACAAGATTTCGCAGATAGTCTAAGCCTTGCAGATACAGCCTATTTATGTGATATTTTTGGCTCTGCAAGAGAAACGCAAGGCGCACTTTCTATTCAAGATTTGGCGTCATTAATCGAGGGCAGTGCAGTGATTACCACTGAAGGAATTGATATACTAACAAAACATCAAGGTGCAGTATTCTTATTTATGGGTGCTGGAGATGTTCATAAATTCCAAGATGCTTTTGAAGCCGTGCTTAAAAACGATGAAACAGCTTAGTCCGTAGGGGTTAAGCTGTTTTTTTAAAATTTGAGCAGGAATTCCGTTTTTTTTGTCGAAGATAGGGAAAGTAATAGTAAAGAGAATTTACTAGCAGGAGGTCAACTTATGGAAGTGATTTTGTATATTGCAGCCATTATCGCTGCAATCGGGTTTTTAATTTTATGTGTGAGTGTAGGAATGACATTATTCTCGCTCAAGTCCATCTTAAGCAGTTTATCTGGGACATTATCAGGTATTGAAGGACAAATGGAAGGGGTCACACGTGAAACGACTTCTTTATTAACCAAAACAAATAGCTTAGCAGAGGATATTCAACATAAATCTGAACAGTTAAATTCAGTGGTTCAAGCTGTTAAAGGTATTGGTGATTCTGTCAATGGTTTAAATAATTCTGTACAGCAAATTACTTCTTCTGTTTCGAAAAGCGTAGAACAAAATGAAGAAAAAATTGCGCAAGTAGTACAGTGGAGCAATGTTGCAATGGGTATTGCTGATAAATGGAAAAAGCGCAAAATCATAGAGCAAGAATCTGTATCTGAGGATGTGTATGGCTTTGAAACGGTACAAGTAGAAAAGCCAAAAAGAAAATGGGGTCGTAAATAGTGAAAATTATTCAGTAAGTATTTGATACTGTCTGAATAAAAATAAAGTCTTGGACATAAATTGAACATGCCTCTGTAAAAAGTAGATGGACAACCTGTCCAGACAAAATTGATAATATGATGGGGAGGAATTGTTGCATGACAACACAAAAGCCAAATTTTAATGAAGTAAAGGAAAAACAGCTTGAAAGTTCATTGCCTCAGCTTTATCATCCGCAAGACTCGATTTATGAAGAGGAGCGTGTAAACATGAAAGATTTTGTGATTGGCGCATTAGTAGGTGGAATTGTAGGTGCTGCAGCAGGTCTACTATTAGCTCCAAAATCAGGAAAAGATTTACGTAGTGATGTGGCTGTACAAGCTGTTCATTTAAAAGATAAGAGTGCAGACTTCTCGACAACTGCAAAAGATAAAACAGTACAACTTTCTAAACAAATTCAAGAACAATCTACACAATTAGTGGAGAAAGTAAAAACTTTAAAAACGGCAAAGGCCCCTGCTGTTTTTGACGATGGTACGGTTTCCTTTGAGGGCGAGGAACCACTAGAGGATTTTATTCCTAACGAGGAAGTCAAAGCAGAAGAGAAAAAAGACGAAACAAAAGAGTCAAATGAAGAAGTACGTGCATAATGCATAACGAAAAGGGATACGTTACATGATCGTCGTGTAACGTATCCCTTTTTTAAACGATAGGGGTTTCGGCTAATAGTATTTCAAGTCGATCGCCACCGAAAATTTCCGTATCAAAACTTGCAGGCTGACCGTTTCTTAAAATGGTGAAGTTTCCTTTGAATGTGCTTGGGAGCTGCCAATTAGAAAAGCGAAATACATCTTGATAGATCCAAGGACTACGATCTTTTTCTGTAAAAATTACAGTGGCTCCATTCGGTACAGTTGAAAGAGGAGATACAATCATTTGATTGACCAGTGCTTCATGTACTGTTTTGGAAAGCTCCACTACTTCATTTTGGAAATGAATGATCATTTTATCTTCCAGCAAAAGATTCATTTGGTCCGCAATTCGCTGAACAGTTGGCAATGATTGCTGCTGAAAGTTAATCACATCGCCATCCTGCACTGCATAGCTCAATTTTGCCGTTTTTCCATTTATCATTAATGGAGAAGAAAACTCAGGTAAAAATAATGGCTGTCCATCGACATGAATGGTATAAGACTCAAATTGCTTTAATAAATCCCAATTATTTGTAACTTTGAAAATTTCCTCAATGGTTTCCGCTATATCAAAAACGACGCTATCACGATCATTTAAAACAGTATCAATGGATGCAGGAGAGTGATTGACTGTAATTTTCGGCTCAATTACATATTTTGTATTTTGGATAGTAATGGTCTTGATTGCAGCATTATCAATAAGATCTCTCACCGTTACTGTGGCTGGCTGTCCATCTTGTCCCTCCACTAGCTGAATGGCATCGCCTGTTTTAATCAATGTTTTCGTTGATGCCTGTTGTCCGTTTACTACTATTTCAGCCGGCTGCCCATGACCACCAGGAATGAATATATCTTGTCCATTGACACTAATAGATAAACCGTGGCCAGGTTTTCCATATAATTGTTTAGCACGGATATTGGCCGCTAAAAAAGCATCGGCAACTGTCATTTCTTTCAGCTCAAAAAGACGGACCACCTGATTATTGACAGTTAAACTCATATATTGGATGGGCATTTTTTTCGCTGCAATGGCAATACCGATTGGCGTAACTAACTCTGGTGATGCTTTAATATGCTCTTCCTTCGTCAGGTTTTGAATAGCATCAATGCCTCTAACAGCTATACGGTTTGCTGGTAAATCTAGGACTAGACCAAGTTCTGTTGTTAGGTTAGGTGTTAAGCTACCTCCTCCAACAAGCATAACAGCCTTTGGAGCCACTCGGTTATTGAGTCGTAAAATTTCTTCGCCAATGGACTTGGCAAGCTGCTTGACGGCAGGTTCAATGGCTAATAAAACTTCAGTCTTTGGGTAATACTGATCAAAACCAAGAATATCTTGAATCAATATTTCTTCTGCTGTTTGGAGCTGACGTTTTGCTATTTCGGCAACAGGGAAGTCTAGTAAATAATGGTCACTTAAAGCTTCTGTTATTTCATCGCCTGCTGTTGGAACCATACCATAGGCCACAACAGTACTTTTATCAGTAATGGCAATATCAGAAGTACCTGCGCCTATATCGACTAGAGCCACATTTAAGCGACGCATAGTTGAAGGAATAAGGACATTTATAGCTGCGATAGGTTCTAATGTCAAAGCTTCCATCTCTAAATCAGCTCGTTTTAAAGCGGCAATTAGTGATTCGACTACCACACGAGGTAGGAAAGTGGCAATGACTTCAATTTGTGCCTCATCCCCTTGTTGATCTAAGAGGCTGCCAATTTCTTCACCATCCAAGCGATAGTAGAGAACTGAGTAGCCTACGCAGTAATAGTGGCTTATTTTAGCATCTTCTTTATGTTGTAAAAGTTGTTGTTGGGCTTGTTGAACTGCTTGGAGCTCTAAGCGGCTTATATCTTCTTCTGTAAAAATAGGACGATTACGTATATTAATCGTTACGCTAGCTTGTTCAGTTTTCAAGGATCGGCCCGCTGCCGCAACACTTACTTTCGTAAGAGGACCATGTTTCTCTTCAAGTTCGTATTTAATTGTATTAATTAATTCTGCCACATACATGACATTATGTATTTGACCATCTACCATGGCACGTTCTTTATGCTCTTTCACTACTATATCTTCCACGTGAAAATGGTCATTTTCTTCTTGAAGAATAATCCCGACCACTGAGCGTGTACCAATATCAAGTGCAAATAATTTAGAACTCAATGTAATCGCTTCCTTTCGCGTTATATCTCAATTTCAATTTAGCGAGTTGAAGCGCTAAATTAAAAATGCGTGACATTCTGAACAACATTGATTATAATATTGCTATTATCTAAAAATGTAACATACATTTCAGAGTTCTGAAAGTGTCTGTCATGAGGAGAGGAGCAAGAAAGCATGAGCCAAAAAGATTTAGAAAGCTTACGTAGCCAAATCGACGAATTAAACTTAGAAATTCTTCGTCTTATTAACGAACGTGCAGCTGTAGTTGATGAAATCGGTAAAATTAAAGAAAAACAAGGTGTAAATCGCTATGATCCACTGCGTGAAAGACACATGCTTGATCTTATTAAAGAACACAACCAAGGTCCATTAAACCAAATGACGGTAGACTATATATTTAAACAAATCTTTAAAACAGCTTTAAAGCAGCTTGAAGCTGATAAAAAGAAAGAATTACTTGTATCTCGTAAGAAAAAATCCGAAGATACAGTTATTAATATCAATGGTGAGTTAATTGGTCAAGGGAAGCCATCTTTCGTATTTGGTCCTTGTGCTGTTGAATCTTATGAACAAGTAGCTGCAGTAGCGGCTTCTATTAAAGCAAAAGGTGAAAAGCTAATCCGTGGTGGTGCCTATAAGCCACGTACTTCTCCATACGACTTCCAAGGTCTTGGATTAGAGGGTTTAAAAATTTTAAAACGTGTGTCTGAGGAATATGGTTTAGGTGTGATTACAGAAATTGTGACACCAGGTCATTTAGAGGAAGCCTTAGATTATATTGATGTGATTCAAATCGGGGCACGAAATATGCAAAACTTTGAATTATTAAAAGCAGCAGGTGCAACTAATAAACCAGTCCTACTAAAACGAGGTTTAGCTGCAACAATTGATGAGTTCATCCATGCAGCAGAATACATTATGTCTAAAGGAAATGAAAATATTATCCTTTGTGAACGTGGTATTCGTACTTATGAAAAAGCAACTCGTAATACGTTAGATATTTCTGCTGTACCAGTGTTAAAACAAGAAACGCATTTGCCAGTATTCGTAGATGTAACACACTCAACAGGTCGTCGTGATTTATTGTTACCATGTGCCAAAGCAGCCATTGCAATCGGTGCTGATGGTGTCATGGCAGAAGTACATCCAGATCCATCTGTAGCACTTTCTGATTCACAACAACAAATGGACATCCCAACATTCGATGCATTCTATGAAACAATACAAAAATTCATGAAAAATCATGAAATTCATGCTTAATTGTTAACAGCACACACCGCTTGCTTACTTTAGCAGGCGGTGTTTGTTATATCGTGACAAAATAATGTCTAGAATAGGACTATTAGTACTTGGTTTTTACGTAGTTCTTCTTGAAAGTAATATGAAAATTATCGTATGATAAGGCTATAATAGGAAAAAAGGGAGGCACGTACGATGACTGTTACAATTTATGATGTTGCAAGAGAAGCAAATGTTTCTATGGCAACCGTCTCTCGTGTAGTCAATGGCAATCAAAACGTAAAACCAGCAACACGAAAAAAAGTACTAGAAGTAATTGAACGATTGGAATACCGTCCAAACGCAGTAGCGCGTGGATTAGCAAGTAAGAAAACAACAACAGTTGGCGTGATTATCCCAGATATTGCAAACAATGTTTATGCAGAGCTGGCTCGTGGTGTAGAGGATATAGCCACAATGTACCGTTATAATATTATTTTAGCCAACTCAGATCAACATGAAGATAAAGAGTTACAGTTACTTGATACTATGCTTGGGAAACAAGTAGATGGTATTGTGATGATGAGTGATGAAGTAACAGAAAAGATGCAACAAACAATGGATCATTCACCAGTCCCGATTGTACTAGCAGGCTCTGTAGATGAATCGCAAACAATAGCTACGGTCAATATAGACTATTTCCAAGCGGCTTATGAAGCGATATCTTTACTCATTCAAAATGGACATACGCGCATTGGCTTCGTAACAGGTCCACTTTCGTATACAATTAACGGAAAATTCAAGCTAGCAGCCTATAAGAAAGCATTACAGGATGCTGGCTTGCCAATAGATGAAGCATTAATTGCTGCTGAAGAATCAAGCTATGACATGGGCTTAGAAGCTTGGGAGATTTTATCAGTGCTTGAACAGCCACCTACAGCCTATTTTGCGGGTAGTGATGAATTGGCAATTGGTTTAATTCATGGTGCACAAGATGCTGGTAAAAATGTTCCAGAGGATATCGAAGTAATTAGCTTTGAGAATTCTAAGCTAGCACGAATGGTTCGTCCACAACTAACAAGTGTTGCATTACCCCTGTACGACATTGGTGCTGTTGCTATGCGCTTACTTACTAAATTGATGAGTAAGGAGCCTGTCGAGGATGAGGCAGTGATTTTACCACATCGTATTGAACATCGACAATCTGTTAAAAGTAAATAATAAGTAGGAACACGTAAATCTTATCAAGGATTTGCGTGTTTTTTAATTTAAAATGGAGCGGGAAAGAGGCATGATAAAATGACCAATGCAGGGAGATCTGGCTGCAAACCAATAAAAAAACCCCACGAAAATCGTGAGGAAAAGTGCTAATCTCGTTTTTCATTTCGAATAAGGTGTAGTGCTTTTGCTAACATTTGAGCATTTTTTTCCTCTATTTCTGCCTTCCTTGGAATGGGCTCATACAGAGGAATTGGGTCCTCCCAAGTTGGAATAAAAGGTACGGGAGCTTCGGGTTGCCATTGGTCAAGCCATGCCTGTGGGAGAGGTCCAGTTGGTAACGCTTGGTCAGTCATTTCTAACCAAAGTAGGGACCAAGCACGTGGAACTACTCGCCATATATCATAGCCTCCTCCACCCACTGCAATCCACTTACCATCGCAATATTCATGGGCTAATTGATGTGCGAGCTTTGGGATTTCACGATATATATTCATTGTGCCATGAAGGTGTGTCAAAGGATCAAAAAAATGGGCATCTGCTCCATTTTGTGTGAGTACTACATCTGGCTTGAAATATTCGAAAACCTCTCTCATGGATTGTTCATAGATTTCTAGGAAACTTTCATCCTCTGTAAAAGCATCCATAGGGAAATTAAAGGAGGTACCATATCCTTGTCCGTTGCCTCTTTCGGTGATATTTCCAGTTCCAGGAAATAGATAGCGTCCTGTTTCGTGAATAGACAATGTACAAACATTTGGGTCCTCGTAAAAGCTCCATTGTACTCCGTCCCCATGATGTGCGTCTGTATCAACATATAGTACACGGGCATTATATTTTTCCTGTAAATATCGAATCGCAACCGTACTATCATTGTAAATACAAAATCCTGATGCGCGACCACGAAAACCGTGATGTAGCCCTCCTCCAAGATTGAGAGCATGCTCAGCTTTACCTTCCATTACATAATCAACGGCAGTTAACGTCCCACCGACTAGTTGGGCACTTGCTTCATGCATATTTTCAAAAATCGGTGTGTCTTCAGTGCCGATACCATAGCTTTCACATTGGGCTACCGATAATTCACCATGACCTGCCCTCTTCACAATATCAATATACTTAGGGTCATGGGCAAGCAGTAGCTCCTCTTCTGTTGCAACACGAGCGGGAATAATGTCTACATCATCAAGTCCATCTATATTTTTTAGTAAATCCATCGTTAGCGTCAAGCGTTTATGATTAAAAGGATGTGAATCTGAAAATTTATATCCGAGTTGTTCTGGCGAGTAAATGAATACAGCCTTTTTCATTATAACGAAACACCTGGCAAATTAGGCCATAGTACATCAAAGCCTTCTTTGCGAAGGTCTTGAATCATAGCTAAAGGATTCAGTGTTTTTACTCGGACGCTTAAAATTTTATTTTGCGTATTTTCAGAATCAGGATAAACTAAGACGCTTTGGACATTGGCATGATGATGATGAAATATCTTTGTTATTTCAAATAAAACACCTGGCGTGTCAGCTACTCGAATTTCAATTTTTGAGCCAGGTTCCGTTCCGCCGGTCAGCTCTATATATGTATAGAGTAAATCCGTTGTAGTAACAATTCCTACTAATTTCCCTCCAGAGACAATAGGTAAACACCCTACTTTAGATTCATAGAAGGTAAGAGCGACTTCTTCAACAAAATCAAGTGGATGACCAACAAGCGGATCTTTGACCATTATTTCTTCTACTTTTGCATGAAAAACAGGAGAATTAGGTTCATCTTGTAAAGAGGAGGGCAAAACTTCTTTAATGTCTCGTTCTGTAATCACTCCTATAACGTGACGTTCCTCATCTATAACAGGTAAATGGCGAACTTTTTTGTCACGCATTAGCTTTAGTGCCTCCAACACGGTATTGGTAGGAGCTAATGTGTAAGGTTCTTCATTCATAATTTCTTCTACGATCATATACGTATCCCCTTTGCATTGGTTTTAATACATGAAACGATTTCTAAAACGAAGTCTATCAAATCTTTCGATGGTCTCAGGAGGCACGCGCTTACCTTCGCGCGCCATTAAACAATTAGCTGGGTGTGATGTGATTTCTGGATCATCCGTAGCAAAATATTCAAATCCGACAGAGCTCATCATCTTCTCCATCATTTTGCGGTAGTCCCAAACATTTAAGCCGGTCCCCTTTAAATCCCAATGCCAATAATATTCGGTAGTTATCACCAGATAATCCTCCATTTCATCACCCATAAATGAAACGGCTAGTAATGCCTTTCCTGAACCTGTTCCGCGATAGTCAGGAATCACTTCAATGGCACCTAATTCAATCATGTCATCAATTCGATCCTCTGCCCATCGTTCAAGTGGATCAGGATAAAGATAGGTCACATAGCCTACAATAATATCTTCGTTTCGAATAATAACTATACGTCCTTCAGGAAGCCCCGCAATTTCAATAATAGCTTGTTGTTGCTGTTTTGGAGGTCTAAAGGCAACCAAGCCTTCATGGAAAGAATATGTAGCTAATTTTTCTGGAGGCACAGGTCCTTCCACATACACAGTACCATGCTTAGTTTCCCTTTTGACAGAAAAAAAAGTTTTTTTATGTTCCATAATGACACCACCTGAGTTTAATAATTCCATTATAGCTGATTTCGTGCGTAAAAACGCTTATTTTTGCAAAATATACCTGTATTTTTGGAAAAGTGAAAATATTAAGACAATCCCCTTGGATTCGTGTAAAATATAATATATCGCTTCTGTTATTTAACAGATAAAAGTAGCGTAATTAAGAGTTAGGACATTTCTGATGCGGTAAACTGTTATATAACAAAAGCTAGGTAAATATGTTGCTTAGAACGTAAATTTATTATTTCAGCAGAGGGGATTGTTGAAAATAGCAAATGAACAGTTTGAAGCAAACGTAAAGAAAGGGGTAGTTTCATGGGGATGAAAATGAAGGAGAAGTTAGCGGCTTTAGCTGGTCAGCACCAGTTAATGAATTATGAAGAAGTGGCAAAGTCTCATAATTGGGCTGATACAGAAAAAGCATTTAGTTGGTACGAGACAGGTTTAGTGAATATGGCGTATGAGGCAATCGATCGCCATACTGAAACACATCGTAAAAATAAAGTTGCTCTTTATTTTAATGATGGTAAACGGAAAGAGGCGTATTCATTTAATGAAATGAAAAGGTTAACAAACAAGGCTGCTAACGTTCTTAAAACAGCTACTAATCTACAAAAAGGTGATCGTTTATTTATTTTTATGCCACGGTCGCCTGAGCTCTATTTTTCATTATTAGGTGCGTTGAAAATGGGTGTTATTGTTGGACCATTATTTGAAGCTTTTATGGAAGGTGCTGTGTATGATCGGCTAGCAGATAGTGAGGCAAAAGTATTGGTTACGACACCGGCGTTACTTGAACGTGTACCTATAGCTAAATTACCTCACCTAGAGCATGTCCTTTTAATAGGTGAAGATATTGAAGAAACATCACAAATTCTAGACTTTAATCAACGATTAAAAAGGGCTTCAGCTCAATTTGATATAGAGTGGGTAGATCAGGAAGATGGGATGATTCTTCACTATACTTCTGGATCAACTGGTGCGCCAAAAGGAGTGCTACATGTTCATTATGCAATGCTTCAACAATACCAATCTACGCAATGGGTTCTTGATTTACGTGAAGATGATATTTATTGGTGTACTGCTGATCCAGGATGGGTGACAGGAACAGCCTATGGTATTTTTGGTCCATGGTTAAATGGGGTAACAATGGTGATTGTTGGGGGAAGATTCTCACCGCAGGCATGGTATCAAGCCATTGAAGATTATGGTGTTACGGTATGGTATAGTGCACCAACTGCATTCCGTATGCTGATGGGGGCAGGGAGTGGCTTGCTTGAAAGCTATGATCTATCATCTTTGCGTCATGTGCTATCTGTCGGTGAACCATTGAACCCCGAAGTGATTCGCTGGGGAGTAGAAGAATTAGGTCATCGAATCCATGATACATGGTGGATGACAGAAACAGGAGCGCATATGATTTGTAATTATCCTTCGATGGATATTAAGCCAGGCTCAATGGGAAAACCACTTCCAGGTATTCATGCGACGATTGTAGATGATGCTGGCAACGAAGTACCACCGTTTACAATGGGGAATTTAGCTATTCAACGGGGGTGGCCAGCTATGATGCGTCAAATTTGGGGCAATCCAGAGCGCTATGAATCTTATTTCTTAAAAGGGAAATGGTATGTATCTGGAGATTCTGCCTATATGGATGATGACGGATACTTCTGGTTCCAAGGTCGAGTGGATGATGTCATTATGACGGCCGGAGAGCGTGTGGGACCATTCGAAGTGGAAAGCAAGCTATTGGAGCATCCAGATATTGTTGAAGCAGGAGTCATTGGAAAACCAGACCCAGTGCGAGGGGAAATCATCAAAGCCTTTGTATCCTTACGAGAAGGAGTAGAACCTTCCGAACGATTAATTGAGGATATAAGAGATTTTGTTAAAAAAGGGTTATCGGCTCATGCAGCACCACGTGAAATTGATTTTAAGGAAAAACTACCAAAAACACGCAGTGGTAAGATTATGCGTCGTGTATTGAAGGCATGGGAGTTAAATTTACCTACGGGTGACCTATCGACGATGGAAGACTGATAAAGTAAAGAACATCAATTGATATTTATACAACATATGCATAAAAAGAAGGCAAGCATTCTTTCATCAATCGAGTGAATGCTTACCTTCTTTTTTCTGCATTTACAATGCTTAAGAGCTGTATTAACGAGAAGTATTTAAATGCGTAAAAAATATAGAATTAAATAAAAATTCAGTTGACTTAATATTTATGCAGACGTATACTATTTTTAACTTATTTCAGAGGTGAGTGCATTGAAAGTAGGAATTGTAGGAGCAACAGGTTATGGTGGACTAGAGCTTATTCGGTTTTTACATAATCATCCAGCTGTAGAGCAGCTAGCGTTATTTACTTCTTCAGAGGAGGGAGTTCTTTTTTCTTCAAAATTTGGTCATCTTATGACGATTATTGATAGGCCATTACAGAAAATAGAGGAAGATACTTTAGCGGAATTTGATGTAGTTTTTACAAGTACACCATCTGGCGTAACAAGTAAGTTATTACCATCATTGGTTAACACGGGTCCGAAATTTATAGATTTGTCTGGTGATTACCGTTTAAAAAATCTTGCAAGCTATGAAGCGTGGTATGGCAAACAAGCAGCACCATTTGATACGGTTCAGCAAAGTGTTTATGGTTTAACTGAATGGAATTCAGAGCATATTCGACAGGCTACTCTTATTGCTAACCCAGGTTGTTACCCAACAGCGGTGTTATTATCATTACTACCGCTAGTGAAGGAACGATTAATTGATCCGAGCTTTTTAGTAATTGATGCGAAAAGTGGCATCTCAGGAGCTGGTAATAAGCCGTCACAAACTACTCATTTTAGCGAGGCGAATGAGAACTTCTCTATCTATAAAGTAAATACACATCAACATATACCAGAAATAGAACAGGCATTATCCGTATTTGCTCATACTGAAACAAACATTACTTTCAATACTCATTTAGTACCTATGACAAGAGGGATTTTAGCGACATCCTATGCGCCAGTAATGGCAGGCGTTACAGAGGCTCAGTTGGTTGGTTGCTTGCAGGAGACGTATGAAAAGCATCCATTTGTTCGAATGGTTACAGATGCTACTAGCTTAGGAACTAATCGTGTTAAGGGGTCCAATTATTGCGATATTTTGGTGAAAGTAGATTCTCGTACAAATCGTGCCACGATTGTAAGTGTGATTGACAATCTAGTCAAAGGGGCTGCAGGGCAAGCTATCCAAAATATGAATGTACAATTTGACCTACCACAAACGACAGGTCTTGATGTCGTACCGTTCTTTATTTAACAGTTTTTATGTTTTTATGTTTAGTTTGATGAAAAATAAGGAGGAATTATGGATGACAGTTACTACATCAATAAATGTAATGAAAAAGTTATCAAGTAAAAATATCGTTTCACCAAAAGGCTTTAAGGCAGCTGGGTTACATTGTGGTTTAAAACATAAGAAGAAAGATTTAGCCATATTAGTAAGTGAGGTACCAGCTAGTGTTGCTGGTGTTTTTACAACAAATGCTGTGCAGGCAGCCCCGTTAAAAGTAACAAAGGAAGTTGTTTACACAACAAAAAAAATGCAGGCGATAATCGTGAATTCGGGCAATGCCAATGCTTGTACAGGGAAGCAAGGCGTTAAGGATGCCCAAACAATGCAGGCGCAAGTGGCTGAAAAATTAGGGATTGCGCCTGAATTGGTGGGAGTTTGTTCAACGGGCGTCATTGGCGAAATGATGAAGCTGGAGCCAGTAGTAAATGGTATTCAACAGCTAGAACCGAAGGCCAATTTAGAAAGTGCTATTGACTTTGCGCAGGCAATCTTAACAACAGATACAGTTATGAAGAACACAAGCTATAGTACAACGGTAGATGGCAAGGAAATCATTATCGCTGGTGTTGCGAAGGGTTCAGGCATGATTGAACCAAATATGGCAACCATGTTGGGCTTTATTACGACAGATGCCCAAATAGAATCTGATGTATTACAAAATGCATTATCCGATATTACTAATCTCACGTTTAATGCCATTACCGTAGATGGGGATACATCTACAAACGACACAGTTGTTGTATTGGCGAACGGCTTCGCAGGAAATAAGACGTTAACACCTGAGCATCCAGATTGGTTAAATTTCTATTACACATTGAAAACGGTAGCCGAAGATTTAGCAAAAATGATTGCCAAGGATGGAGAAGGGGCAACTAAGCTCATTGAAGTGGAAGTTGTTGGCGCAGTTGCAGATGAAGAGGCACGAAAAATCGCCAAGACCGTCGTAGGCTCGCCACTTGTAAAGACTGCTGTTTTTGGCTGTGATGCGAACTGGGGACGAATTATTGCAGCAGTAGGGTATAGTGGTGCCACTGTAGACCCAGATAAAATTACGATTCAAATTGGAGGCGCTACAATGGTAGAAAACGGCGAACCAATTCCTTTCTCAGAGGATGAATTAATACAAATTTTAAAAATGCATGAAGTGAAAATATATGTGTCTCTTGGTATGGGTGAAGGTAAGGGGCATGCTTGGGGATGTGACTTAACGTATGACTACGTCCAAATCAACGCATCATACCGCTCGTAAACGAATGGTGATTAAGCTCGGTGGTAGTACACTGGAGGGCTTAAATAAAGATTTTTTTTATCATTTTAAAAAGCTTCAAGATAGCGGTGTGGAGCTTATTATTACTCATGGCGGGGGCCCAGCTATTAATCGTGAATTAGCTGCTCGAGGCATAGAATCGCATACATTAAATGGTATACGTGTGACAAATGAGGCAGCTATGAATGTTGTCCAATCCACTCTAATTGGGCAGGTTAACCCTACTTTAGTTCATGACTTAACAAGTGCTGGCGTCGAGGCCATTGGGCTAAACGGTTATGATGGTCAATTAATGGTGGCAGATTATTTAGATAAAGATGTTTATGGTTATGTAGGAGCAGTAAAAGCCATCCATACAGCCTTACTTGAAGCTTTATTGTCAGTGGGAATTGTACCCGTTATTGCTTGTGTTGGAGTAAGTGAAGCAGGTCAGGCTTTAAACATTAACGGCGATACAGTCGCAAGTGAAATAGCATTAGCCTTAGGGGCAGATAGCTTATTACTCGTTACAGATGTAAGTGGTATTCGAGTCTATGATGAATATCAAACAATGGCAACACCCACTCTCATTAATCAATGGATAGAACAAGGGCATCTATATGGAGGGATGATTCCGAAAGTACAAGGAGCGATCGATTGTTTACGTGCAGGTATACCTTCCGTGCAAATTGTGGGAGAGACATTGATTGGCACTACGATTGTCACTTCCGATAAACTTCATGCTACCTAGTGTTCTAATAAGAGCTTATGAAAAGTATAGATGTTGAAAGAAGACCATTTCAAATAATAGCGGAGATGATAACATGAGTGCGTTATTCGGGAACTACGGTAAACGTCGTGCGCAAATTGTCAAAGGGCAAGGCACCGTTGTAGAGGATTCTACAGGAAAACAATATTTAGATTTTACTAGTGGTATTGCAGTAGCAAGTCTGGGGCATGCGCATCCAGCCATTGTGCAGGCACTACAAGAGCAAAGTGAAAAGCTGTGGCATATATCGAACCTTTTTGATATCCCTGGTCAGGAAACCGTGGCTAAAAAATTAATCGCTCATACGCATTTTGCACATGCTTTTTTCTGTAATAGTGGAGCGGAGGCAAATGAAGCGGCCATTAAGTTAGCACGAAAGCATACAGGGAAAAACCATATGATTACTTTCGAAAAATCATTCCATGGTCGCACATTCGGAGCAATGTCTGCAACAGGTCAAGGCAAAATACATAACGGCTTTGGACCACTCGTTGAAAAATTTACGATTTTACCATTCAATGACGCTGCCGCACTAGAAGCTACTATTGATGACTCTGTAGCAGCCATTATGCTGGAAATGATTCAAGGAGAAGGTGGCGTTAATTGTGTATCGTTAGAATTCGCTACCGCGATTGCAAAAGCATGTGAGGACAAGGGAATATTACTCATTATTGACGAAGTACAGACTGGAATTGGAAGAACAGGAACACGCTATGCGTTTGAGCAAACGGTGTTAAAGCCACATATAGTGACATTAGCAAAAGGCTTAGGTGGTGGCTTTCCGGTAGGGGCAATGCTAGGAACTGCCGAGCTTTATGCAACCTTTAGTCCGGGTACACATGGCACTACATTTGGGGGAAACCCACTTGCAATGAATGTAGCTCAGGCCGTCTTAAGTCATGTATTTGAGCCAGCATTCTTACAGCAAGTACAAGAACAGTCAGCCTATTTTGTCGCACAACTAAAAGCGCATTTACCTTCTAATTATACCATTCAGGGTAAGGGATTAATGCTTGGAATTGGCTGTGGTGAAACAGAAGTAGCCGCGTATATTGCTGCTGCAGAAGAGAAGGGTCTCTTATTAGTAGGGGCAGGGCCAAATGTTATTCGACTATTGCCGCCACTAACTGTAACGAAGAAAGAGATAGACGAAGCAGTAGCCATTTTAAAGACCATATTATATTAATTTACTGACAAAGAACCTGCTTATTTAGCAGACTCTTTGTCTTTCTTTTTTATTGAAGCTGTTTTACTAATGTATTTACTAGTTTTGGCAACCAATCATGAAGTTGACTAAATGTAAATCCTGCTTTCTCTGCTTTCGCATTTGTCATATACCAGTCAGCAGGTACACCATATGGTGATTGTGATTCTTCATCGCCACCAACAAGTGAAATTTTTGCGCGCTTCCCACTCTTTTCTTCAATTAACGCAAGGAGTTCCTTCAATGACATGGCACCAGATGCTGTAGCATTGTATGGTCCTTCTATAGGTGTCATGCCTGCAAAATATAAGAAATTAGCTGCTTCCTCATCTGTAATATAGCTCATCTGCGCATCGATATTCGGTAAGGAGATTGGCTGATCGTGTAAAATACGTTCAACATGAAAATGCAAACGACGTGTGTAATCATGTTCACCCATGACAATTGGGAAACGTACAGCAACAACTGGGAATGAAGCCTCTTTAAACAATACAGCCTCTGCCTGTCTTTTTCCTTCTCCGTAGGAAAATTCATTTCGATCCCCCATGAGAATTTGATAATGATAAGGATCGAAATCTTCTTCCTTTTTCATCTTGCCATCAACTTCATAGGTTGAAAGAGTTGAAGTAAAGACAAGTTTTTTCGTTTTCCCTTTTAAAAGCTCACAAATGGTATGTGCCTCGTTAGGAGAGTAGCATATATTATCATAAACAATATCCCACGTTGTATGGGCGAGAGCATTTTCTAATGCGTCACGATCATCCCGATTAACAATTAATTGTTTGACAGCTGTTCCAAAAGGATTGCCGCTTTGACCGCGTGTTAAAATCGTTACATCATGTCCATTCTCAATGCAAAGTTCCACTAATTTTTTTCCGAAAAAACGTGTGCCCCCTAAAACTAAAATGTTCATATTTTTCCTCTCCTTCAAAATAGTAGTCTTCTTAATAATGACAAAAAAATAGACTTACTACAAATCAAAAGTGAATTGTAGTAAGCCTGTTTGACACAGAAAATGAAACTGATTATCGCCTTGATGTTTCAGGGGGAGTTGTATTGCCGTTGTCTCCTCCATTTGAGCCATCTTCAGGTTGACCTGATCCGTTACCACCAGATCCATCCCCATTGTTGGAGCCGTTGCCATTGCCACCAGATTCATTCCCGTTGTTGGAGCCGTTGCCGTTGCCACCAGATCCATTCCCGTTGTTAGAGCCGTTGCCATTGCCACCAGATCCATTCCCATTGTTAGAACCGTTACCATTATTACCAGACCCATTGCCATTTGTAGGCGGTGTTGTAGGTGGAATTGTTTCTTGACCATTATCCTCTGGATCAGGTTCATTTTCACTACCACCAGTAGAGGCTACATTAGAATGTGGTGACACTAAGCCTGTAATATCTACAGCCACTACAACATAGGCCTGTCCACTAGCGACCGTTATACTTTGTGTAGATTCAAGAACAGAAGTTACTAATGTGTTGGCACCATTTGTAACATTGTAAATCCGATAGCCAACTACATCGTTTGATGACTCTGTCCAAGATAAAGTTGAGCCATTTACGGATGCTGTTACTGCTGCAGGTGCACTTCCATCCGCAGGGAAATCAACGGCCGAAACAGATGAATTGGTTAAAGTTGAATTTTTCGGTAATAAACTTGCTGGGTTACCGCCAAGACGGCCTAACATACGTTTAATAAACGCCTGATTAATACCTGCGCCACCTGATTTGACAAATTCAGCTGGTGTACTAGGTAATGCATTATAAGTTTTTCCTTTAATCGTTACAACACTTGAAGCAGCTAAGCTATCATCTGGTTGTGAAGGTAAAAATACTTTCGCATTAAATAAGTCTGAACGAACTAAACCTGCATCTGCACAGGCAGCAGAAGGTGCCATTCCAGAAATTCCGCAGAATGAAGCGGTCACCACATTTTTAGGTGCCTTAAAGCTTGTTGGTGGGTCAATAAACTCAGGAGCCACATCGTAAACGGAATTCATTAAAGTACCCCATAATTTATTGACACGAACACTTGGCTGTAGGTACGTATTATTAAATGCGTACAACGTACGAGGTTGGTCGTAACCCATCCAAACACCTAGAGATACATTAGGGTTATAGCCAACTAACCAAACATCTTTATACTCTTGAGAAGTCCCTGTTTTAGCAGCGAAATCAGAAGAGAATTTTAATGTATTACGAGCAAGAGTTCCTGTTCCTTTTGTTAATACGTCACGTAGCATATCTGTCACAATATAAGATGTTTCTGGACTAAATACTTGGACGGGTTCTACTTCGTGTTTGTAAATAATATTTCCTTCTTGATCTTCAATTCGATCAATCATATAAGCATCAATGAATTGACCACCATTTGCAAAAGTAGCAAAGGCATTCGTATTCTCTTCTACAGTAGTCCCCTCACTTAAAGCACCGATACCGGTTGCAAGGTTAGTGAAATCATCGGGGTGTAATTTTGTGAATCCCATTTTTACTAATAGATCAGCTGGTCGTTTGTTAATAATATCATTATATAAACGTAACGCTGATATGTTTTGAGAATCTGCTAAAGCTTCACGCGCCGGAATAAGTCCTCGCTCATCACTAGTAATATAGTTACTTGGGCTCCATGAACCAATTGAGAATTTTACGTCAACGAGTGGGCTACCTGCACCAATTACGCCATACTCAATAGCAGGTGCGTATACAAGTAATGGTTTCATCGTAGAACCATTTGAACGATAAGCTTGTGTTGCATGGTTAACTTGAGTTGTATTAAAGTCTCGACCACCTACAAAACTTAAAATGCGACCTGTCGTATTCTCCATTAAAATACTGCCCACTTGTACGGGCATTTCGATATCAACTTCCTCACCGGTTACAGGGTCTTTCCCTTTACCAGTATATGTGTGGCCGTAATATTGGAAGTCCTTAGCAGCTTTTTGCATGGCATCATACATATCTTTGTTAATGGTTGAATAAATACGATAACCTTTTGAGCGAACATCTCGATCTGCTAAGATTTTATATTTATCTTTTAATTTTTTTTCTGTTTTTAATCGCTCTGGGTCAATACCGTCATCTTCTGCGAGTTTTTCTGCAATAATATCTTTTGCGCGGCTCTCAAGCTCATATGTAAGCCATGGATAACGATCCTCCGCTCGCATTTCTGGACCACGGAAGTCAGCAGCAATATCATAATTCAGTGTTTCTTTATATTGAGCATCGTCAATATAACCAGCTTCTTTCATACGATAAAGAACTGTTTTCATACGATCAATACCTGGTTTTAAAGCTTCCTCACTTTTCAGTTCACCCGTATTTGTAAAAGGTGTGTAAGCAAATGGCGCCTGAGGAATACCAGCGATGTAAGCTGCTTGCGCAAGTGATAAATCCTTAGCTTTGACACCAAAGATTCCTTCTGCGGCTGTTTCTACGCCTGCAATATTTCGCCCTGAAGAGTTACGACCGTATGGAATAATATTTAAATAAGCCTCTAATATTTCTTCCTTTGTCATAAAATGCTCTAAACGCATAGCAAGTAAAATTTCTTTTGCTTTACGTTCATAGGAAACTTCATTGGTTAATACTTGGTTTTTAATAAGTTGTTGCGTAAGGGTAGAGCCACCTGTCTGTGTAGCAGAATTCGTAACATCTTGTAATAAGCCTCGTACAACCGCTTTTGGTACAATGCCGTTATGTTCACGGAAATACTCATCTTCTGTTGCCAGTACTGCATTAATAACATCTGGTGCAACATTTTTTAGTGAAGTTTCGCGGCGATCTAAATCTGTCCGTAATTTTCCGATATAAATATCGTTGGCAAAATAAATTTCACTTGTTTCTTCATAGCTAAAAATTTGATCTCGCAATTCATCTTTTGAGCGTAAAGGCTCTTCTTTTACAAGAGAAGCGAAATAACCAGCTCCTACTGAACCGACAAATACAGTGCCAACCAATGCAAAGACTAAAAATAGTAAAAATAAGTTCCAGGTAACGCTACCTGAAATACGTAATTTCTTCATCCATTTTTGTTCAATTAATGTATCGATCTTTGCATTGATTTTTTCAATCCAATCCTTCAATGTATCGACCTCCTAAAATCTTGTTTATTATAGCACATATTGTTTTAGCTCGAACATAGTTATTGACTTTGAAATAGATTCGTATAGAATAATGTTTATAGTTTTCTAGTGATGAAGAGTTTGGAGTAGTTTCTATATTCCCTGTTTAGAGAGCCAGTGGTTGGTGAAAACTGGTCATAATGTAGAGACGAATTACGTGCTTGGAGCTTAGACGTGCGCGCCTGCGATAAAGGCGGTTGAATGAAGTGGAAGGTGGATGACATCTTCAAGCCGGGTGGTACCGCGTTAATTTACAATTTAACGTCCCTGCATGCAATTGTTTGCGTGTAGGGATTTTTTTATTTCATGAACTTGTCCATGCACGTAGCGAATTTCAATCAATTAGGAGGAATCATCATGACAAACGAATTATTACAAGATTTAGAATGGCGTGGGCTGCTATACCAACAAACCGATGCTGATGGTATGGCAAAACTATTAGAAGAACAGTCCGTCTCTTTATACTGTGGTGTTGATCCAACAGCAGATTCTATGCATATCGGGCATATTGTCCCGCTTTTAACATTACGTCGCTTCCAAAAAGCTGGTCACCGTCCAATTTTACTTGTGGGTGGGGCTACAGGCATGATTGGAGATCCATCAGGTCGTTCAGAAGAGCGTCAATTACAAACTGTGGAGCAAATCGATAAAAATGTTCAAGGGATTCGCGGTCAACTAGAACGAATTTTTGACTTTGCTGAAGATGGTAATGGCGCTCAGCTTGTGAACAATCGTGACTGGATTGGCAATATAAATACGATTGAATTTTTACGTGATTATGGGAAATTAATTAATGTTAACTACATGTTGGCAAAAGATACAATTGCTTCTCGTCTTGACACGGGGATATCTTTTACAGAGTTTGCTTATACATTAATTCAAGGGATTGATTACAATCATTTATACAACCACTACAATTGTCGTATTCAAGTAGGTGGCTCTGATCAATGGGGTAATATTACAACAGGTTTAGAGGTTATTCGTAAGACACATGAAGAAGAAACTAAAGCCTTTGGGATTACGATTCCATTAGTAACGAAAGCAGATGGTACGAAATTTGGTAAAACAGCTGGTGGTGCTGTCTGGTTAGATGGTAAGAAAACATCTCCATATGAATTCTATCAATTTTGGATCAATGCTGCTGATGCAGATGTCATCAAATACTTGAAAATATTCACTTTCCTTACTCGTGAAGAGATTGAATCATTAGCTGTTTCTGTAGAAGAAGAGCCACATTTACGTAAGGCTCAAAAATCACTTGCTGAGGAAATGACACGATTAATTCATGGTCAAGCGGCGTTAGAGCAAGCTATTCGCATTACAGCAGCTTTATTTTCAGGCGATTTAAAAGCACTTTCGGCTGAAGAAATGAAGGATGCCTTTAAAGATGTTCCTTCTATTGAAATGGCAAAAGAAGATAAAAATATTGTGGACCTTCTTGTAGAAGCTGGTATCTCATCATCGAAACGTCAGGCACGTGAGGACGTTTCGAATGGTGCAATTAGTGTCAATGGTGAAAAAGTGACGGATTTAGAATATGTAGTCGATGCAAAGGATCGTCTAGAGGATGCCTTTAGCATTGTTCGTCGCGGTAAGAAAAAATATCATATGGTAAAGTTTGTATAATGATTTTAATTTAAACAACATCCCCGATCATAAAGGGGATGTTGTTTTTTTATTATAGAAAACTTGGCGATTTTATGTGTTCATATTGCTGAGGGTGCAGTATTTTTGCCAGTTTTATAGCCCCTTCAATAAGACGGGGAGAAGGCCGACAATAAAGCCATTCCTCCATTACATGAAGCTGTTCCATTTTCACAGCATGTAGCTCACTTGCATGGGGACGCTTTAATAAGTTGGCCGGCTGTATACGCTCAAAAGCTACACCTACCCAAGCCATCATGATATAGTCGGGCTTTCGTTTAACAACATCTGCCCAATCAGTTTGAACACTGGCTAGTTCTACATCGTGAAATAAATTGACTCCGCCTGCAATAGCACTAATTTCTGTTAGCCAATTTATTTTTCCTGGTGTAAAAATTGGGTTTGGCCACCATTCCCAGTATAGAGTAGGTTTCTTCGTGAGGGAGTTAGCAACTATACGCATTTTGTCAATGGATTGCAAATATTCTTCTGCGATTATTTTAGCACGTTCTTCTACATGGCAAGCTCTCCCGAGTGAAAGGAGATCTTGTGCAATTTCCTCTAACGAGTTCGCATTAAAAACAATATGAGGGATATTTCTTCTTTGCAATTCCTCGATGTTTTTTTCCATTCCAGGCACACTTAAAGAAGCAAGAACAAGATCGGGGTGTAATGCCTCTAAATCGTTCATATTAATAGATAAATCTGGACCAAGCTGTGGCAAATCTTTAACGCTTGATGGCCAATCGGAGAAATCATCTACTCCAACAAGCTGGTCTGTCAGTCCTAAATAGGCTACAAGCTCTGTATTACTTGGACATATCGAGATTAAACGCATTTGTTATCTCCTATTCTTTTTAAGAAAAGTATAGCGAGAGTTTCCATTCTAAACAATGTGTTTACATCATTTTCATCTTTGAGCATAGAAAAAAGGTGGAGAAAAACTTGGTTTATCTCCACCTTTTGTTTTTTTATTAATTATGAAAGAGCAGCAACAGCTTCAAGCGATTCCTCTTTTTTCACGATAGGGCCCATTGCATTTGTAATAATTTGTTTAATATCATCTAGTGTTGCTTTACGAGGATTTGTCTCAGCGCAAACATCTAACATCGCATTTTTTGCTAAAATTTCAATATCCTCATCTTTTTCACCTAGTTCGCGGAAGCCACTAGGAATATTTAAATCCTTTGATAGCTTTTCAATAGCTGAAATAGCTTTTTCAGCAGCATCACGCTTACTTAATCCTGTCACATTTTCACCTAATAATTCAGCAATGCGAGCAAAACGCTCAGTACGTGCTGTTACATTGAAGCGGCAAACATGTGGTAATAAAATGGCATTACATACGCCATGAGGTAGGTTATAATAGCCACCTAACTGATGAGCAATCGCATGGACATAGCCTAGTGAAGCATTATTAAAAGCCATACCAGCTAAAAATTGTGCATATACCATTTGTTCACGTGCTTCTAAATCAGCTCCATTTGCATAGGCACGTGGTAAAAATTCAGGAACTAGTTGAAGTACCTTCTCAGCACAAGCGTCTGTAATTGGTGTTGCATTTGTCGAAACAAATGATTCAATAGCATGTGTCAATGCATCAACACCAGTAGCAGCTGTTAGAGCAGGAGGTAACCCAATCATCAGTTCGGGATCGTTAATCGAAAGTAACGGAGTCACATGTTTATCAACAATGGCCATTTTTACTTTACGTGCTGTATCTGTAATAATCGTGAAACGAGTCATTTCACTAGCAGTACCAGCCGTTGTATTAATAGCAATTAATGGCACAAGTGGATTTTGTGATTTATCAACGCCTTCATAATCTTGAATGCGTCCACCATTCGAAGCAATAAGTCCGATACCTTTTGCTGCATCATGAGCGCTCCCACCTCCAAGAGAAACGATTGAATCACAGCTTTCAGCATGGTAAGCTGCTATGCCATCTTCAATATTTTGATCTGTTGGATTTGGTTCTGCTTTAGGGAAAATTGCTACATCAATTCCAGCAGCTGTAATGATGTTTGCAATTTGTTCAGAGAGACCTAATTTGTGTAAGCCCTCATCTGTTACGATTAATGTCTTCTTCACTTCTAAATCATTTAAGTGTTTACCAACTTCTTGAATTGCTCCAGGTCCAAATAAGTTTTTTTTCGGCATAACAAATTGCTTTAGAACGTCTGACATACTTCCAACCCCTTTTTAAAAATTATTATTGCTTGAATGATGGTGAACCACCTTTCGGAATTCATCGTATTCTATTTTTTATTAAAGTTCAACTCGTATTTTTATTAAAATTGCTCGCTTTATCCTTGTTATTATTTTACAAAAAAGTTAGCTTGTTAAAATGTTCTTTAAAAATGTGAAAGGTATAAGAATGCTGATTGTAATATGTTTTATAAAATGTTTTACTATAAAAATAAAATATATTTTTTTGGAAATGGTTCTATTTGAAGGGGTCTAAGAATAGTAAATAACTGATATTTGTTTTTTAATATTAAGATAGTGGTTATGTTATTTTGAAGCGATGTAATTATTATTTTAAAGTATATAAAATTTTCATAAGTGAGAGGGAGTTATGATTGTTGATTATAATAATATTAAGAAATTCTGAATAACGGACGGTGTATTTCTAGAATAACCCTCATACCAATCTCTACGCCCTGAGAACCCAAGGGATATATAAGAAAAGAAGCTTATTTCGTTAATGCCCTCATCTTCAGATAGTTTAAATTTTTTAAATGGCTAATTTGTTGAGTAGTGCAACCAAGAAATTGATTGAAATGGAAGTTTTCAATTTCATTAAAAATTATTTTTAAAAATTTGTTCAATAAAAGAGCATTATTCAACTTAAGTTATAGTCCTTTCAACTGCTCTTTTAATCCAAGATAGTCATTGATGACAAATAATAAAGAATCCAATTCTCTCTTAGAGTGACGATTAGATAATTCACCTAGCAAGTTAACAGTTAATCACCCTTCCTCTAGTGTATCTGACTGAACCAATTCTTTTGTCGTGATCCCCATTACCTTGGCCAATTGTTCAATGTGCTCTGATTTTAAAGTACGTTCTAAGTCCTACAAGTGATTTACTTAACTCCTACTTGTTCAGCTAGCCATTGATACGATTTATCCTCAGCTTTCAACCATTTAATTACTTTGCTTATTACGATGTCGTTAGTTTTCATATCCTACTCCACCTTCTATAAAATGGAAAGCTCTGAATTATGGAACAAAAACATTGCCCACAGGATTTTTAATCCAGCTTTCTTTTTAAAAACTACAACTGTCTTGCTGCTTCTTATAAAGACAATATACGGTTTTATAATGTGTACAGAATAATATTTTTACGTACATTTGTATGGCTATACTAAGCTTGTTCAAATCTAGTTGGTTGTTAATAAAAGTATATAAATTAATAATATATTATCTATCTATCTTTAAGTCTTTAAGTATAATATAGTAATTTCCATCAGTATGTTAATTACTGTAGCGATTAAAAGTAGTGAAGGTGGGTATCCATGAAATTTAAAATTATTCCAGGTATTGTACTAATAATCTTACTATTAATTATCGGAGCATTAACAATAGGAGACAAACTATTTGCAACTGAACTAGAGAAAGGTTTTTATAAAGTGGATTTCTTTTGAATCACTACCCAATAAGGAAATAACTTTATTAGAAGCATATGACATAGGGATGGACATAGCAAAAGAATACGATAAAAATTCGGAACTTATTTTTATGAATAGTGTGAATGATGAAAAAATAAATGGTTCAGATGGAAAAAAAGGAAATTGGCAAGGGTATATTACCCTACCTAACAAAAGACTAAGTATCATATTTGTTATCGAAGAGGGGAAACTGAAAAGCTACGATGTAATAGATCGTGATGAACAACTGCCTATTAAAAATAAAGATATAAAAGTAGATAGTAGCGAGGTTGTAAAGAAAGCCATATCTGAATTTAAATTAGAACCAGGAAATGATAATTTTTTGAATGGTTATCATTTCCGCCTAATAAGAGATGAAAAAAATGTATTTTTGGGGGTGGGAGGTCAAAAAACAGGCAAGCGAGCAGAAATCTATTTCAATCCTAAAAACGGAGAGTATTCAGGAGGAGTTGAAAAAAAATAAACCTTTACAGGAGGAATTAAATATGAAAAAGATTTCTATAATTATAGGGATATCACTTATTTTAGGAGCATCTATACTTTCAGAAAGTACTTTAGCAGCACCATATGTAAATCAATCAGTTACCCCGTATGTAGCCGATCAGGGTAGTCTGACTTATCATGGTACTGTCCCACTTATGTATAGTACATACGAAGGGAAATTTTAAAGCGAATGTGAGATTTATCGAAGGAGTAGCACTAGCTGCTCTTTTTCTTTTTGAGCTCTTGAAAAAACATCCGTTTCTTTAACGAAATGGACGCAATGAGCAGAAATTTTTGAGTGATTGATCAATTAACGGAGTTTATTTCCTTGTAGGTAAATTATGGAAATATTTACACTTAATAATTATGACAAACACAGTGGCCATAGCGGAAGTGTCAACGTTGAGTACTAAAATGAATGCTCCAATATTAAAAAAGATTAACAGTATAAGAGTTATATTATATAGGTAAATATACTTGTTAGTAGTTAGATATCCTTTTTATCAATTACGATGTAAAATTACCTAAATAATAAAATGCGAAACTATGGATATTATAGGTATTTTATATTAATATAGATGATAGTTATTCTAACATACTTTTAATAATTATTTTAGGCTATGGATATTTAGAAAAATATACAGATAGGAGTGTAAAAGTTGATAATACTAGATAGACCTTATGTTTCTGATTTATTAGCGCACACAGTTAGTAAGAATAAAATTCCAGTTATCAAATTAAATGAAGTTTTTATACCAAATGAATCTACTATAAGTTTAAAAAAGGTAGACGATTTGTTGATTGAATTAGAGAAGAAGAATTATCAAATTCTCTTTAACTCTGAAAATGGACTTAATATTTTATCTAAATATGCACCTAATCACTACTTAACAATTGTTACAGATATTTTGAAAAATAAAGTTACTTTCAGGAAAACATTAAGTAGTCATTTTAAAGATTTCTTTTTCACAGAAGTATCTCTAAAAGAATTAGATGAATTAGATCCTGGTTCACTACCTTTCCCTATTATTGTTAAGCCTGTTATAGGATATTCAAGTGTAGGAGTACATCGTATTGATAAGGTAGAAGAATATAAAGAAACTATTGAACAACTTAAGTTTGAAATGGAAGTTACAAGTGCAGAGTATCCAATCGAAGTTATTAATAATCAATCCTTTATAATTGAGAAATTAATTGAAGGTGATGAATACGCTGTTGACGTATATTTTACAGAAGAAGGCGAGCCTGTTATCCTAAATATTTTTAAAAGAATGTTTAGGCATGAGAAGGACATGAGCGATAGAATTTACTATACGAGTAAGCAAGTAATAAATGAGTCCCTCAACAACATTCAACAATTTTTAAAAACTATTTCATCGCTCTTCGCATTAAAGCTTGTCCCTATACATATTGAAATTCGCATCGATAATCTCGGACAGATAGTTCCTATTGAAGTAAACCCACTTAGATTTGCTGGTATCGGTACAAATGAACTTGGCGTTTATGCATATGGTGTCAACGCATGCGAGTACTTTTTTAAACAACAAAAGCCTGATTGGGAAAATATAATTAATCAAATGGATGATTCAATTTATAGTTTTTGTTGTGCTGAAATAGATGCATCTATTGATTGTAAGAAAGTTGTGTCTATTAATCATGAAGCGTTTAAACTAAATTTTGAAGAAATTTTAGAATATCGACGGATGAAAGTGAATGAAAGCTCTACTTTTGCTGTAATATTCCATAAATCACCAGATTTAAAAGAAAATACTAGGTTATTGAATTTAGATCTGAATCAATATATTACGTTAAATGAATTGGTATTTGTTTAATAATAGTTAATTTTATATTACAGTTAGGAGCGTTAACGATGTTTAAAGGTATGACCATTAGAAAGAAAATATTATTAAACGTATTAATGCCTATTATTGTTATAAGCACAATTTTTAGTTTTGCCATATTTATTGTAGCTGAGCGTTTAATCGATGGATATATTATTCCTCAGTTTGAAGAGAGCTTAACAATGAAAATGGATGACTTTGAAGAGTTATTTGATAAAGAATTAATCAATAGTGCTAAAACAAACAAAAGTGCATATCAAGAACTGTTGTCCAGAGGAAATGACTTTCAAAAAGAGTATGAATTAGAAAATGTGTATATTATGAGTAAAGTAGATAATAAAGAAGTCATTTTATTTTTAGGTAATGACGATAAGTATTTATCACCACTAGCGTTTACAGATGAACAAAAAGCAGCGCTAGATACAACTAAAATGGTTACAAGTGATATTTATATAGATGATTACGGCGCTCATAAGTCTACATTTTTACAAGTTCCAGGAACAGATTCTGTCTTAGGGTTAGATGAAGATGCAGATTTTATAGTTGATCTGGAGAATTTATTAATAAAGGTATGTGTGTTATTAGCACTTATATTTATTGTGGTAAGTGGCATACTAGCATATTTCACTGCTAAAAGAATTTCTAAACCGTTAAATGAACTTGTTGATTATACTAAAGTAATTGCTGCTGGTGATTTAACACAGGAAATTAAAAATACAAGTAATGATGAAATTGGTCAGCTTGCATCAAGTTTTAATAGTATGCAAGTGCAGCTAAAAGAAGTTATAGGTCATGTATCCTCAACAGCAGACTATGTAGCAAGCGGGTCTAAAGAATTGACGCAAAGTATAGAGCAAGTGACAGAAATGGCCAATCAGGTATCAGCAGCAATTCAGGAAGTTTCAGTAAGTAGTGAAATGGTAACAACTGGGGCTATTCAAAATCAAATTGCGATTAGAGAAATATCAGAGGGGATAGTAGAAATCACAGAATCTACTACAAACGTTTCTGATGAATCTATTAGAACATCTGAAGAATCCAATCAAGGTAATCATGTCATTCAACAATCCGTACAAGGAATTGATTCAATTAACGAGCTTTCAAAAGCCTCTATGCAAATGACAGAACAAATGCATCGACGTTCTAAAGAAGTAGGACAAATTACAAATGTTATTACAAGTATTTCAGATCAAATTAATTTACTAGCATTAAATGCAGCTATTGAGGCTGCTCGTGCAGGTGAATACGGAAAAGGATTTGCTGTTGTCGCAGATGAAATAAGACATTTAGCAGAACAATCTGCCCAATCTGCTAATGACATAACTAAATTAATCTCTGAAATGCAAAACAATTCTAATGAATCGGTTGAAGCTATTACGAGAGTAGTAGATGAAATTAATCATGAGACTATCGCAATAAGATTGGCTGGAGATACTTTTCAAAAAATCTCATCTCTAATTTCAAACATTAGTATGCGAACGCAATCAATTGCTTCAACAGTAGAACAAATATCAGCAAGCTCTGAACAAGTATTAGGGACTACTGAGACAACTGTGCAATCATTGGAGCAAACATCAGCAGGTACCCAAAATATTGCTTCAACTATGCAAGAGCAATCTGCTTTTATGGAAGAAATGCTAGGAACAGCTAATCAATTAAACGAGATGGTTGAAAACTTAAAAGGTCAAATTGCACATTTTAAAATTAAGTAATCTTAGCAAAGTTAAAAGGATTTCTTGAAATTACAACCAGGAATGTATGTTCTGATGGAGAAGTCAGTGAATTGGAAGTGGTGAAGACGATGTCTTTGTCTTATTAGTAGATTCTTATATTGAAGATTATTTCAGAGGTCTTAGATTTTACAAATATCTAGAGCAAAAAGCATTATCACCAATACGGTAAAAAGCTACTATGAAGACCCACTGACCTATAAAAATGATATATATAAACACCTTTTGTTGAGATACGGGTATAAGGATAACCAAACAATCAACGGAGGTGTTTTTTCTATGGGAACAACAAATGCTGTATGGATTTACGCATTCATTACCTCTCCCAGATAACTTTAAGGAAGATCTGCATAAAGTGGTACTAGCATCTAATGTAAGTAACATTCAGGAATTTATATTGGCCAAAAACATCATTTTTAAAAGGGCTAACGATATTAAAGAAAGAGTGCTGACGGTTTCTAAATCATTACGTGCCATATTCGTAGGAGCTCATAAGAAGGCCTTACTACGTAAAGATAGGAATACATCACTGATAGTGCAAAAAACTGTTAATGAGCGTCCAGTTCCTTTCTATAACTGGCTAACCGATAGAAATGGACCAACAGAAGTATTTTAATATGAAGGAAGTGAGAACACATGAAAGTAATAGCTAAAGAATGGCGTGTCATGTCTGACCACAATAAACAATTACTATTACATGCAGTAGCAAACAAATAAACAGTGAAAGAAGGTATCGGATTGGAACAAGTAGCAGCAAAGGTAAAATCATTGGTACATGAAAATAGTCACAATGCCTATAACTTATCAGCACAAATGATTCAATTAGAAGTTGTACAGGGTGCGGTAGCACGATTGATAGAAAGACTTGATGATATAGTTCACAAAGGTTGGGATAAAGACCGAGGAATGGCTTGTCTTGTAATTGATGAAATACGAGATACAGTACGATTGATTGATATGGGATTCCATCCGCTCTTTAAAGAAATGTCGAATGATATTAAAACCCTAAATATTCATGCTGATGAATTATATAAAATGGTAATAAAAAGTGAACAAAAATAAAAAAAGCCGATGCGCTAACATCAATTTAAGAAAATCCCGCAAATTGGCTTTATCAAAACAGTGAGCATCTGCAATTATTATTGTGGCTGCTTCTTACTTTTTATAATGTCACACAGATTATTATATTAATTACGTAAGAAAGCCCTGCAGATTATTGGTAAATATTCCGAAGGATATCTTTTATAAAACTTTCATATAATAAGGTTGTGATTAATTGTCCATATGTGTCCAATAAAATGTTTGTGTTATCGTTGACACTATGTTGTTTTTATAATAAAATTTCAATATCAGTCCTATAGTGGACGAAAAGGGTGGTAAAAATGAAATCGAAATTAGTGATAGATTTAGTAGTAGCTCATTGTAGTGGAGATGAAGATTTATTTGAAAAAGCTTTGAATAATCTCAGCAATGATGAAGAAAAAAAGGGGAATTTATTACTTTCTACCTCATTGAAAAAAGCTTATAATTTACAAAATTCAACGAGAAAAATTGAAAAAAATATTCAAAAAAGTAATTCATTTGATTCCCAAAGTATGGCTTTTTTACCCAAAGATAAAGATAGTACTCTTGATCTCATTGAAATAATTAACCCAACTATTTCGTTTAACGATGTTGCATTGACTGATAAAACATTAGAAGCATTGAGTCAGGTAATTACTGAAAGAAAAATGACAGATCAACTCCTTCAAAAGGGTATTAGCCCTACTAATCGTCTTTTGTTTTGTGGTCCTCCGGGTTGTGGGAAGACTTTAACTGCAAAGGCTATCGCTGGAGAGATGGGTTTACCAATTGCCTATGTTAAATTGGATGGATTGGTTTCCTCATACTTAGGACAAACTGGAACAAATATAAGAAAGATATTTGATTATGTTAAGGATAAGGATGTGGTCCTTTTTCTAGATGAATTTGATGCTATAGCTAAAAAGCGTGATGATTCTAATGAATTAGGTGAATTAAAAAGGGTAGTTACTACGTTATTGCAGAATTTAGATGAAATGCCTAGTAATGTATTTTTAATAGCAGCGACTAATCATCAACATATGTTAGACCCTGCTATATGGAGAAGATTTAATTTAGCTGTTTTATTAGAGTTACCGAATGTAACACAAAGGAAAAAAATAATTGAGAATAAACTAGAAAATGTTTCTATCTTTAGTAAAAAACAAATTGAAATGTTGATTAAATTAACTGAGGGTATGAACGGTTCTCAGATTGTAACCTTTATTGAATCCCTAATTAGGCATTCAATACTAAATAAACTAGTGAATAACTTTGAGTCAAAAGATATAGCAAATATTTGGCTTAATCACACGTCATTATTTTTAAGCGAAGAAAGTGATGCTTATATAGTGGCTCTAAAATCACTTAATCACAACGGTATATCGATGAGGGATATAGAAAAAATTTCTGGGATCCCTAAATCTACTTTGGGTTACAAATTTAAAAAAATAGAGGAGGCAAGCATAAATGACGAAAGAAAAGAAACATCACTTTTGGATTCCTGATGATGAAGTAATTGAAGTTAATAAAGAATTGACAAGTAGGTCAACCGAAATAGATGTAATTTATAGTGAACATGGATCTAAGCTTTCTTCGAGTTTGAAAAATATTGAGACCAAAATTAAGGATAGCAAATCAATAAACTCTTTAGACCAAACAGACACTATGGTTTTTAAAGTTGAGGTATCAGAAGGAAATAAAATACAGTATAAGAACAACGATTTTGAAAAACTAGGTTTAATGATTAATGCGGTAAAAAATGAGCGAACTGCTATTGTATCTACCACTAAACAAAAGTTTGAAATTTTACAGCGGCGAATTGAAACCTATACTCAAAATGGTGATCGAAAAACATACTTTAATAGTATTAGTAATTTTGAACCTTATACTGGTGCACAAAAAAATTCTAATGATTTGAAGAAAAAACTGTATTTTAGCGACTCACCACCCGAATCTGTTGATGTTCAATTTATGATGATTCCTAAGCTAAGTCAGAAGGATAAAAATATTGCTGTAAAAAGTTTGATAAAAAAGATAGAAACAGATCTGGGGCATTTACAAGATTCACCATACACTTTATCAGATGAAACTATGATTGTTAGAGCAATAATTCCATCTTCGACGCTCTCTAATTATGAAGATGACAGTGCAATTTACCGAATTGAAGAAACACATTTTTTTGAAGTTGGTATTACTTCAAATGCTCAGAGTGTGGACAAACCTATCTCAATTTCAAAGGAAACAAATTTTGATATTTTACCAATAGTTGCTGTGTTAGACTCTGGAATTGAATTTCCGAATAATATACAGCCTTTAATCGTAGATAGGTGGGAGCCTAATGGATTTTCAGGTAATGATTATTCTCATGGGACGAAAGTAGCTAGTAAGGTAATATTTAGGCATTTCCAAAATACTGATGAGGCAGCAAATATAATTCCAAGGGCTAGAGTTATTGACTGTAGGATATTGGATGGGTCTGTTCCGGAAAATATACTAATCAAAAGAATTCAGGATGCTGTTGAAATGTATGCTGATATTTGCAGCATTTACAATTTATCAGCTAATTCATCAGTTCCAATAGAAGAAGATGAAATGAGCATAATTGGATATGAAATTGATGCACTGCAATTAAAAAGAAATGTGCAATTCGTTTTATCAGCAGGTAATCATAAGTTATGGCAGTTCGAATCTGATATATCGGATATTATAGATGATGATGATTCTATTATTGCTTCACCAGCAGATTCCATGTTGGGAATAGTAGTAGGGGCAGTTTGTGGAGCTGATCATAAGAAAAGTATTTCTGAAAAAAATATGATTGCTCCTTATAGTCGGAAAGGTCCGGGATTTTGTGGTGTGACTAAACCAGATATATCTGCTTATGGTGGAACTATTGAGTTTGATGGGAAAAAAGCTATTACTCCAGTAGATCAGTATTCTTTAGTGATGAATTCAAATGGTTTTTTAGTGCCAGATGCAGGAACTAGTTTTAGCGCTCCAGTAATATCTGGAGATTTAGCTGAGATTAGTAGAGAGATTCCAAGTAGCAATTTGATGATTTCTAAAGCTCTTTTATATCATAATGCTAGAACAGTATGGGATGACGATGATATAGAGGAAGATGAATTAGTTTTAGCACATAATTTATATGGAAGAGGTCTTTCGACTGTTGATGATAGTAAGTTCTCATCTCCTTCTAAAGTGACATTTGTTAGAACAGGTACCCTAAATAGAGAAAAAAAAGAAAGAGTTAAAATTTATATGCCACAAATTTTGGCTGCTCAGCCAGGAAGAAATGTTGCAAAAGTGACTGTCACATGTCTATCCCAACCTCCAGTGGATAGAACTAAAGGAACTGAATATCTAGGTGCATATATTCGAGCATCTCTAAAAAAATCTCAATCGAACGGTCAACTTGCTCATGTGCAGCCTAAAACAAAAGAAGGTAGAAAAAAGTGGGATGTTTGTCATCAATTTAGTAAACTTTTTTCAAAATTTAATGCAGGTGATTGGCAAATATGGCTAGAGTTATTTGGAAGATGGGAAGAAGGCAATAATGACGTTCCTTATGCTTTAGTTGTTACTATTGAAGATATGAGTGGGAATTTAGATATTTATAACGAAATAGAAGCTCAAAATAGATATCAACCTATAAATCAAGTACGTTTAAGAACATAGTTTTAAAATCTTTCAAGGTAACATAAAAAATGTATACTTATATTGCTGAAATGAGAAATCATTTTAGCTTTTTTTATATAATTCAAAAGTATTAGATTTTAAATATAAAATAGATCTAGTACAGATGCTAGTCTAAATAATGGATGATAGTATAAGGTATAGTCATCATACGCATTCTCTAAATTTAATTTTTAAAAAAGATTGAAGCAATTCACTCCAATCTCACTCACACATTCCTGTACACACGCGCACCGTATTTAATTAGCCCCAAACTAGCCCCAATGCAAGCCCCAAAATAACGATATTTAATGCATTATTGTGCATTGTTGATAAAAAGCAAAAACCCTAGAGAACCTTGATATACAAGGCTTTCTAGGGTTTTCTAAACTACTCTTTGCAGAGTAATTTAATTAACGAGAGTAGTACTCTACGATGAATGATTCGTTGATTTCAGCTGATAACTCAGAACGCTCTGGAAGGCGAGTGAATGTACCTTCTTTTTTGTCAGCGTCAAAAGTTAAGTAGTCAGGTACGAAGTTGTTTACTTCGATTGCTTCTCCAACAACAGCAAGGTTTTGAGATTTTTCGCGAAGAGAAATCGTTTGACCTGGTTTTACGCTGAATGATGGGATATCAACGCGTTTGCCATCTACTAAGATGTGACCGTGGTTTACTAATTGACGAGCTCCACGACGAGTACGAGCTAAACCTAAACGGTAAACTAAGTTGTCAAGGCGAGTTTCAAGAAGGATCATGAAGTTTTCACCGTGTACACCTTTCATTTTACCAGCGCGGTTAAACAATGTACGGAATTGACGTTCGTTCATGCCGTACATGTGACGAAGTTTTTGCTTCTCTTGAAGTTGTAAACCGTATTCTGATAATTTTTTACGTTGGTTTGGACCGTGTTGTCCTGGTGCGTAAGGACGTTTTTCGATTTCTTTACCTGTACCGCTTAGTGAGATACCAAGACGACGTGATAATTTCCAAGATGGACCTGTATAACGAGACATATTGTTGTCTCCTCCTTTAAATTTGGTTTTTTTGTTGTAAAACAAAAACCAGTAGTACCCATTCTTACACGCATTTTATTTTCATGTATTTTCGCCTATGCAGCCGTTAGGTTACACAATACACCATCTATTTTTAAAAGTTGACTATCTAATTAGTTGTACAGAAGAAAATAGAGGAATAAAATACAATATAAGCTTATACCACTGCTGCGTTCATTTTACACAACCTCCATTGTAACTGCTTAGGACATGTACGTCAATTAATAGTATTTAAAATTTTATTACAGGTATATAGTAGAAAATTCTCACTGTCCATTCCTAATGTGTTAGAAATAGTTAAAGATGCGCTGTAAAATCTAAAATGTAAAAGTAAGGGAGAATTTACATAGTCAAAATGACACAAATTATGTATAATATATTATAAGTTAATAGTAATTGATTTGGACGTTATATAGAAAAGGTGATTTCATGACAGACCATTTACAAACGCTAAAATATATAAAATCTGATGTTTTGAGCTTTTGGGTGAGTTCTAATGAAGAACAAGCTAGTTTTAATGGGTATTTTTATTCATTAAAACAGTGTCTTAAGAAACACTTGGAAATTGATAATGTAGCTTTTCTTAGTTTTGAAGGTAATTCTTTAATACCTATTGAGGAGATGGCTTCATTAACGATTGAAACAAAGCTAAATGCTGTGTCATGGCTGATGATCGAAGCTAGTTTTTATCAACAAAAAGTAGTGAAAATTCCTTATATATTAAAGGCAAGACAGGCCTATTCAATGATGACAGATATGGTGCTTTTCCAAGCAGAGGGCAATAATCCCATTGGTGTATTACTTGTGGAGGCAACAGAGTCTTGGACAGACTTTATGACCTCAGATTACGGCGAAAAATGTATAGAAATACTTTCTCAGGTTCTTCAAATGATGAAAGATAATTTAGATGTAAAAATAAATGAAGACCAATATAGAAAACTATATAACATGACTGATTTATTTCATTCAACAATGGATATTGATTTAATTTTGGAAAATGTATTGAAAAATATAAGGGATAACTTCCCTGAATTTAATGTAGAGCTTATATTATCGAATGATCAAGACCGACACACGACCATCGATATTAAGCTTTTTGATTATTTATCGGAAAGACCTACCACTATTGAGGCTTTTGTATCAGGAGAGTTAACAACAGAACTTGCGAGTGATTTAAATTGCCGTTTATTAAATGCCCCTATTAAAGGAAGGCAAGCTATTTATGGCATATTACAAGTGAGTGCTCCAACTACTTACCTTTTTTCAACGACTGAAAAAGATTTTGTACGGATGCTTGCGCAGGCGTCAGGAAATGCACTAGAAAATGCAAAGCTATATCATCAGTCGCATCGCCTCGTCAGTGACTTACAACTTATCAATGAAACATCACATCGTTTAAATATGAGGATTGACATTCATGAAATGTTACTTTTCCTGCAAAAGCAGTTGCTGAAATCCTTCCAACCAATGGAAGTTTGCTTCGCCTTTAAAAAAGATGACACCTTTGAAGTAGCGGGGGCAAGTACTTCGCTATTTAGTTCTGAAGAGGGTCAAACCTATATTAAGCATGTTGAACAACATTTTACTCAAACTAATGATCCGCTGTTTATAGCTGATTTTAGTCGATTAACCTCTAAACAAATTGAATATCGTTCCATAATGGCCATCCCCATTCTAATGGAAGAAAAGATCAATGGCTTTAGTATCGTTTTACATAAAGAGCCGTATTTCTTTTCGTTTGATAGCTTTAAATTAATGCAGTCTTTAATCCACCACTCATCTTTAGCAATTGCAAACTCTATTTTACGAACACAGCTTCAGGAAATGGTCGATTTGGATCATTTAACGAAACTATATGCACGTAGTTACCTTGATCATTTTGTAGAAAAGTCTCTTGAATATGATCAATCAGGTATGTTTTTGCTCATTGATATTGATAATTTTAAACGCATAAATGACACGTATGGTCATCAAGTAGGTGATAAAATACTGATGCAGATTGCCGTTCAGTTGAAGGAAACAATAGGTAGTCGAGGAATTTGTGCAAGATGGGGCGGTGAAGAGATGTCCATATATGTACCTAACATTAGTGAAAAAGAAGCTTTGGAATTAGCATCAGCCATCGTTGAAGTAATTCCAAGTGCCACCGATCCTCAAGTAACAATTTCAGCAGGACTCATTACATGGAATGATCAAGACCGACCAGCATTCCAATCCGTTTTCTTACATGCTGATACCGCTCTATATGAAGCAAAAAATAGTGGTAAAAATCGTTTTTGCATCCATGATGGTTCTTTTCAAAACCAATAATATGGATGGAGTTCTTGTAAATGGTTCTATAAAATAAATTGCCCTGAAATGACAATGCATTTCAGGGCAATTTTTTAACATCTTATATATGAAGTAGTAGTGTTTGAACAAATTGCTCTAAACCAGCTTGATCTTCCTTGGAGAAGCGATTCACAGTAGGGCTATCGATATCAAGTACACCCATGACCTCACCTTGTTTCATTAATGGTATGACAATTTCAGATTGGGAGGCAGCATCGCACGCAATATGTCCTGGGAATTCGTGAACATCTTTGACAACAATGGTTTCTTTTGTTGCCACAGCTGTTCCGCAAACCCCACGGCCAATTGGTATTCTAACACAGGCAGGCAGACCTTGAAATGGACCGAGTACAAGCTCATTTTCCTGTAAGAGATAGAACCCCACCCAGTTAATATTTGTTAAAAATTGATGGAGGAGTGCAGAAGCATTGCTTAAATTTGCAATCTGATCCTTTTCACCAGTTAGTAGTGCGTCTAATTGCTTAGATAGTGTAAGATACTGGTCAGCAATGGATCCTTCATAATTAATTTGTGTAAACATACAAGCACCTCGTTTAAAAGTTATTTAGATCGGTAATATAACATTATAATGTTGATGTAAATCAGTCACACTATGGGCATCGGAACCAAATACATAAGGTAATTCAATCGCCTGACAATAATTGATAAAGGCAAATGGTGGATAGGGCTCCTGACAAAATGGTTTACTTATACCAGCACTATTTACATCTAATTCATAGCCATTTTGCTTCATACTGTCCAAAACTTGGTAAAGTCGAGTGTCGTCATTAATTTTCTCATGATGAGCTAGCTGAAATTTATGAATCAGTGATGGGTGCCCAATCCTTTTTGGCTTATAAGAACCAAGGTCTGCTTTTATAGAGTGTAGGACTGTATCATAATATAAATGATACACCTGTTCAATAGAGCCAACTTTCTTAGAGAAATCAATAAAGCATTTAGGAGAGAAGTCGATACATTCAAAGGTGTCCTGCCACTGTAAAAAATGGATTGACAAGATGGCATCATCTAAAAAATGTCCATATGTATCAAGAAAATGACGAGTTTCTTGTTCAAAACCTTTGATATAATCAACTTCTAATCCGATACGAATTCGAATGTCTTTTGCATATTGTTTTTGCAGGCATTGTAATTCTTCAATGTATGGCATGAGATACTCGGGTTTCATCCCACTATCTTGGAGTGGGGTAGGATCAATAAACCCTGCTGGTAATGGGGCGTGTTCTGTAAACGTTATATCTGTGAAATTATGCGAAATTGCTTTTTCAATATATTGAATGAACGTGTCCGAACTGCCATGTGGACAATAAGGACTATGTATATGCCCATCACGTTTCAAAATGTACCACTCCTTTAGATCTATAGACTGCTATCTTAATATTTTACAATAGCAAAAATACAGTTTTCTGAAAATCACTTAAATTTTAGTACAAAAGGCGAAAACATAGTATATAATAAATACAACTAGCCAATTCGTTTATTGTAGAATAGGAGGCTTACGATGGAGTATATCATCATTCCGATTATCCTACTATTAATTTTAGCCATAGTAGGATTTATGATGCGAAGAAAACATGTTGCAATTATTGCAAAACTTGAAAATGAAAAATTACAAATACAACATAAACCTATAAATGAAGAAATTTCAAAAGTAAAATCTTTGAACATGAACGGTGAAACGGAAGAAATGTTTGAACGATGGCGCAATATTTGGGATGAAGTCATCGATGTACATATGACTAAAATCGATTCACTTTTATTTGATGCAGAAGATCAAATTAATCGACTTCGTTTTAAAAAAGCGACATTAATTGAACGTGAAATCGAAGACTATATCAAAAAATGTGACCAAGATAAAGATAAAATTTTAGAGGAATTAAATGAATTAATTGGCAGCGAAGAAAAAAATAGAATTGAAATTGAACAGTTAAAGGAATATTACCGTTCTGCAAGAAAAACATTGCTAGCACACCAGCATTCCTTTGGTGTAGCATTACCTGCACTGGAGAAAAAGCTAGAGGAATTTGTTGAGCAGTTTGAAAAATTTGATGTTCTGACTAATGAAGGTAATTACTTGCAGGCGAGAGAAATTGTGATTAGCTTAAATCAAGAATCCCAGCAGACATTCGAATATATTAATGATGTCCCAACAATTTTGACGGAATTACAAGTTAAGCTGCCGGGAGCCGTTCAAGAATTGCGTAATGGTCAACGTGAAATGGAAGACCAATCCTACTATCTGCAGCATTTAGAATTAGCAGAGGCATTAAATAATTATGAAAAAGAATTTGCTAAGTTAAAAAATGACCTAGCAGAGCTAAATTTAATGGTGGTTAAACCTCGTGTAACAGAAATCAATGAAGAAATCGATCATTTTTATGATTTACTGGAAAAAGAGGTTATTGCCAAAAATTATGTGGATCAAAATTGTGATCGTTTATTAAGCTCAATTACAAATGTTATTACGTCTACAAAATCAGTGAGTGATGAGGCAACCTATGTACAACAAAGCTATCACTTAAATGAAAAGGATGCTGAAATTCCAAAAGCAGCATTAAAGCAATTGGAAGCACTGCAACGTCGTTACGATTTATTAGCCATGCGGGTCAAAGAAGAAAAGTCTGCGTATTCAAGCTTACAAGAAGAATTAATTGAAATAAGTGAAGAGCTTGAACGAATTCATGAAGAGCAAGGTCATTTGTCTAATACAATGAAGAAACTTCGTATTGATGAAAACAAGGCCCGCGCTCAAGTTGAAAACTTAAAGAAAATATTACAAGATACAGATCGTCTCCTAAATAAGGCGAATATTCCAGGAGTCCCAGAGGAGATGGACGCACGACTTGATGAAGCGGCAGAGCATATATATGTAGTTATGCAAAGTCTGCAGGAAGTTCCGCTTAATATGGGAACGGTTCATAATAATTTAAATGCTGCAACACTTTGTGTAGAGGATGTTAGAGCAAAAGCTCATGAGTTAATAGAGAATGTAATGCTCATAGAACGTATTATTCAGTATGGTAATCGTCATCGTGCATCCAATCCAACATTAAATGCGCGTTTAAAAGAGGCGGAGGAAGCATTCCATCAATTCCGTTATTCCAAAGCATTAGAGGAAGCAGGGACAGCTGTGGAAGAAATGGAGCCAGGTGCATTAAAACGTATTCAAGAAATGGTAGCAGAGCAGACTATGACTAACAATTAAAACTACATTTATGCTGTCTAAAAAGTTTAGAAATTACTTTTTAGACAGCTTTCTTTTTAAATTTGGATAAGGGTGTGAGACGGATGGGATTGTTCATTCGAAAAATGAATGAAAAGTATGCTCAGGAAATTGTATGTTGGCAATATGAAGAGCCCTATGATTTTTATAATAACGAATTATCCGAGGAATCCTTGCGGGAGTTTCTTGATAATCCTTACTTTGCCATAATTAATGAGCAAGAGGACTTAATCGGTTTTTATTGCACAGGGTCAGCTGCGCAAGTGCCAAAAGGACATGATTATAATGCTTATTCAGAAGATTATATAGATATTGGTATTGGCATGAAACCAACGCTAACAGGAAAAGGTTTTGGCACAAAGTTCTTTTCATTTATCATCAAGAATATGGAGGAAGAATATCCTCAGCCGCTCCGTTTAACAGTCGCCCTATTCAATAAGCGAGCTATATTCCTATATGAAAAATTAGGATTTGTGAAAGAGCTCGAATTTAGTACGCCAACGGAATTTATTACGATGTTAAAAAAATTGTGAGTTCCATCACTCTTGAGATTAAAATATGAATTATCGTTAAAGTTAGTGGTCAATCGCTAAAGATTGCGTTATGATAAATACCGTTACATCAACGTTTTGAAAGTGTGTGAAAAATAATGAATGATACAATTTATTTAGATAATAGTGCCACAACTAAACCATTAAAAGAAGTTCTTCAGGCGTTTATGGTTGTAAATGAGCAGTATTATGCCAATCCTGCATCCATCCATGCTATGGGTGTTGAAGCAAATGATTTATTAATGCGGGCACGTGAGCAAGTAGCAGATATTTTGCAAACAGAAGCAAAAAATGTGCTATTTACTTCAGGTGGTACGGAATCGAATAATGCGGCTATTTTTGGAATAGCGCGTAGCAATACACATATAGGAAAGCATATTTTAACAACTGAAATTGAGCATCCTTCTGTTTTAGAGACTGTGAAACAGCTCGCAAAAGAGGGCTTTGAAGTGGAATATTTAAAGGTTGATCATCGTGGTATTATTTCATTGGATGAACTTCGTGCAAAAATACGTAAAGATACAATTTTAGTAAGTATGATGCATGTAAACAATGAGATGGGTGCTATCCAACCGATTGATGAAGCAGCTAAATTAATCCATGAAATGAGTCGTGCAGCCTTACATGTGGATGCTGTACAAAGCTTCGGGAAATTAGCTGTATCCTTTAAGGGTGAAGAGGGACCGGATTGTATTTCGATCTCTGGCCATAAAATTCATGGCTTTAAAGGCTCTGGCGTATTAGCATTTCGTAAAGCGATAAGATGGCAGCCCTATGCACTTGGAGGTGGCCAAGAATTTGGATTGCGTAGTGGGACTGTAGCTGTTCCACAAGCTGTGGCTTTATCTAAGGCAGCTCGTATTGCGGTTGAAACCATGCATGACCATGCAAAAAAATACCGTCAATGGCATGATGAAATTCTTGCACAGCTAAATGAATATGGAGAGGCTATTCATATTTTGTCGACTCCACAGGGAGCGTCACATATTATATCTTTCAGTGTTCGCGATTTAAAAGGAGAAGTCATCATTAATGCGATGCAAAAACGAGGTGTGATTGTATCAACATCCAGTGCTTGTTCTTCGAAGCAAACTAAAACAAGTCATGTTGTCGAAGCATTGCATCTAGATGAGCATTATAAAAAAGGTGTCATCCGTATTAGTTTTGGTGCACATAACACAGCCGAAGATATTAAAAAGTTTAAACAAGTATTAGCAGAAGTAATGCTAGAGCTTAAAGGAGAAATAAAGTAATGATTTGGAAAGAAATTTTAATTCGATATGGTGAACTTTCTACAAAAGGTCGCAATAAGATGGATTTTATCCGCCGTTTACGTGAGAATATCCGCCATGCTTTTGCAGATTTAGGACATCTTCATATTCGTACCGAACGTGATCGAATGTTTATTGCAATAGAGAATGACGCACAAATGCAAACACTTGTAACAGGTTTGCCTAAAATTTTTGGTATCCAATCATTTAGCCCTGTTGCAGCGTGTGAAAAAGATATGGAAAGTATGAAAAAACTTGCGATTACGATAATGGAAACATTTAAAGACCAGCCATATACGTTTAAAGTGGAAGTGAAACGTACTGATAAAACCTTCCCATTAGAATCACATGCGATTCAGCGGGAAATTGGTGGATATGTTTTACCTCAATTTAACAATTTATCGGTGAAAGTGAAGCAACCAGATATCGAGTTACGTGTAGAAGTCCGTCATGATGCAACCTATATGATGGCGCAAGTCATTCCAGGTGCAGGAGGAATGCCTGTAGGATCAAATGGGAAGTCATTGTTAATGCTTTCAGGTGGTATTGATAGTCCTGTTGCAGGTTATTTAATGATGAAACGCGGAGTCCGTTTAGAAGCTATTCACTTTTTTAGTCCACCCTATACAAGCCAAAATTCATTAGAAAAAGTAAAAGTGCTTGCAAATGAGTTAACGAAATTTGGTGCTAATATTCGTTTGCACGTTATTCCTTTTACTGAAATACAAGTATTGATTAAAGAGAAAGTACCATCTAATGTATCAATGACAACAACTCGTCGTATGATGTTAAAGGTTGCTGATCAAGTACGTGAGGAAATCGGAGCTCTTGCGATTGTCACGGGAGAAAGCCTTGGACAAGTAGCGAGTCAAACACTTGAAAGCTTAACGGCTATAAATGCAGTAACGAATACGCCTATTTTACGACCATTAATTTCATCAGATAAATTAGAAATCATTGAGTTAGCTGAACAAATTGGCACCTATGAAACATCTATTCAGCCTTTCGAGGACTGCTGTACAATCTTTACGCCTGCTAGTCCTAAAACAAAGCCTAAGCTCGAAAAGGTTGAGCATTACGAAAGCTTTTCTGATTTTGATGAACTTATAGCACGTGCTGTCAAAAATCGTGAGGTCTATATTTTCCCTAAGAAAGAAGAAGAGCAACAGCAAGATAAGTTTGCTGATCTTTTATAAATCAAAAGTTTAAAAACCGTCTCAAATAGCCTATTTGAGACGGTTTTTTTTGTATAGTTAGGCATATGCCAATAGAGGTACAATTTACCTTTATTTTTTTTGTATTAAAAATCTAATAACGCACATTCTATATTCACAAGGAGGTGAGAAACATGGCTTCAAACAACAACCGCAGTTCAAACCAGCTTGCAGTACCTGGTGTACAACAAGCACTTGATCAAATGAAATACGAAATTGCACAAGAATTTGGTGTTCAATTAGGGGCTGACGCTTCAGCTCGTGCTAACGGTTCCGTTGGTGGTGAAATCACTAAACGTCTTGTACAAATGGCAGAATCTCAATTAAAGGGTATGCCAAACAACAACCAATAAATGCTAAATAAGCATTTATAAACTTAAAACCAGTGACCGTAAAAGGCACTGGTTTTAGTTTGTTTAAAGATCATCTTTTTATGCGATTTAAAGACTTAAATATGGATACTGTTTGTTCAATATCCTCACTTTCACAGAGAGCAGAGATAACAGCAACTCCATCAGCACCAGCTTGAAAAACAATATCAGCATTTATCCCATTTATGCCACCTATAGCCACGATAGGTAAGTTAGGCTGTAATTTGGAAGCTTGCTGTAAAAAATTGGTGCCACATGGTGGCTGTGCATCACTTTTAGATGTTGTGGCAAAAATAGGGCCGATACCTACATAATCAGCATGATGATCAATAGCTATTTGTAGTTCCTCCTGCGAATGCACGGAAACGCCAAGAATCCGGTTCGCCATTTTTTTCCGTGCAATGGCAATCTGTTCATCATCTTGTCCAATATGGACACCATCAGCACCAAGTCGTACTGCTAGATCCACGTCATCGTTAACAATAAACGGCACATGGTAATGTTGACATAATTGTTGACACTGGCGGGCAAATTGCTCATAAGCTAGTCCTGTTAATGCGTAAGGACCTTTTTCACGTAATTGAAACATGGTTATGCCAGCCCTCAGCGCTTTTTCGAGAACAACTAACGGCTCTTGATGGGAAACATTGCTTGTACCCATAATAAAATAAAGCTGTAAATCCTCACGTTTCAACTAACTTCACCTCGCAGGCACCATTATGCAGCCGATAAGCAAAATGATTTGTAGGGCCATGACCATTACCAATGGCTAAATCATGCATAATAGCTAATTGTATAAATTTTTTAGCTTCAATAACAGCTTTTTCAATTGTCAAACCTTGAGCAATAAAAGCAGTGAGAGCTGCTGAAAATGTACAACCTGTACCATGTGTGTTTTTCGTTGGAATACGAGGAGACTGCATGGAAAAATATTTGTCATTTTTTATAAATACATAATCAATCGCATATAACGAATTGGGGAGATGCCCACCTTTAATGATGACACAGTGAACACCTAGTTGGAAAAAGCATTGAGCGACCTCCTCCATATCAGAGAATTGATTTATTTTTCTTCCAGTAAGTGCCTCTGCTTCTGGTATATTAGGTGTCACAATTGTAGCAAGTGGTAGTAAAGAAATGCGCATGGCTTCAATAGCCTCTTGCTGCAATAAGTTTTCTCCACCTTTTGCAATCATAACTGGATCAACAATTAGTGGGATTTTTAAATCCTGTAAAATGTGTGCGATTGTCTGAATAATATCCGAGGAATAAAGCATCCCCGTTTTAATCGCAGCAATCGAAAAATCTTCTAGTAATGCATGAAATTGTTTTTCAACAAAATTAACTTCAATTGGGAAAACCCCTGTTACACCTCGTGTGTTTTGAGCAGTTAAAGCTGTAATAACTGAGGTACCGAAAACCCCTAATTCCTGGAATGTTTTTAAATCAGCCTGAATACCAGCGCCACCACCACTATCTGAGCCTGCAATTGTCGTTACAATATGCATGAAGCCTCACCCTCCTTTGAAAGACGATGAAGGGCATTTAGCAAAGCAATTTGAATATCCCCGATATCCTCTGTAAAGGCTGATGCTAGCTCAGCTGCTTTTTTGTAGTAAGTGAGGGTTTCCACTAATTGACTGTATGGATCTTCTCCTGAACAGTAGGCGGCTCCACATATAGCACTAAGTAAACAGCCTGTACCAGTGACTTCTGTCATTTGTGAATTTCCACCAGTTATCCATTGGCTCTGCACACCGTCTGTCATAAAATCATGTTCGCCTGTAACAATGACTATACAGTTGTAGCGTTGAGCCAATAATGTTGCTTCTGTTTCTATGTCAATAAATCCATCACCACTATCAACACCTTTTTGTTGCCATTCCACATTCACTAATGCCGCAAGTTCTCCCTTGTTACAGCGTATGACCGCAAATTGTATGTCTGTAAGTAATAGGTGTACGGTTTCCTTGCGATAAACTGTGGCACCTGCGCCAACTGGATCTAATATAACAGGAATACTAAGGGTATTTGCCTTTTTTCCTGCTAACAGCATCGCTTCCTTTGTTCGATCATTCAGTGTACCAATATTGATTAAAAGAGCTTCTGCAATGGCGACCATTTCTTCTACCTCATGGCTGTCATCAGCCATGACAGGAGAGGCACCTAATGCCAATAAGCCATTTGCTTGGAAATTAGCCACAACATAATTAGTTATACAGTGTATAAGCGGTTGTTGTTGACGAATCGTTTGAAAAATCATTTTAGTCCTCCTTCATGGGTGGACGTAAGCACGCAAAAAAGGCTCTTTTGTGTAAAAATGCACGAAAAAGAGCCTTTCATCTGAAAAAAAGATGTTCATTGCTCCCTACGTCAGTATTAACTAACAGGTTCAAAGGGTCAGGTTTTACCTTCTCAACTCTTTATGAGTCCCCCTGCAATCTTGCTTTTAGTTGACCAAAATGTACCATACTTTTCATATGTATTCAATAGCAAGTTTTCCTATCAACAAAACGTGACTGATGCCATATAGGTAAGTATGATAGTTGTCATGACTTTACTCAAATCAAGTGTAAACCATTGAAAATTCTAAGAAAGGAGTATAATGTGTCTTATCAAAAGGGGGCATTTGCCATGAAAAGACAAGAATTAGTAGCACCAGAATGGTATAACATAACTGATGAATTTGAAAAATATGCTAAGGATTCAACTAAAAATGCATTGATAATTTATGAAGAGCATTCTGATGTACAATTTATCACCTACGCACATTTACTTGAAAGAGCGAATCAGGCGGCACATGTCTTTACAAAAAATGGATTAACTAAAGGTGATGTCATTTTAGTGATGGTACCACGCTCAGTAGAAGCATACATTGTCTATATTGCTGCATTAAAAGCGGGTTTAACAATCATTCCAAGCTCTGAAATGCTAAGAACAAAAGATATTGAGTATCGTATTCATCATGCCGATGCTAAAGCAATTGTGGCCTTTGAGCCTTACATTCAGCAATTTGATCAAGTAGAAAATTTACAAGAGGTGCAGCTATTTGTTATTGGAAATGCTCATGAGCCATGGCAGCCATTGTTAGACATAATGCGAAAGCAACCAACAACTTACATAAGTTCTACACCAACAAAAAGTACAGACCATGCATTTTTAGCTTATACAAGTGGCACAACAGGAAATCCGAAAGCTGCAGTGCATACGCATAGCTGGGGCTATGCACATTTACGGACAACAGCTCCTCGTTGGCTAGGAGTACAAGAAAATGATATTGTATGGGCAACCGCAGCACCAGGATGGCAAAAATGGATTTGGAGCCCGTTTCTCGCCATTTTAGGCAGTGGTGCCACTGCTTTTGTCTATAAAGGAAAGTTTGATGCGGCAACCTATTTAACATTGCTTGAAAAATTTAAAATGAATATCTTATGTTGTACACCGACTGAATATCGTTTTATGGCAGCACTTGACAATTTACAGGAGTATGATATCAGTTCAATTCGACAAGCTGTTTCAGCAGGTGAGCCCTTGAACAGTGAAGTTATAAAAAAATTCGCGGATACTTTTCATCTACAGGTGCGAGATGGTTATGGTCAAACAGAAAATACCTTACTGGTAGGGACTATGGTAGGTATGGAGGCAAGAGTTGGTTCGATGGGGAAGCCTACCCCTGGCAACACCGTTGAAATTATAGACGATTTTGGTGAGCCAGTAGCTATAGGAGAAGTAGGTGATATTGCCGTTCATCGAGAAACACCTGCACTCTTTAAAAGATATTTAAATGATCCAGAACGTACAAATTTACAATTTCGTGGTGATTGGTATATAACAGGGGATCGAGCTTATAAAGATGCGGACGGCTACTTTTGGTTTGAAGGACGCGGGGATGATGTCATTATTTCCTCAGGTTACACAATTGGACCCTTTGAAGTGGAGGATGCGTTGATGAAGCATCCGACTGTGAAAGAGGTTGCTGTCATTGCAAGCCCTGATAGAGTTCGCGGGAACATCGTTAAAGCATTTATTATCCTACAGTATGGTGTTAATGGTGATCAAGGGCTTATTCAAACCCTTCAAAATCATGTGAAATCATTAACAGCACCTTATAAATATCCACGTGCTATTGAATTTGTTACAGAGTTACCCAAAACTGCATCTGGTAAAATTAGACGTGTCGAATTAAGGCAACAAGAAATAAAAAAATGTATACAATAATCATTTCCTAGGAAATAATGTCGAAAATCAGAGTTCATTAAAGAAATGAACTTTGATTTTTTTTGTAATTTTAGGTAAGGTATTATGAGGAAATAAATAGAATAAAACTAATTGCATATTATTGCAAAAAAATGAAACTAATGAGCAAGTCATACGTATTACGTCATAAGGAGGCGGAAAGAGATGAATGTTAAAAGGTGGGTTGCATTAATAGTAGCAGGTGTTCTTTTACTGTTTTCATTGGGTATTAATACCATTTTTGCGCTATTTAAAGCAGATTTCCTAGGTAATTTTGATAGTTTAATGGCAGGAAATAACTTAGATGTATATGAAAATGTAATTGAAGGGGATAATTTTGATAAAAGGATTGCCTATTTAAAGGTGGATGGCACGATCCAAGATATTGGCTCAAGTTCACTATGGCAGCCTGTTGCATATGATCATCAATTTTTCCTAGAACAATTGGATAGTATTTTGTACGATGATACGATTGAAGGAATTGTTTTAAGTGTTAACTCTCCTGGTGGAGGGGTAAAAGAATCTGCTGAAATTTATAAAAAGCTGTTAAAAATTAAAGAAGAAAGACAAATTCCAATTTATGTATCAATGGATTCAATGGCAGCATCTGGTGGTTATTATATTTCAGCTCCAGCAGACAAAATATTTGCACATCGTGATACAATAACAGGCTCAATTGGTGTTATCATGCAATCTATTAATTATCAAGCATTGGCTGAAAAAGTCGGTGTCAAATTCGAAACGTTTAAATCTGGTGAGCATAAGGATATGCTAAGTCCAATGCGTGATGTGACACCAGAGGAACGTGCAATGATGCAGGATATGATCAATGAAACATATGAAGAATTTGTGGATATCGTTGAACAAGGACGTAATATGTCAGAAGCCGATGTGAAGAAAGTGGCGGATGGCCGTATTCTTGGTGGTACAAAAGCACTTGAAGCTGGTTTAGTCGATGAAATTGGCGACGAAGAAGCTGCCATTGCAGCCTTACGCGCCGATTTTGGACTAGAAGATGCTGTATTATTTGAATATGCTTATGATATGGGCGGATGGCAATCATATGTTGGGATGAAAATTGGCTCCATGTTCGGTCCTTCAGCAGAGGAAAAAATGCTAATGAAAATTATGACAGATTACAATGCACCTAAAATGATGTATTTATACGGGGAATACTAAGGAGGGAGTTCAATGACAAACAATGAAGTTGTTATGCAAGGTTCACCCTCAATGGAAAATAACTTTTTTAACAATGGCACGGAAGATTTAGCAAGGCAAAAAAACTACACATTAAAAACAGCAGGCTTTTGGATTCGATTGTGGGCATTTTTATTGGATGGGTTTATTGTGTCTGCTGTAGTTGGAATACTCTTTAATCCTATCTTTTATTTAATGGATTGGTCCTTATCAGAATCAGTTTGGTATGCTCCAATCTCCATTATTTCAGCGGTTCTTTATTATAGTTATTTTGTCCTTATGACAAAATTTTTTGGTCAAACGCTAGGGAAGATGGTATTTGGATTACGTGTCATTTCATTAAAGCATGGTAACCTTACTTGGTCAGATGTATTATTCCGTGAATGGATTGGGCGTATTATTAATAATATTGTGATGCCTCTTTATATTTTGGTAGTTATTTTACCAGACAATCAAGGGCTGCATGACTATTTCGCCGATACAACAGTGGTGCATGAGAAAGTCTATATTGAAAAGAATTTAGTGCCACTTTCTATAGAGAAAAAAGATGAAAAGATAGCTTCTATTGAACAAGAGGGAAAACCTGAGCTAGAAAAACTAGAAGAAAAAAATGAACAATAAACAAGAGACTGTCTCAAACGATGAGACAGTCTTTTCTATTGCTAGCTAACACTTTGAATAAAGTAAGCTATCTTAGTTGCAATTAATTCCCTTCATTTAGTAATATTATGTACATATGATGATTAGGAGGCGTTTATATGGCACAAGTAACATTTAAAAATGGTCCAGTGACACTAGTAGGTAATGAAGTAAAGGTGGGCGATTTAGCACCAGCTTTTACAGTATTAGCGAATGACCTTTCACCTGTAACATTAAAAGATTCAGAGGGGAAAATTCGTTTATTTAGTGTTGTACCATCATTAGATACTGGTGTATGTGATGCTCAAACACGTCGTTTCAATGAAGAAGCAGCTAACTTAGGTGATAATGTAGTGATTTACACAGTATCTGTAGATCTTCCATTCGCTCAAAAACGTTGGTGTGGGGCAGCAGGTATTGATGCGGTTCAAACGGTTTCTGATCACCGCGACCTTTCATTTGGTGAGGCTTATGGCGTGTATATTCAAGAATTACGTCTTCTGACACGTGCTGTGTTTGTTGTGGATGAAAACAATAAAGTAACATATGTTGAGTATGTACCTGAGGCAACAGATCATCCAAACTATGAAGCGGCTATTGCAGCTGTCAAAGCACTAGCATAATGGCCTGCTTTTAGGCTAAGATAATACTAGACAAAGGGGCTGTGACGAGTGTTTGTCACGGCTCTTTTCTGCTTGAAAGGAAGTTATCTATGGAAAATATCGAGAAATTATTTGGTATGTTAAATGAGCATGCTGAAAAAATCGAAAAAGAGCACAATACAATTTTGTTAGAGGGGTTGCTAGATGGGCTAGAGGCATGGCTTGATGGCGAGGTTGATTTCTCACAAAAAGATGCAACGAAAGAGGATATTCGCAAGGCTATACAAATTGCCATTCTAAAAGGAATGCGTAAAAGCTCTCAACCAAACCATCAAATGACACCTGATACGTTAGGGTTATTAGTGGGCTATTTTGTTGAGCAAATCTTTGCTGAACGTCTTGAGCAAGAAAAAATATCGATTATGGATCCAGCAGTAGGTACGGGAAATTTATTGCTAACAGTTATGAATTTATTAGATGGAAAAGTCGAGGCTACAGGTGTAGAAGTAGATGAGCTACTTATACGTTTAGCGGCAGCTACAGCTGATTTAACAGAGCAGCCAATTTCTTTATATCGACAGGATGCCTTGCAAGATTTACTAGCAAATCCAGTTGATGCAGTTGTTTGTGATTTACCTGTTGGTTATTATCCAAATGAAGAAATTGCCCTTGAGTATGAATTGTGCTCGTCAGAGGGAATGAGCTATGCCCACCATTTATTTATGGAGCAATCTATGAATTATACAAAGGAAGGTGGCTACTTATTTTTCCTTGCGCCATCACATCTGTTTGATTCAGAGCAGTCTAAGCAACTTCACAAGTACATTCAAAAGCACGCTTGGATTCAAGCAATTATTCAGCTACCTGATTCCATGTTTGCTAATAAATCATTAGAAAAGAGCATTGTCATTTTGCAAAAGCAATCGAAGGAATGTCAATCACCTAAAGAAGTGCTTTTAGCAAAGGTACCAAATATGCAAAATAAACAAGCACTTGCCTTATTCTTTGAAAAAGTGAAAATGTGGAAAGAAGGCAAGTAATTGCTCATAGAATTCAAAAAGGTATCCTACTGTAGGATACCTTTTTATGTATTGCTGATTAGTTTTCAGGTGTGCGGATTACAAGAACGTCACAATTAGCTGAACGTACAATTGCTTCAGATACTGAACCAATTAGGAAACGTTCTACTGCATTTAGACCTGTGGCACCACAAATGATTAGATCTGCGTCTACGATTTTAGAAAGCTCTTTAGTAATAATATTTTTTGGAGAACCATATTCGATGATTAGGTTAACGTTTGCGATACCTTCATCTTCAGCTTGCTTTTTGTAACCATTTAATAGTTCTTCAGAGAATGCTTGTGCACGTTCTGCAATAGAACGGTCGTATGCTTCGATTGCAGCGAATGAACGTGTATCAATAACATTTACTAAATTTAATACCGAACCTTCATTACGCTTCGCCACGTCAATTGATTTACGAAAGGCGTATTCAGCTTCCTTAGAACCGTCTACTGCAACCACAATGCTTTTATAATGATTAGCCATTTGAAAAACCTCCCTGATTTGTATATGTTGATTATACCAAATGATTTTCTAAAGGAAATACTTTCCGGAAGAAAAATTATGAAAAAGTGAAGGCATTTCATGTAGAAAATATAATTACTTCATTCCCACTATTTGCAGCGTGCAAACGTATTTTTGGCTTTCGGAATGGCTAGTTCCTATTGTTATAAGCTTCCTTTTTATTTTTTAAATATAGTAATTTATTAGCTGGAATTACCGTTTAAATATTTTGTATTTTGGAAATGTTAGAAATTTTATTTGTATTTACTTTAATTAAAGCTTTTTTTTTATTTGTTTGGTAATATGGAATTGCAAGGGGTGCATCTATTTTTAATTACATAAATGATGCTGATTTTTACGTAATGGAAGGGGATAGGGAACTATGAAAATTGGTATTCCAAAGGAAATTAAAAACAATGAAAATCGTGTAGCGATGACACCAGCAGGAGTTGTTACTTTAACACATGCAGGCCATGAGGTGTACATTGAAACTGGAGCAGGCTTAGGATCAAGCTTTACGGATGCTGATTATATTGCAGCTGGTGCTCATATTGTGAATACTGCTAAGGAAGCTTGGTCACAAGAGATGATTATGAAGGTGAAAGAGCCTGTAGCTTCTGAGTATAATTACTTTTATGAAGGTCAAATCCTATTCACTTACTTACACTTAGCGCCAGAGGTTGAATTGACTCAGGCACTTTTAAATAAAAAAGTTGTAGGGATTGCCTACGAAACCGTTCAATTAGCAAATGGTTCACTACCGTTATTAACACCAATGAGTGAAGTAGCAGGTAAAATGGCTACACAAATTGGTGCACAGTTCTTAGAGAGAAATCATGCTGGTAAAGGGATTTTACTTGGCGGTGTATCAGGTGTGCAACGCGGTAAAGTGACAGTCATCGGTGGTGGTATCGCGGGAACGAACGCTGCGAAAATCGCTGTTGGCATGGGAGCAGACGTAACAGTTATCGATTTAAGTCCTGAGCGTTTACGCCAATTAGAAGATATGTTTGGCCGTGATGTTCAAACTTTGATTTCTAATCCTTATAATATTGCAGAATCTGTGAAAACTTCCGATTTAGTAATTGGTGCCGTGTTAATTCCAGGCGCAAAAGCACCGAAGCTTGTGTCTGAAGAAATGATTCAATCAATGCAAGCTGGCTCTGTAGTAGTGGATATCGCTATTGACCAAGGTGGTATTTTTGCTTCTTCAGATCGTGTCACAACACATGATGATCCAACTTACGTAAAACACGGCGTTGTCCATTATGCAGTTGCGAATATGCCGGGAGCTGTACCACGTACATCAACAATTGCTTTAACAAATAATACAATTCCTTACGCACTTCAAATTGCAAATAAAGGCTATAAACAAGCTTGCCTAGACAATGCTGCACTAAAAAAAGGTGTGAATACATTAGATGGACAACTAGTATATAAAGCTGTAGCAGATTCACAAGGAATTCCATATGTCAATGTGGATGAGCTTATTCAATAATTTCCTGTAAAAATGAAAAATCCTTCGAGAAATTCACTCTCGAAGGATTTTGTTATTTTTCTTACAAACATTTCCCAAGTAAAGATCAACGACGCTTTTATAGGCAAGCTCTCAAAAATTTTGTGTTTGTCTACAGTCTGTAGGAAGACAAATTCGATGCTTCCTTTTTTATATTATAGAATGATTAAATCTTTCGGGAATTTTGTTAGTACTTCCACACCATCTTTTGTTACAACAACATCATCCTCAATACGTACACCTGTTACATCTGATTTATAAATACCAGGCTCAATCGTAAAGACCATGCCTTCTTCCATTGTCATATCATTTGTTCCTGTAACGGATGGGAATTCATGTACAGAGATGCCGAGACCATGTCCAAGACGATGTGTGAAATACTCTCCGAAACCTGCTTCTGTAATCGTATCGCGTGCAATTTTATCTAAGTCCATGGCACGAACACCAGGCTTCACAGCTGAAACAGCATTTTGGTTGGCCGCTAACACAGCGTGATATATTTCTTTTTGTGCTTCACTTGGCTCACCAAAGGCAACTGTACGCGTAATATCAGAGCAATAGCCATCATAAATGACACCAAGGTCAAATAGCACCATATCCCCTTTTTCTATTTTACGTGCGCCTGGATGACCATGAGGAGAGGCTGTTTTTGGTCCACTTAGTACCATTGTTTCAAAGGACATTTTACAGCCTTTATCTTGAATAGCATTTTCAATGGCTGTTAAAATTTCCATTTCTGTTTTACCTTCAGCAATTTCCTTGCAACCGATTTCAATAGCATAATCAGCTAACTCCGCAGCTTTGCGTAATTTGTCTAATTCACTTTCATCCTTAATTACGCGCATTGCATTAATTTTTTCGTCTAAACGTACAAAATTTGCTTGTGGGAAGGATTGCTGTAGTGCCTCTAAGCGTTCCACAATGAGCTGTGCTTTTTCAATGGCAAACGTAGTTGGTTGAATTTCACGTGATGTAATGGCTTGTGCAAGCACTTCCATCGAATTGTCAGTATCTTGGTGACCAATAACCTCATAAGACCAACCAGCCGCTTTTGCATCTGGAATCTCCATTTGCGGACAAATTAGAAAAGGTTCAGCATCTTTAAAAATCATGACACCTAGTAATCTCTCATGTGGATTACTTTTAAAGCCTGAAACGTAAAAAACATTGTCAGGTGTAGTGATAAATGCTGCATCAATGTGATTTTGCTGTAAATAACTTTGGATTTCTTCAACCTTTGACATAAATATGTCCTCCTTTTTAGTACATGGAAAATTTTAATGAGGAACCTTCGACTTTCTAAAGAAAAGGGCTGTTCCTTTTTATCACTGAATAATTGTGATCTAACAAAGTATAAAATTGTTAGAGAGTGATACGATTATTCTCTGTACAAGCATATCAAAAAAAGGAAAAAAGCGCATGGGTAGCGAATTAAAATGGAGGGGTTGTCATTTATAAACGAGGAGGACATTAAGATGGAAATAAGCTATCATGGACATTCAATTGTCAAAATTCAAACAAATGGGAAAACAATTTTAATTGATCCTTTTATTAACGGTAATGGACAAACAGATTTAAAGGTTGCTGAAGAAGCACCAGATATTATTTTATTAACACATGGTCATAATGATCATGTTGGAGACACCATAGAACTAGCGAAGAAAAAAGATGCGCTAGTCATTGCTCCAAATGAATTAGCCAATTGGATTTCCTGGCAAGGAGTTAAAACACACCCAATGCATATTGGAGGGGCTAAGGAATTTGATTTTGGGAAGGTAAAGTTTACGCAGGCTTTCCATGGCTCTTCTTATGTAACAGATACAAAAGAAATTATTTATATGGGAATGCCAGCTGGGATATTACTATTTGTTGAAGGGCTAACGATTTATCATGCAGGTGACACAGCTCTATTTAGTGATATGAAATTAATTGGGGAGCGACATCCAATAGATATAGCATTCCTACCAATTGGTGATAATTTTACAATGGGTCCAGAAGACGCTGCATGCGCAGTTTCATTCTTACAGCCTAAAATAGTTGTACCTATTCATTACAATACATTCCCACCTATCGAGCAAGATCCACAGATTTTTGCTGATTTAGTACAAAACTCAGAGGTTCAAATTTTAAAAGCTGGTGAGAAAGTAAACTGTTTCTAATCGTTGATTATGCTGTACTATATGAATTGACACCACGCTGGTAGTTGGAATGATGGGGTTTTTTAAACAATTTGATCACTTTATATTAAATATTTTTATAAAAAATATGGTACACTAAGAGCAGAATTGAAGCTTAGGAAATAGGTGATATTTTGTCTACAAAACATGAGAAAATTTTACAATACATCGAGTCACTACCTGTGGGCGATAAAATTTCAGTACGTCAAATTGCGAAAGAAATGCAAGTGAGTGAAGGGACTGCATATCGTGCTATAAAAGAAGCAGAAAACCGTCGCTTAGTAAGTTCAATTGAACGTGTTGGAACAATTCGTATTGAAAAGAAAAAGAAAGAAAACATTGAACGTTTAACTTTTGCAGAAATTGTCAACATCGTAGATGGTCAAGTTTTAGGTGGAAAATCAGGTCTACATAAAACGTTAACGAAATTTGTTATAGGGGCAATGCAATTAGAAGATATGATGCGGTATACAGATGCGGGTAGCTTATTGATTGTAGGGAATCGTTTTAAAGCCCATGAAAATGCACTTCGAGCAGGTGCTGCTGTTTTAATTACAGGGGGTTTTGATACAACAGATGCCAATAAACAACTGGCTGATTCATTAGATTTACCTATAATTTCAACTAGCTATGATACGTTTACTGTAGCAACGATGATTAACCGAGCTATTTATGATCAGCTCATCAAAAAGGATATTTTATTTATTGAAGATATTTATGTTCCAATGACTGACACAGCAGCGTTAAAAAATGATGAGACCATCCGTCATTTCCAGAAGTTAAATGAACGCACCACACATGGTGCATTTCCAGTTGTCACTCATCAAAATAAACTTGTCGGAATGATTACTGTAAAAGACGTTATTGGTCGAGAAGAAAATGAGTTAGTTGAAAAGGTTATGACGAAGAATCCAATTGCTGGTTCCATGAAAATGAGTGTTGCTTCAGCTGGGCATCGTATGATTTGGGAAGGGATTGATCTGTTACCTATCGTAGATGACGACAACATTTTACAGGGTGTCATTAGTCGTCAGGACGTGCTTAAAGCATTGCAGCTAGCTCAAAGGCAGCCACAGCATGGTGAAACTATAGATGATTTAGTGAAAAATGAGATGAAGGTACTTGGTGATGATGAGCTGGTCGTGGAATTTAAAGTTACACCTCAAATGACAAATCAATACGGGGCAATTTCTTACGGTGCTTTCACCACTCTACTTGCTGAAGTGGGTTCATTTGCATTAAAGCGTCGCAAACGAGGGGATGCAGTAGCTGAGAATATGACCATTTATTTTATTAAACCGGTACAGATGGAAAGTACACTTACAGTCAAGCCACGAATTTTAGACATGAGTCGTAAGTTTGTGAAAATGGATTTTGAAGTGTATAATCAACAAATACTTGTTGGTAAGGCAATGATGATGTTCCAGCTTTTAGAACGTTAAGTATTAAAAGGGATGGCCTAGCGCAATTGCTTGGTCATCCCTTTGTTACATATTATCGATTAATGCGGAATTCTTCTTCAACAAATTGACCATAATGACGCGCTTTTTTCGTATTTTCTACTACGACAAAGATGCCTAACACGACAAGAATTGCTACAATTACAAATGTATATAAGCTAGGGAATAAATAGGCTTGATTAAATCCGAAAAACAGTAGGAAGGAACCGAAGCCGATATTCGCCTTACTTTTATACCAATTTTTAGCGATTGGTAATGATGAACGGAACTGTTTTGTTTTAAAATAAAAATAAAAGACAAAAGATATAATTATCGCAAACACAAATATTAAATTGAGCATAGTAAACCTCCTAGCATAACTAGACATTATTGTAACGATAATTCTGGAAAAATGCTAACGGTTCTTACTATCATTTTGGAGGAATTTATTGTGAAAAGACAAATCATCGACACAATTGCTGCCTATGAAACAATCATTATTCATCGTCATGTACGACCAGATCCAGATGCTTATGGCTCACAACAAGGATTAAAAGAATTGATTTTAACAAATTATCCAGATAAAAAGGTTTTTGCTGTAGGTGAGCATGATACTTCCTTAACATTTATGGCACAGCCTGATCAAGTAGCTGATGATGTTTATGACCATGCTTTAGTAATTGTGACTGACACGGCCAATACCGAACGTGTTGACGATCCACGCTATACTAAGGGGAAAATGATTATTAAAATTGATCATCACCCTAATGATGATGCCTATGGTGACCTTTTATGGGTCGATACGACAGCAAGTTCTTGCAGTGAAATGATTTACGAACTGTATGAGGAAGGTAAGGAAGTGGCTAACTGGCAAATGTCTGATACTGCTGCACGATTATTATTTGCTGGAATAGTAGGAGATACAGGTAGATTCCAATTCCCAAGTACTACGGCTAAAACATTTAAAGTGGCTGCAGACCTGATTACATATGATTTTGATCGAAATCAAATTTTTGATGGTATGTATGAAATGGAGCAAAAACTGCTTAATTTACAAGGATATATTTATCAAAACTTTAAAATGGATGAATATGGAGCAGCTCATGTGAAGCTAACAAAAGAATTATTAGCAGAACATGATATTGTACCGTCAGAAGCATCACTGCTAGTAGGTTGCCTAGGTAGTGTTAAGGGGATTTGCTCGTGGGTTGTATTCATTGAAGAGGTAGATCAAATTCGTGTACGTTTACGTTCGAAGGGTCCTATTATTAATACATTAGCAAAAGAGTTTAATGGTGGTGGACATCCGCTGGCTTCTGGAGCTACGGCTTATTCATGGAAAGAAGCAGATAACGTCATCACAAGATTACAAGAGATTTGTAAAGCGTATCATTAAAAAGAAAAGGAAGGGATTCATTTGACACATGTATACACAAAGATGCATACGAGCGCGGATTTATTGAAAAGCACAATTCGGCTTGAGCAATTGATTCCTTTTTTACTAGAACAAAAGACGCAGGCCTGTGCAATCGTAAATACGAAATTGTACGGGCTTTTGCCTTTTTGTAAAGCCATGCAGCAAGCAAAAATACATGCCGTCATGGGGCTTTCTGTTAATGTGCAATGGCATGACACAACGCTTCCTCTTGTACTGTATGCACAGTCTCAGGAGGGCTATCAACAGTTATTGAAAATTAGCAGTGCGGCTTCAATTAGGGAAGACGGAGTGCTACCTTGGAAATGGCTAGAGGGCTATGCAGCAGGCTGCTTGGCATTGCTTTCATCCGATGATTTAGCCGAATTAAAAGATTGGCATGGAGTAGTATCTGCCTTAGCTCATCTCTTTCAGCATCACTTTTATATGGGAATTACCAGACCTGGAGGGGTGGCGCTAGCTAATGAGAATGAGCTTGTAGAGTGGTGTGAGGGACAGAGGATTCCACTTGTAGCTGTTCAGAGCTGTTATTTTTTACGACCTGAAGATCATTTTGCATACGAAGTAGCAAGAGCAATCGATACGGGAGACAAGCTTGGAGATACGATGCTAACAGCTAAATTACAGGGTTATTTTGCACCAACAGCACAAGAGTGGCAAAGTTGGTTTACTGATCGACCAGAATGGCTTGAGACCTGTGGACAAATGCTTGCTAGCTGTCGTGCTATCATTCCTGAAATGTCTGTACAAATGCCTAAATTTCCTGTGCCAGTAGGTGAAACAGCTGAGAGTTTACTTGTTAAAGAAGCATTTTCTGGATTAGAGGAACGATTTAACCAGCTGGACATTCCGTATGGTTACCGAGAAAGACTACAATATGAGCTTGAAATAATATGTTCAATGGGCTTCGCTGATTATTTTTTAGTTGTAGCTGATTTTATGCGCTTTGCCAAAGACAATCGCATTTTAACTGGACCAGGTCGTGGTTCCTCCGCTGGGTCACTAGTTGCCTATAGTCTAGCTATTACGCAAGTAGATCCACTCGCCTATGGTTTATTATTTGAACGATTTTTAAACCCTGAACGGATATCCTTACCTGATATTGATATTGATTTTGTCGATAGTAAACGACATCAAGTGATTCAGTACGTTGCACAAAAATATGGTAAAGGCAATGTCGCCCAAATCATTACATTCGGTACATTGTCTGCCAAAGCAGTGGCTCGAGATGTCGCAAGAGTATTTGGTTTTGGTGCAGAGGTATTAGAGAAAATTTCAAAAATGATTCCGAATAAACCGGGGATTACATTGCAAAAGGCTTTAGAAGAATCATATGATTTACAGGGGTGGCTCTCTGAGGATCACCAGCATCAGCGTTGGTTCGAAGTAGCGCAAAAATTAGAAGGTCTACCTAGAAATTCTTCTACCCATGCGGCAGGCATCGTTATTGCTCCTTCCTCCTTAGTCAATACAGTCCCTATTGAGGATGGACATGAAGGCATATATTGCACACAATGGCCGATGGGTGATGTAGAGGCGAGTGGGCTTGTCAAAATGGATTTTTTAGGTTTACGCAATCTAACTATTTTAGAGCAAATTCGTTGGTCCATTTATAAAGCGGGTGGACCTTGGATTGATTTTGAACGAATTCCTATGCATGATGAAAAAACTTTTCAATTATTGCAAAGTGGTGATACATCAGGTATTTTCCAATTAGAATCGGAAGGAATGAAACAAGCATTACGAGACATTCATCCTACACAATTTTTAGATATTGTGGCTGTGAACGCACTTTATCGTCCGGGTCCAATGGAATTTATACCTGTCTATGCTAGACGAAAAGCCGGTAAAGAATTAGTGGTTATGCCTCACCCTGTGTTAGAGCCAATTCTACAAGAGACTTTTGGTGTTATTGTCTATCAAGAGCAGATTATCAAGATTGCCTCTGTGCTAGCAGGATTTTCAATGGGTCAAGCAGATTTACTTCGCCGTGCCGTTAGCAAAAAAAATCGTCAAGTCCTGGAGGAGCAACAGGTTACCTTTGTACAAGGGGCATTAAAACAAGGCTATGATCAGCATGTGGCGACAGAGGTGTATGAATTAATTGTCCGCTTTGCTGATTACGGATTTCCTAAAAGTCATGCTGTAGCTTATAGTATTATTTCTTATCAAATGGCTTATTTAAAGGCACATTTCCCTCAAAGCTTTTATGCTGCATTATTATCTAATGCAACGGGAAATGTAGATAAAATTCAACAGCTAGTACAAGAGGCCAAAGACAAAGGTATCCCGTTTTATCCACCTTCATTAAAGGACAGTACAAAATATTTTACGGTTGAGCAGGAGGGGATCCGTTATAGTTTAGCAGGGATTAAAGGCGTCCCTCATACTTTTATTGAAAGTATCAATACATTGCGCCAAACGAACCCTCAGGCATTATATAACCTTTTTGATTTAGCTGTGGCATTAAGTGCACAGCATTTTAAACCGAAAGTAATAGAATCATTAATTTATGCTGGAGCCCTAGATTATCTAGAAAAGGACCGTGCAGTACTAATCATGACAATAGATGCTGCCTTAAAACACGCTGAACTACTACGGCCAAATGAGGATATTGATATATCAACTGCTACAGAATTTAACTTTGGAAAGCCAAAATATATGCAAGTTGATGATATGCCACAAAAGGAAAAATTGATACATGAGAAGGAAAGTTTAGGCTTTTACATTTCTGCCCATCCGGTTACGCAAGAAAGACCATATTGGGCTGATGTGAATTGTACAAGTCGTGAGTTAAAGCAAATGCGAGATGGTACGTATGTGAAAATGATTGGTGTCATGGAAGAAGTAAAAAAAATTCGTACCAAAAAAGGGGAGCAGATGGCCTTTGTCCAGTTACAGGATGAGCATGGATCTGTTTCTGCTACATTATTTCCACAAGTTTTTCAATTCGTTCAAGATTTGTTAGTAGAAGATGAAATTCTGGTTGTAGAAGGGAATCTAGAAAGACGTTTTGGAAAACCACAAATTAAAGTAAAACATGCGCAAGCGACGAAAAAGATATGAAATGAAACAAGAATTAAGAAACTGCATTGAATTTTATGCAGTTTTTTCTTTACTTTTTAACAGTTATTCTGTAAGCTAGAGTCAACGTTAAAAAGTGGTCAGACCACTTTTCTGATAAGGGGAGTTAGTCGTATGGATAAAAAAACCGAACAAAAAAAAGTGTTTTTAGAAATCGTCCAACAACTACGTCAACTCATTAAAATGGAAAAAATACAAGCAGGTGAAAAGCTTCCCTCCGAACGAGTCTTATCGGAGCGTCTAGGTGTCGGGCGATCCTCTGTCAGAGAGGCATTGCGAAGTCTAGAATTACTAGGTCTTATTGAAACGAGGCATGGTGGTGGTACTTTTCTTGCTTCCACACATAAGCATCAGCTTGTAGAAATACTGTCGATGTTTATATTAGAAGATGAAAAATCGAAAAAAGATGTCGAATTTACGCGACAAATTCATGAAAAGGAAGCTATTCGCGTAATAAGTTGTACAGAGATTCTTCGCACACTACCTGTGTGGGATAGTTTTTTTGTGAAACTAGAATTAGAAGGTATGATTAATTGTCGTGATATATTGCGAGAACTTCTAATCACAACAGGCAATCGTTTATCATTAAAAATCTGGTTTCAGTTGGCAGCTTACGATGGCGACCGTTTAAATCGAAACTCAACAGAAGATGAAAAAATAATCATTCAAACCATGTTGAAATCGATGCAGCTAGGGTACGAAAAAGAAGCACTAAAAGCTTATGAGCAGTGGATGAGTACTGTACAAAGCACTTAGACAACAACAAAGGGGGAGTCAAACATGGCAATACGTAGCTTATTTAGTGGTAACCGAAAAAAGAAAGAGGATGGACAGGAAAAAGCATTTCCAGAAGGATTAATGACAAAATGTCCTGAATGCCGCCATATTCAATTAACGAAAGAACTAGAAAAAAATCATAAAGTGTGTACGAAATGTAGTCATCATTTCAAAATGACTGCACAAGAACGTGTAGACTACTTCTTGGATGAAGGTTCATTTGTTTCGATGGATGACCATTTACAAACAAGCAATCCATTAAACTTCCCAGCATATGTGGAGAAAATTTCAGCTGACCAAGAAAAAACGGGCTTGAATGAAGCTGTGCTAACGGGTGTTGGTACATTAGACGGAGAGGAAATTGTTGTGGCCATTATGGATTCTCACTTCCGTATGGGTTCCATGGGTTCAGTTGTGGGCGAAAAAATTACTCGTGCAGTAGAAAAAGCAACTGAATTAGGTGTGCCTTTTATTATCTTTACGGCTAGTGGTGGTGCACGTATGCAAGAAGGTGTACTATCTTTAATGCAAATGGCAAAAACAAGTGTTGCTTTAAAGCGTCATAGTGATCAAGGCTTATTGTTTATTTCTATTTTAACGCATCCTACAACTGGTGGGGTTTCAGCAAGCTTTGCCTCTGTAGGTGATATAAATATTGCAGAACCACAAGCATTGATTGGCTTTGCTGGTCGTCGTGTCATTGAAGAAACTGTAAGAGAAAAACTACCGAATGATTTCCAAACAGCCGAATTTTTATTAGAGCATGGCCAATTGGATGCCATTTTCCCTCGCAAAGATTTACGTAAACAAGTTTCATTACTTGTAAAAATGCATACGAAAGGCGGCGTGCAACATGTCTAAAAATTTAGCTTTTGAAGAACCAGTTATCCAACTACGAGAAAAAATTGATGAATTAAAAACAATTGCTACTGAAGCAGATGTAGATATGACAGGTGAGATTGAGAAATTAGAAACACGGTTATCACAATTAGAGCAATCTATTTATGCGAATATGAAGCCGTGGGATCGTGTGCAAGTAGCAAGACATCCAGAAAGACCTACTACTTTACAATATATTGAAGCGATATGTGAGAATTTTATTGAGTTGCATGGAGATCGTACTTTTGGTGATGATGCTGCAATCCTTGGTGGAATTGGTATTTTTGAAGGGCAACCTGTAACAATAATCGGACACCAACGTGGGAAATCTACAAAAGAAAATATACGACGTAATTTTGGTATGCCTCACCCAGAAGGGTATCGTAAAGCCTTACGTTTGATGAAGCAAGCAGAAAAATTCAAACGGCCAATTATTTGTTTTATCGATACAAAAGGTGCTTATCCAGGTAAAGCTGCAGAAGAACGAGGGCAAAGTGAAGCAATTGCTAGAAACCTTGTTGAAATGGCAGGCTTAACAGTTCCAGTCATCAGTATTGTGATTGGAGAAGGAGGAAGTGGCGGTGCCTTAGCATTAGGTGTAGCAAACCGTGTCTTTATGCTTGAAAACTCAACATATTCCGTTATTTCTCCAGAAGGAGCAGCATCGATTTTATGGCGTGATGGTAGCCTTGCTAAGCAAGCGGCTGAAGCAATGCGAATAACAGCACCGGATTTAAAAGAGCTTGGTGTTATAGATGGTATCATCCCTGAGATTATTGGTGGTGCGCATCGTAATGTAGCAAAACAGGCACTTTATATTAAAGAATGCATTAGCACTACACTTCATGCATTAAATTCTCTAAATGGAGAACAATTAATTAACGATCGTTATGAAAAGTTCAAAAAAATCGGACAATATACAGAAGTATAAAACCATTTTTTAAGGCTTTCTTTTGATAGCATCAACAATTATGGGGATATGAATTTGCTCGTTAAGAGACAAAAATTGTTTCTTAACCTATTAAAAAGCTATAAAAAATAAAGAAGCTAGGTACGCAATCTGAACGTCAGACTTCTTGAAAAAATGTTAGATTTAGGATGTTTTTGGATGGAAAGAGTGTGTGAAAGCGCATTCTTTTCATTTTTTATGTAAAAGTTATGTTTTTGTATCATCAGAACCCTTACATAGTTTGTTTTTTCATGTTAATGTGAATAATAATAGTAACTGCAGGAGGTTCGACAATGAAAAAAATTGCTGTATTAACTAGTGGTGGAGATGCGCCTGGAATGAACGCAGCTATTCGAGCGGTTGTTCGTAAGGCAGCATTCCATGGAATTGATGTTGTCGGAATTAAACATGGTTATGAGGGCTTAGTAAAAGGTTATTTAGAAGAACTTGATCTAGGCTCAGTTGGTGGTATTATTCAGCGTGGTGGTACCCATTTAAATTCTGCCAGATGTCCAGAATTTAAAGAAGATGCCGTGCAACAACAAGGAATTGAAAACTTACGAGCTGCCGGAATAGAAGGACTTGTTGTCATTGGTGGTGATGGTTCTTATAGAGGGGCTATGGATCTAGTGAAAAAAGGCTTCCCTGCTGTAGGTGTACCAGGGACTATCGATAATGATGTTCCAGGGACGGAATATACGATAGGCTTTGATACGGCACTCAATACAGTAGTAGAATCCATCGATAAAATCCGAGACACAGCTACTTCACATGAAAATTCCTTCATAGTTGAGGTTATGGGTCGTGATGCAGGGGATATTGCTTTATGGGCAGGGCTTGCTGCGGGTGCTGAAACAGTTTTAATTCCAGAAGAGGATTATGATTTAGATGATATTGTGGCACGCTTAGATCGTGGTGCAGCACGTGGGAAGAAGCATAGTATTATTATTGTGGCAGAAGGTGTTATGTCTGGAAATGAACTAGCTAAGCTGATAAAAGAAAAGACTGGAAAAGAAACTAGAGTTTCGGTGTTAGGTCATATTCAGCGTGGCGGTTCACCAACTGCACGTGATCGCGTATTGGCAAGTCAGTTTGGCGCACATGCAGTGGAGTTACTAATGGAAGGCAAGTATGGCCGAGCAGTAGGTATTCGCAATCATCAAGTTATTGATTATGATATGCCTGAGGCCTTTGAAAAGAATCATGAGGCAGATGTAAGTCTATACACGCTTATGAAAGAACTATCAATATAATTTGTTATAAACGGAGTGGGCAAAAAATGAGAAAAACAAAAATCGTATGTACAATTGGACCTGCAAGTGAGTCATCAGAAACATTAGAAAAATTAATTGAAGCAGGTATGAATGTAGCCCGCTTGAATTTTTCACATGGCTCTCATGAAGAGCATGCGGGGCGAATTCATTTAATTCGTGAAGTGGCACAAAAGTTAAATAAACCAGTAGGAATTTTATTAGACACAAAAGGTCCTGAAATTCGTACGCATAACATGAAAAATGGTGAGCTTCATTTAACAGCTGGTCAAGTGATTGATATTTCAATGACTGAAGTGGAAGGCACGGAGACAAGCTTTTCTGTTACGTATGAGCAATTAGTAGAAGATGTTGAACAAAACTCCATTATTTTACTTGATGATGGTCTTATTCAATTACGTGTATTAGCTACAGATGTTGAAAAAGGTTTAATTCATACGATTGTAGAAAATGCTGGTGTATTAAAAAATAAAAAGGGTGTTAACGTACCAGGTGTATCTGTACAGCTTCCAGGTATTACAGAAAAGGATGCACAGGATATTTTATTTGGTATTGAGCAAGGCGTTGACTTCATTGCTGCTTCATTCGTTCGTCGCGCCAAAGATGTACTAGAAATTCGTGAGTTGCTTGAGCAAAATGGCGGTGGGCATATCCAAATCATTCCTAAAATTGAAAACCAAGAGGGTGTCGATAATATAGATGAGATTATCCTTGTGTCTGATGGATTAATGGTAGCACGTGGAGATCTTGGTGTTGAAATTCCAGCAGAAGAAGTACCACTTGTACAAAAGAAATTAATTTTAAAATGTAATCAAGTAGGGAAACCCGTTATTACGGCCACTCAAATGTTGGATTCAATGCAACGTAACCCACGTCCAACACGTGCAGAAGCAAGTGATGTAGCGAATGCAATCATTGATGGTACAGATGCGATTATGTTGTCAGGAGAAACTGCTGCAGGTCTATATCCAGTGGAGTCAGTACAAACCATGAATAAAATTGCTCAACGTACTGAAAATTCGTTAGATTATAAATCGATTGTTTCTACACGTAGTCGTGAAAAAGAAGCCAATATGACAGAAGCTATTTCACAAGCAGTCGCGTATACATCCATTAATTTAGGTGTTAAAGCCGTATTAGCACCAACAGAAAGTGGTAATACAGCTAGAATGATTGCCAAATATCGACCTGGTGTACCAATTGTTGCAGTAACAGGCTCAACAAATACAGCCCAAACATTAACTTTAGTATGGGGTGTGCATCCAATTGTTTGCCAACGTGTTACAACAACAGACGAGATTTTAGAATTAGCTGTGGATGAAAGCTTGAAGCATGGTTTCGTCACACATGGTGATGCTGTTGTAATTACAGCAGGTGTGCCTGTTGGAGAAGCAGGAACAACAAACCTAATGAAAGTACACATTATTGGCGATTTACTTGCTCGTGGTCAAGGAATTGGCAAGGCATCCGTTGTAGGTAAAACGGTAATCGCTAAAAATGCAGCTGAAGCACTTGCTTATGATACAGAAGGAAGTATTCTTGTAACAGTGGGTTCAGACCGTGAAATGATGCCAGCAATAGAAAATTGTATAGGGCTAATTACTGAAGAAGGTGGACTAACGAGTCATGCTGCAGTAGTTGGACTAAGTCTTGGTATCCCTGTAATTGTTGGTGTAAAAGAAGCAACAACATTATTACGCCATGGTCAAGAAATTACGATGGATGCTGAAACAGGCGTTATCTATAAAGGACATGCTAGCGTTCTTTAATAATAAACAAAAAGCTCTAGTGTGATTTGTTGTACTAGAGCTTTTTAATAAGGGTTGTACAAATTAACTATATTAAGTGCTATATGGAAAGCTTCTTATTATATCTCCATTAATAAACAAAAGTGATTTGGTATTATTTGATGAGAGGCATTCATTTTTTTATGAAACTAAATGGGCTATAATAACGTATATAAGGTATACCTTTTCAAGTAGAAAGGAGAAAAATATGCGAAAAATTTTTCTTGGTTTCATTGTCTACGCATTAGCCGAATTGGCGTTATTAATAGTTATTGGACAAAACATTGGTGTTTTAAGTACATTATTACTCATTATTGTCACTAGTGTACTTGGGATTTATGTAATGAAAAATAAAGGTATGAATTCTGTCCAAAGTGTAAAAAATACATTAGCACGTGGAGAGGCTCCGGGATCTGCGTTGGTAGATACATTATTAACTTTTAGTGGTGGGCTACTTTTAGCATTACCAGGGTTTATTACAGATATTATTGGCTTACTACTGCTTCTGCCTTTTTCACGAAAAATGTTCCAACCAGTTGTCTATTATTGGATGCGTAAAAAAATGAAAAAAGGTCAATTTATTATCGTTCAAAGATAGAGTTTTCTTTTAGCTTAACTGCTAAAAATAAAAAGATTGGGCTAAGTAATATTCCATAAAAGCCAAATAATAGAATAGAGGCGGCGCTGATGAAAAATGTATGGAATGTACGTAATTGAAGCGTGTTGGACCAAAGCATGGAGTCAGCTAGCTGCCTTGTTAATTGTACAAATAAATACAATAGTAAAATGGCTACACATAAAAATGTATTACCATTGAAATAAAAATAAATACTCATCGGTACAAGAAATACACCAATACCGAAAAATGGCAGTACATCTGCAAATGCGACAATAAAAGCTTTAATAATAGCTTGTTCAAACTGAAGGATCATAAAGCCTCCACAAAGAATAAGTAAGGTAATTGTAAATAATTGAAATTCCACAAATATAAAATAATGAAAAAGTTGCATGATTTTCGCAAAATGTGATTGCCACTCATGACGATATTTCTTTGGCACATATTGAAAAAACCAATAGCGTGATTTACGTGTTTCAAGTAAAGCGAAATAATAAGCTACCAAGAAAATGAATACCTCAATGACATGTTTCATTAATAATTGAAAAAGATCAGCTGTATATATAATGATCGAATCAAAAATAGAAAGTGATTTCTCCTTTAAAACTTGTATAAACATCGATTCATATTCACTGAAAAGTGGGAAGTTTTGTAATGTATTACGTATCTCCGGAAAGATGACAATTACACTGTTGATGGATATGACAACAAGCAAAAAAATACAAGTTAAAATCAATACCTCCACAATTATTGCTGCTATCCAATAGGCGATCCTACAATATTTATGCAAAAAAATTATGATAGGATACGTCGAAAATGATAAAAAAATCGCGAGTGAAACTGGCAGCACGAACCAAAGTATGACTAAATAAAAGATAAACAGTAAAATACTTGTGGTTCTTTCGTATGAAAAATACTTTAAATTCCTCATTTTAACAAAATCACCTCAAATCATAATGTCAAAAAATACAAAAAAAACTCTTTAGGGCATATATATAGTCGTTCGGACGTCTTTTTCTTTATTTGGAGGATTTTCATTCACAAAGCTGTCAAAAATGATTATAATAGCAATGTAAGCGATTTACTTAATGGTTCATATGAGCAAAATCCGTAAATGCAAGAAAAAAACGCATTTACAACAAAATATAAATATGAGGGAGCGATAATTTATGTCAGCAACTAAAGGTTTAGAAGGTATCGTAGCAGCGGAATCTAAAATCAGTTCAATTATCGATGACACACTTACATATGTTGGTTACAACATTGATGATTTAGCACAAAATGCGTCATTTGAAGAGGTAATTTACTTGTTATGGCATACTCGTTTACCAAAAGCGGACGAGCTAGCTGAATTAAAACAACAATTGGCAGACAATATGTCAATTCCGCAAGCGATTGTCGACCAATTCAAAACATACCCACTTTCAACTGTACATCCAATGGCTGCACTACGTACTGCAGTATCTTTACTTGGTGTATTCGATGAAGAAGCGGATGTTATGGACCCAGAAGCAAACTACCGTAAAGCAATTCGTCTTCAAGCTAAAATTGCTACAGTAGTGACTGCATTTGCGCGTGTTCGTAAAGGTTTAGAACCAGTTTCACCAAAACCTGAACTAGGATATGCGGCAAACTTCTTATACATGCTTAAAGGCGAAGAGCCAGCAGATATTGAAATTGAAGCTTTCGACAAAGCATTAGTATTGCATGCTGACCATGAGTTAAATGCATCTACATTCACTGCACGTGTATGTGTAGCTACATTATCAGATGTTTATTCAGGGGTAACTGCGGCAATCGGCGCGTTAAAAGGGCCACTTCATGGTGGAGCAAATGAGCAAGTTATGAAAATGTTAACTGAAATTGGCTCACTTGAAAATGTTGAATCTTACATTCAAAATAAATTAGACAACAAAGAAAAAATCATGGGCTTCGGTCACCGTGTATATCGCAAAGGCGACCCTCGTGCACCACATTTACGCGTAATGTCTAAAAAATTAACTGAACTAACTGGTAAACCAGAGCTTTATGAAATGTCAGTTAAAATCCATGACATGATCGTAGAACAAAAGAAATTACCAGCTAACGTAGATTTCTTCTCTGCGTCAGTGTATGATTCTTTAGGTATTGATCATGACCTGTTCACACCAATTTTCGCAGTATCACGTACTTCAGGTTGGGTGGCACACATCCTTGAGCAATATGCAAATAACCGCCTAATCCGTCCACGTGCTGAGTATGTTGGACCAGGCATGCAAAAATATGTTCCAATCAGCGAGCGCTAATTTGGAAAATATGCTAGAATGTTTGGGACTGTGTTATCACTAACACAGTCCTATGATTATGAATTTAGGAGGCAACAGAATGTCAAACAAAATTGTAGTTGAAAATGGCGTACTTAATGTACCAAATAATCCAGTAATTCCTTTCATCGAAGGTGATGGAATTGGTCCAGATATCTGGGCAGCAGCATCACGCGTAATCGACGCAGCAGTAGAAAAAGCTTATAACGGTGAAAAGAAAATTGAATGGTTAGAAGTTTTAGCTGGTGAAAAAGCATTTAACCAAACTGGTGAATGGTTACCACAAGAAACTTTAGACAAAATTAATGAATACTTAATTGCAATCAAAGGTCCTCTTACTACACCAATCGGTGGTGGTATCCGCTCTCTTAACGTAGCATTACGTCAACAACTTGACTTATATGTATGCTTACGCCCAGTACGTCACTTTGATGGAGTGCCTTCTCCAGTTAAACGCCCAGAAGACGTTGATATGGTTATCTTCCGCGAAAACACAGAAGACATCTACGCTGGTATTGAATTCGAATCTGGTTCAGAACAAGCTCAAAAAATCATCAACTTCCTACAATCTGAATTTGGTGTAAATCAAATCCGCTTCCCAGAAACTTCTGGTATCGGTGTAAAACCTGTATCTAAAGAAGGTACTGAGCGTTTAGTACGTTCTGCTATTGAATATGCAATTAAACATAAACGCCCATCTGTTACTTTAGTTCATAAAGGTAACATCATGAAATTCACTGAAGGTGGATTCAAAAAATGGGGTTATGAATTAGCAGAAAAAGAATTTGCTGATCAAACTTTCACTTGGAATCAATACGATGCAATCAAAGCTGAACAAGGTGAAGAAGCAGCAAACAAAGCACAATCTGATGCTTTAGCAGCAGGTAAAATCTTAGTAAAAGATTCTATCGCAGATATCTTCTTACAACAAATCTTAACTCGTCCAACTGAGTTCGATGTAGTAGCTACAATGAACTTAAATGGTGACTATATTTCTGATGCACTTGCTGCACAAGTTGGTGGTATCGGTATCGCTCCAGGAGCTAACATTAACTATGTAACTGGACATGCGATCTTCGAAGCTACTCACGGTACAGCTCCAAAATATGCTGGTTTAGATAAAGTAAACCCATCTTCAGTATTACTTTCAGGTGTATTAATGCTTGAACACTTAGGATGGCAAGAGGCTGCTGACATGATCACTAAATCTGTTGAGCAAACAATTTCTTCTAAAGTTGTAACTTATGACTTTGCTCGTTTAATGGATGGCGCTACAGAAGTGAAATGTTCAGAATTCGCTAATGAGTTAATCAAAAACTTATAATTTTCTATTCTGATATAGAAATTTTCACGTAAAAGTGTGCTTATAAATGCCGATATAATTAGGGTAAAAGTGAATTTTCGTTAAATAAAATATTTACGATGAACTTGTTTAATCGAGGGAGTGAGATGTATTTCTCCTCCCTCTTTTAAAATATATAACCCCATTTTAAAGGAGCGTATTCAAATGTCTCTGAAACGTAAAAAATTATCAGTAATCGGTGGAGGATTTACAGGTGCTACAGCAGCGTTCTTAGCAGCTCAGAAAGAACTTGGTGACGTTGTATTAGTAGATATCCCTCAAGCAGAAAATCCTACAAAGGGAAAAGCTTTAGATATGTGGGAAGCAGCGCCTATACAAGGGTATGATGCGTATGTAAAAGGTACTTCCGATTATGCGGATACAGCGGATTCTGACGTAGTCATTATTACAGCTGGAGTAGCCCGTAAACCAGGTATGAGTCGTGATGATCTTGTACAAATCAACCAAGGCGTCATGAAAACGGTGTCCAAAGAGATTGCCAAACATTCACCAAATGCCACAATTATCGTACTTACCAATCCAGTGGATGCCATGACCTATACAGTCTATAAAGAAACTGGTTTCCCAAAAAATCGTGTGATCGGACAATCCGGTGTTCTTGATACGGCGCGTTTCTGTGCATTTGTCGCAGAAGAGTTGAATGTGTCAGTGAAAGACATTACTGGTTTTGTATTAGGTGGTCATGGAGATACGATGGTGCCTTTAACACGTTATTCGTTTGCAGGTGGTATTCCATTAGAATCATTAATCTCTTCTGAACGTCTAGAAGCAATTGTAGATCGCACACGTAATGGTGGTGCTGAAATCGTTAACTTACTTGGTAACGGTTCAGCGTACTATGCACCTGCTGCAGCATTGATTGAAATGGCAGAAGCTATTATAAAAGATCAGAAGCGTATTCTTCCATCTATTGCTTATTTAGAAGGTGAATATGGCTATAGCGATATATATCTGGGTGTTCCTACATTACTTGGCGAAAATGGTATTGAAAAAATCTTTGAGCTTGAGTTAACAGACAAAGAAAAAGAAGCTTTAGACCAATCGGCAGATGCAGTACGCAGCGTGATGAAAATTCTAGTTTAGGTTAATAATGTCCGACTCAAGGTGCTGTCCGTCAGAAACTTTAGGGGAGCATATCGATCTCTCTTTATTTCAGCTATTGAAAAAATATATAGCAGTGTCTGTGTATCTGAAGTTCAACAGTGGTACATGAGTATTTGCTGGATTAAGAAAACGAGTAGGTAACTCCTGCTCGTTTTTTTATGTATACGTGTTGTGAGACTTAGGGTACTTCGCTTTTCGTTGTACTTTTGGCATAAAATTGATACTATGAATGTAGTATGATAGAAAAGGGGTTGGCGTATCTTTGCTTCAAAAAAATAGTAAACTTGGTCTGACAATTGATGAAATTACAGTTGGCGAAAAGATCCATATCACTGAAAAGATTGAGGATAGGGATCTGTTGTTGTATTTGGGGCTCACGAATGATAGTAATCCACTATACATTCAACATGATTATGCGGCGATGACACCTTTTGAAAAACCGATTGTCCCGACCATCATGTTAAATGGTATTATTACATCAGCTGTGTCAAAGTATATTCCTGGACCAGGTGCACGAATTATTGAGCAACATTTAAAATATTTAGGTCCTCTCTATCATTATGAATTGTTTGATACGCTTTTAGAGGTAACAGCAGTTAATAAATACGAAAATACGATTACTGTGTCTGTTCACTCTTATAATGAGCAAAAGCAGCTTGTGATTGAAGGTATGTTGTTGGTGACACCACCACTTGCATTATAGACGTCTTGAGATTTGAAATGGGGGTTTCAAATCACTAACGGAGGCATTATATTATGACAAAAACGATATTAGTTATTGAAGATGAATTTTCAATCGCAACATTATTGAAATATAATTTAGAACAGGCTGGCTATTTAGTGGAAACAGCTGCGGATGGACAAGAAGGTCTGGAAAAAGCAATTGACATACAGCCTAATTTAATCCTGTTAGATTTGATGCTACCAAAACTAGATGGTATGGAAGTATGCAAACAAATACGTCAGCAGCGTATGAATACGCCCATTATTATGTTAACAGCAAAAGATGATGAATTTGATAAAGTACTTGGTCTAGAATTAGGTGCAGATGATTATATGACTAAACCCTTTAGTCCGCGGGAAGTATTAGCACGAGTTAAGGCTGTTTTAAGACGTTTTACACAAAATGTTGTATCAGATGAGAAAGATGAGCCTCAAGAGAAAATGTTTGAGTTTGGGCAATTGCGTGTATTTCCAGAGCGCTTTGAAGTCTTTTTACAAGATGAAGCATTGGAGTTTACACCAAAGGAATTTGAATTACTCATTTACTTACTAGAAAATAAAAATCGTGTATTAACACGTGATCAGCTATTAAGCGCTGTATGGAAATACGATTTTGCTGGCGATACTCGAATTGTGGATGTTCATATTAGCCACCTTCGCGATAAAATAGAGGAAAATAGTCGTAAGCCAATGTTTATTAAAACAATTAGAGGGCTGGGCTATAAATTTGAGGAGCCGAAAACGTCATGAAATCAATGAGCAACCGCTTATTTTTGACATTCATGTTTTTACTTGGAACGATACTAGCTGTCCTAATGATTGTTATAGGTCAGCTTTTTCCTGTTTATATCAAGCAACACAATGAGGAAGCAAATACTCATAAACAAGCATTAATGACTCAAATAATAGATGAACGCAAGATTCAACTTTCACAGGAAGATCAAGAAGCATTAATTGCATCACTGAGCTTGGATCAAGAGGATTCTTTGACCTTTGTGCGGGCGAGGCTCTATATCATATTGGCGATTCTCTTCACTATCACACTGATTTTAATCGGAATTGTCAGTCGCTATATGATTCGAAATTTTACAGCACCAATCGATAATGTTACGGAAACGGCTCTTGAACTTGCAAAGGGGAACTATCGTGCACGTGCACAGGAAAATGAATATGAACGCATGATACCATTAAGTCATTCGATTAATATTTTAGCTCGTAATTTACAGGATATTACGACTGTCCGTGAAGTAGAAGAAGAGAGGCTGAAAACGTTAATCGAAAATATGGGCAGCTCTCTCATGATGATTGGGCGTGAAGGCAATATTTCAATCGTAAATCGCGTTTTTTTAGAGCGATTTGGTATGCAGATTGATGAAGTTCAGGGAAAGGTCTTCCGGACAATTGGTTTACCCAAATCATTAGAGCAGTTTATCGATCACGTATTTCTTACAGAGATGCCTTATCGACAGCAGATTAAAATGGAGATAAAGCAGGAGCTATATAATAAAGAAGTATATGGAGCACCTGTAATAGGGGACCATGGACGATGGCTAGGCGTTGTTATCGTTATGCATGATATAACGGAGCTTGTCCGTTTAGAGCAAATTCGCAAAGACTTTGTTGCCAATGTATCTCATGAATTGCGAACGCCGATTACCTCTATTAAAGGTTTTTCCGAAACTTTATTGGATGGAGCCTATAAAGACGAAAAAATGTTAATATCTTTCTTAGAAATTATTTATAAAGAAAGTAATCGTCTTCAAATGCTCATTCAGGATTTATTAGAGCTTTCTAAGATTGAGCAGCATGGCTTCACGGTTAACATTATGCCAATGGGCTTGCAGGATGTGCTGATTCGTGGAGCAGAGCTAACAGCGCCACGCTTAGATGAAAAAAATATGAGCTTTCAAGTGGATATTGACGGTGACGTACAAGTAATGGGAGATGCCAATCGTATTATTCAAATAGTGACGAATTTAATTACCAATGCGATCACCTATTCCCCAGAAAATACAACGGTGTCTATTCGTTTAAAGGAAAATGAAACATATGGGATTATTGAAATTGAAGATCAAGGAATCGGCATTGAAAAGCATGAAATTGCCCGCGTGTTTGAGCGCTTTTATCGTGTTGATCGCGCGAGAAGCAGAAATTCAGGCGGCACAGGTCTAGGCTTAGCGATTGTAAAGCATCTTGTTGAGGCACATCATGGACGTATTCAAGTAGAAAGTGAAGTTGGAGTAGGGACAACAATGATTGTGATGATTCCGAAAAATTAACAAATCCTTTACATGAACAAAATGTTACATTCATATTTGGGGACTATACTTGTCAGTAGAAACCCCCTTATATGATTGTTAAGACTATAACCTAAAAAATCACTCACCATCTTTGTGTTGGGGGATTTTTTAATAACTGCTTTATTTTTCACTACAGGAGAATCTATTGTCTAATGATTAGGCAATAGATTCTTTTTTCTGTTTTACAGAGAGGGTAAATAGGTGTAAAGTATAGTAGCATAAAAGTTTAACATCAATCCATTGTAGATTGTTTGTCAAATTACAGCTTGAACAGTCAGTGAAAGCATAACTTCTTTTCATTTGAATCGTGTTTTCTGACTGTTGAAGCAGAGAAAAAAATGAGAGAAGGATGACCATGAAAATCGTCAAAAGTATCGTGCAAATTGGCTTTCTTTATTTCCTTTTATTGATTGGAAATAGTATTGCACGCCTACTTCACTTGCCGATTCCAGGGAGCATAATAGGACTCGTTCTATTATTTTTACTTTTACAGTTTCATATTATCAAGCTTGAATGGATTGAGCTAGGGGCAGCATTATTACTAAGTGAACTTTTACTCTTCTTCATCCCATCTGCTATTGGTGTCATCGATTATGATGCATTATTCGGTGTCCAAGGCATGAAGGTTGTATTGGTCATTGTTGGAAGCGCGATTATTGTGATGTTTGTAACGGGCTATACGGCACAATGGCTAGAACATCGAAAGAAGGGTGATACGGTATGAGTTTTGGGATAGCCGGTATTAGCTTACTTGGAACAATTATTATTTTTTATATTTGTAAAATGATTTATAAGAAATATAAAAAAGAATGGCTGACACCGATGCTGGTGACGCCAATTGTCATTATTATCTTATTATTACTAACAGGTATACCATATAAATCTTATAATGCAGGAGCCAGTGTTTTAACAAATTTACTAGGACCAGCAACAGTTGCTTTTGCGGTTCCTATCTATAAAAACATCAATTTATTAAAAAAACATGCCTTCGAAATATTTATAAGTATTGCGGTTGGTTCAACAGTTGCTATTATTTCATCTTTTATTATGGCCATAGTAGTAGGGTTAAACAATGAGCTTGTGCATAGTTTAGTGCCACGTTCAGTGACAACACCTATTGCAATGGACATTTCAAATATGATTGGGGGCTCCCCTACTCTAACAGCTGTCTTTGTTATGACGACAGGCATTTTAGGGAGCCTATTAGCACCTATCGTTATTAAAATATGTCGATTCCACAACCCATCGTCTAGAGGCTTAATGTTAGGAATGGGCGCACATGGGGCAGGTACATCAAGAGCTTTTGAATTTGGTGAACTAGAAGGAACATTTGCCAGTTTAGCAATGATTGTGGCTGCTTTAATTAGCATTGTATTAACCACAACCATTTTCCCAGTCTTTGAACATCTAGTTATTAATATCCTGTTACCATAAAAGGTAGCAGGATTTTTTTATGCTAAATTCACTATATTTTGAAACTTTTTATAAGACTTTCCCGTAAACATAAGTAAATAATAAAAGGGAGGAATAGACATGAGTGTGAAAAGGACACTAATGATGGTTGGACTTGGGATTTTTGGAGTTATTGCACTTATTACCGTATTTACATCTTGGTACACTGTAGATGAATCAGAACAAGCGGTTGTCATTACATTTGGTCGTGCCGATGAAATGGTTACAAACCCAGGACTACATTTTAAATTACCTTGGCCAGTTCAATCAGTTGAAATTTTATCGAAAGAAACGTTCAGTTTACAGTTTGGCTATAAGCAAAATAAGGCAGGAGAGCTAGAGGCCTATGATGCTGAGACAAAGATGATTACAGGCGATGAATATATTGTATTAACTGACCTTGTTGTACAATGGAAAATTACTGATCCTCGTAAATTTTTATTTAACGCGCAAAGCCCCGAAGAAATTTTACATAGCGCCACATCAAGCGCCATTCGTTCAATTATTGGTAGCTCTACAATTGATGCAGCATTAACAGATGGGAAGGCTGAAATTGAAGCAAAAACACGCGATTTACTAGTGTCCTTAATCGAAAAATATGATATTGGTATTGGCGTATTAGGTGTGAAGTTGCAAGATGTTGAATTACCGAACAAGGAAGTGCGAGCTGCCTTTACAGCAGTAACAGATGCACGTGAAACAAAGAATACAAAAACGAATGAGGCACAAAAGTATATGAATCAGCGTAAAAGTGAAGCTGAGGGTGAAAAAGATGCTATTATTTCCAAGGCACAAGGTGCAAAAACAGCCCGTATTGAGCAAGCTCAAGGTGATGTAGCTGTCTTTAATAAGATGTATGAGCAATATAAGGGGAATCAACAAATTACACGAGAACGATTAATTTTAGAGACACTTGAAAATGTTTTACCGAAGGCGCAAATATATATTATGAATGATGATGGTAGTACAATGAAGTACTTACCGCTACAGCCATTACAGCCTCAGCAGCCACAAACAGATAAAAAAGAAGGGAGTGGGAATTAATGGACCAAAAAAATAAGGACCTTGACAAATTCCTCAATTTTTTATCAGGAAAAAGTAAAAAAAAGGCTCCAACAGACGGTAACTCGGGAGACAATGTCGTGAAAATGGAGAAAAAAGGCACGCTCAATCCTAAAAAATATCTGTCTCTTGCCATTACATTAACAATTGTCTTTGCGGCAGCCCTTACTATCTTTGCTAATGTTTATATTGTAAAGGAATCTGAGTATGCCGTTGTTCGCCAGTTTGGAGAGGTAGTAAAATTTGAACGAGATCCAGGCTTAAAAATGAAAATTCCTTTTATTCAAAGTGTTACACGATTACCAAAAAATCAGATGACCTATAATATTTCAGAAGAAGAAATTAATACAAAGGATAAGAAACGAATTATCATCGATAACTATGCTGTTTGGCGTATTACGGATCCAAAAGCTTTAATATCGAATGCAGGTACACTTAGTAAGGCAGAGACTCGAATGGAGGAGTTTATTTACTCAGTAATTAGAACAGAGCTAGGGCAACTACGATACGATGAAATTATTAATGATGAAAATTCCTCACGAGGAAGCATCAACGATCGTGTAACAGAGCGAGTTAATGAATTGTTACAAAACGACAAATATGGCGTAGAAGTAGTGGATGTACGTATTCGTCGTACAGACTTACCCGCTGAAAATGAACAATCTGTATTTACCCGTATGATTTCAGAGCGTGAATCAACGGCTCAATTATATCTTTCTGAGGGGGATGCAGATAAACGACGTATCGAAGCGCAAACTGATCAACAGGTGCAGGCAATGTTAGCTACAGCGAATAAGGAGGCATCCATTATTCAAGCTGAGGGAGAAGCAGAAGCTGCAAAAATATACAATAAATCATTTTCTCAAGATCCTGAATTTTACTCCCTATACCGCACGCTAGAATCCTATAAGAAAACGGTTGGAGAGGATACGGTCATTATTTTGCCAGCGTCATCACCTTATGCGAAAATTTTATCTGGTTATTTAAAATAATAGATAGTAAAGTCGTCTCTCCTATTAGGAGGGCAACTTTTTTAAAATATGAAAATTATAAGTATCCATACAATTGGATTGTTATATTGTGAAAATAATAGAAACTTACAAATTTCTATTCCCCAACCGCCTATAATTTGATAGAATAATAATGTTTAAAAAAGAACTGTTGGGGGTAATAGTTGTGAAATTAAGAATTAGCACATGGCTCCAAAATGTAGGAATTGCTTGTAGTATAGCGTCGTTATTGACTCTTTTTTTCCGCCTATCTGATTTTGCATGGATGACAAAGAGTGTTTATCATATACCTGTATTTTTTGTCAGTATCTTTTTAGTGAGTATTATTATTGCGAATGATGTAAGAAATCTGTTTAAAAAGTTGTTTTGGTATGAAAAACGGAAGGTCAAGCGTCCTATATGGCAAGTCGGTATTGGCTTTATTTTCTTTTTAGCACAAATTAGTGCTGTGATGGTATTTAGTAAAGAGTTAACACAGCCACAGCTTGGTGGAATGCCATTATTTTTAGTATTTGCCTTTATGAATGCATTTATCTTAACGATTATATATGAAGAAATTTTTTATCGAACAGCTAATCAATAAATCCATTATAGAACTTTCATTCAAAGGAGTTTTCTCCACGAATGAAAGTTTTTTACGTTTTTTGCATTGAATACGTAGAATCATCTACCCTGTTAATATGGAAATAATTAACTTTCTTTACTGTTCAGAGAAGGTCGATAACTGAACGCATTCTATTTTGTATGATCAGTAAAATTTCACTGATTGGCTTGTCGCTATAGATTGAAATCCAGAAGTAATGGATAGGATTTTAAAAGTGACGGGTAAAACCAAGAGAATGACGGATAGCGACTCGAAAGTAGCGAATATCCAAGGGGATGACCGTCTGCTTTTTTTTACTTGAAATGTATTGTTATGATAAAGTAGAAGGAAGTAGAAGACAACGCAGGAGGATCATATTATGACAAAAGAAAAATTACTATTATTGGACGGTAATAGTTTAGCATATCGCGCGTTTTTTGCGTTGCCATTGTTGACGAATGATAGTGGTATTCATACAAATGCTGTATACGGCTTTACAACAATGCTACAAAGAATATTAGAGGAAGAACAACCAACGAAAATTTTAGTGGCTTTTGATGCAGGAAAAACAACTTTCCGTCATGAAACCTTTACAGAATATAAAGGTGGACGACAAAAGACTCCACCAGAATTATCGGAGCAATTCCCTTATATACGAAAGCTAATTGATGCTTATGGAATAAAACAATACGAGCAAGATTTATATGAAGCGGATGATATTATCGGGACGCTGGCGAAAGAAGCTTCATCACAGGATATGGATGTGATTATCGTTTCTGGTGACCGTGATTTAACACAGCTTGCGACGGAGCAAGTAACAGTTTATATAACGAAAAAGGGGATTACAGAAATTGAGAGAAATACTCCGGCCTTTATTGCAGAAAAGTACGGTTTAACGCCGCTACAGATTATTGATATGAAAGGCTTAATGGGTGATTCTTCAGATAATATTCCTGGTGTGCCAGGTGTTGGTGAAAAGACTGCCGTCAAACTATTAAAAGAGCATGGCTCCGTTGAGGCACTTTATGAGGCGATGGATACATTGAAAGCTTCTAAAATGAAAGAAAAGCTGGTAGCCAATGAAGAGCAGGCTATTATGAGTAAGAAACTGGCAACGATTTATACAGATGCACCAATTACCATTTCACTAACTGATCTCGCTTACAACGGACCAAATGAAGAAGAATTAATGAATGTATGGCGTGAGCTGGGCTTTAAATCACTGCTCGAGAAAAGTGATTTTACAGTGCAAGAGCAAGAGCAAACACCTTTTGATTTTGAACAAGTTCAAGAAGTACGCCAAGAAGACTTACAAGATGTGATGGCTGTGCATGTGGAGCTAGAGAATGAACATTACCACACCTGTGCGCTACTAGGGATGGCATTATCTGATGGAACAAAGACTCAATACATTCCTTTTGAGATTGCGGCAAAATCAGATATACTACGTCGCTGGTTAGAGGATTCATCAAAAATAAAATATATGTCTGATTCCAAAGCGTCTAAAGCGGCATTAAAACGAGCAGGTATTCAATTAGCTGGCGTTGATTTTGATTTAGTGCTTGCTTCGTATATTAATAATCCCGGACTTAGTGGAGATGATGTTGCCACTCTTGCAAGAGAGCTTGGGTATTATGATGTACAAGCAGATGAAACGGTCTATGGAAAGGGAGCTAAACGTGCTGTACCTGAAATAGATAAGCTTGCTCAGCATGTTAGCCGAAAAGCCTATGCTGTATGGTCATTACAGCCGAGGCTAGAGGCATTATTAAAAGAAAATGAACAATTTGACCTTTATAAAGAGTTGGAATTGCCTCTGGCAGCCATTTTAGGTGAGATGGAAAGTGAAGGCATTACTGTTAACCGTGCCACGCTAGAAAAAATGGGACAAGAGCTTAACGATAAGCTTGTCGTACTTGAACAAGAAATTTATGCGGAGGCAGGAGAAACCTTCAATATTAATTCACCAAAACAATTAGGTGTTATTTTATTCGATAAATTGGGCTTACCTGTTATTAAAAAAACGAAGACGGGCTATTCGACGGCTGCTGATGTATTAGAAAAATTAAAATCAGAGCATGCCATTATTGAATATATTCTGTTATATCGTCAGCTTGGTAAATTACAATCTACTTATATTGAAGGGTTGCTAAAGGAAATACATGAAAAGGATAGCAAGGTGCATACTCGTTTCCAACAAGCTCTAACCGCCACAGGACGACTAAGCTCGACAGATCCAAATTTACAAAACATCCCTATCCGTTTAGAGGAGGGACGTAAAATCCGTCAAGCATTTGTCCCTTCAAAAGAGGATTGGATCCTGTTTTCTGCGGATTATTCGCAAATCGAATTACGTGTACTCGCTCATATGTCGGAAGATAAAAACCTTGTAGAGGCCTTCCGTGAAGGGATGGATGTTCATACACGAACAGCGATGGATGTATTCCATGTATCCGAAGAAGAAGTTGATAGTAATATGCGTCGTGCAGCAAAGGCTGTGAACTTTGGGATTGTTTATGGAATCAGTGATTATGGTCTATCACAAAATCTAGATATTACCCGTAAGGAAGCGGCAACTTTTATTGAGAAATATTTCGCTAGTTTCCCAGGCGTCAAACAGTATATGGATGATATTGTGCAAAATGCGAAGTTCAATGGCTATGTCACAACGATTTTAAATAGACGTCGGTATTTACCAGATATCACAAGCTCGAACTTTAATTTAAGAAGTTTTGCTGAGCGTACGGCTATGAATACCCCGATTCAGGGAAGTGCTGCGGATATTATTAAAAAAGCAATGATTGATATGGATGCTCGACTAAAAAAGGAAAATATGCAGGCAAAGCTACTCTTACAAGTGCATGATGAATTAATCTTTGAAGCACCTAAGGAAGAGATTGCGATGTTAGAAAAAATTGTACCAGAGGTAATGGAAAATGCGATTGAGCTTTCCGTACCGCTAAAAGTAGATTTTAACCATGGTTCGACATGGTATGAAGCAAAATAAGGAGGGGTTCAAATGCCTGAGTTACCAGAGGTAGAAGGTGTCGTCCAGGCATTGAAGCCAAAGGTTGAAGGACGTACAATTCAACATGTTCAGCTATCTGAAAGGGTACACTTTTCTTTTAGTGAGGGGAAACAATGTATTGTTAAACAAGCGGAGCCTGATGCATTTGAATTAACATTGTCTGAAATGACGATTACAAAAATTGAACGACGTGCGAAATATATTTTCTTTCATTTATTGAAAGATGAGGTTCCTTATGTTCTTGTTAGTCACTTAGGAATGACAGGTGCATGGTTTGTTGTAAATTCACCAGAAGACATCAATGAAGCCAAATTCCAAAAGCATATACATGCAACATTTAAGATGGCTGATGGTGGTTACTTAATTTATTCAGATATACGACGTTTTGGTGAACTACGATTTTTGGCAAAAATTGAAGATCATATACCATTAACAAAAATGGCACCAGAGCCCTTTGATGAATTAGCGTGTGAATTTTTTATAACAAAATCTACATTACCGAAATATGCGAATAAGGCCGTAAAAGAAGTGATTATGGATGGGCAAGTCATTTCGGGTTGTGGCAATATTTATGCAACGGAGGCGCTATTCGCTCAGAAAATTCATCCTGCACGAAAAATGAACCGCATAAGTGAGAAGCGCAAACGAGCATTATTTGAGGAGATCGTTGCTGTTTTACGTCAAAGTATTGAAGCAGGTGGTTCAACTATCTCTGATTATCGAAATATTAATGGGGAAGCTGGGAGCATGCAGAATCGTTTGAAAATGTATGGAAAAAAAATATGCCCCGCCTGTGAAACAGCAACAAGTCAAATGACGATTGGTGGGCGGACGTCGTCTTTTTGCCCAAATTGTCAACATTAAAGGGGATTTAACAATGATTATCGGACTTACAGGAAGTATTGCAAGCGGAAAAAGTACAGTAGCAAAAATGATGCTCGAACTAGGATTACCGATTGTGGATGCAGACATTGTAGCGCGAGATGTTGTCGAACCAGGAACGGAGACATTGGCATTTATTGCAGAAAACTTCGGCCAAGATATTTTACTAGAGGATGGCAATTTGAATCGGACAATGCTTGGAAATATTATTTTTCATGAGCCAGCCAAACGAAAAATTTTAAATGATATTATGCATCCGGCCATTAGAAAGGAAATGCTACGTCAACGGGATGCCTATTTAGAGAGCGGTCATGAACATGTTGTCATGGATATTCCCCTGTTATTTGAAAGTAAGCTTCAGCATTTTGTAGAGCGTATCATTGTAGTGTCGGTAAGTGAAGAGGTTCAGCTTCGACGTTTAATGGAACGCAATCATTTAACAAAAGAGGATGCCTTGGCGCGCATGCATTCACAGTTGCCTATGTCTGTGAAAGAAAAGGGAGCTCATGCAGTCATTTATAATAATGAGAATCTGGAAAATACAGAGGAACAATTAAAGAAAATTCTAGCTTTCTGGGGTGTAATTTAAATGGCTTCAGACTAAAAATGTGTAGCAAGTACATCTTGCTACACATTTTTTTATGGGTGAATGCCATAATAAGAGATAATTTTTCAGAAAATAAGAACTTTAATAATATGAGTATATAATGTTCATCTTTTTTAAAATTGTGTTATACTAATCACCATAAAGTATATAATTAATCTGAGTATGTACTCACAGGAGGATTTTTAAATGACAGTATCAATTGCTATTAATGGTTTCGGACGTATCGGACGTATGGTTTTCCGCCAAGCGATCGTACAAGAAAATTTAAATATTGTTGCTATTAACGCTAGCTATCCAGCAGAAACGTTAGCACATTTGATTAAGTATGACACAAATCACGGAACATTTGAAGGTACAGTAGAACCAGCAGGCGATGCTTTAGTTGTAAATGGCAAACGAGTTCAAATTATTAGCGAACGCGACCCATTAAAATTACCTTGGGCTACAATGGGTGTTGATATCGTTATAGAAGCTACAGGTAAATTTAATGAACGTGACAAAGCAGCAATGCACTTAGAGGCTGGCGCGAAAAAAGTTATCTTAACAGCACCTGGTAAAAACGAAGATGTAACAATTGTTTTAGGTGTTAATGATGACAAACTTGATATTGCTAAACATGATGTAATTTCAAACGCTTCTTGTACAACAAACTGCTTAGCACCAGTAGCAAAAGTATTAAATGATACATTTGGTATTGAAAATGGTTTGATGACAACTGTTCATGCTTATACAAACGATCAAAAGAACTTAGATAATCCACATAAAGATTTACGTCGTGCACGTGGGTGCGCACAATCAATTATTCCTACATCTACAGGTGCTGCCAAAGCATTAAAATTAGTTCTACCTGAATTAGAAGGTAAAATTCATGGTATGGCACTTCGCGTTCCAACACCAAATGTTTCTTTAGTGGACCTTGTAGTAGATTTAAATACAGATGTAACAGTTGATGCTGTTAATGCAGCTTTTGTAAAAGCTGCAACAGAAGGTCCAATGAAAGGTATTTTAAATTTCTCAGTTGAACCACTAGTATCTTCTGATTACAACACAACGACTTACTCATCAACAGTTGATGGGCTTTCCACAATGGTATTAGGTAACCGTAAAGTGAAAGTACTTGCTTGGTATGACAATGAATGGGGTTACTCTGCGCGTGTTGTGGACCTAGTGAAAAAAGTAGCTAATGCATTAGAAACAGTTAACGCATAATAATATTTTTATCTTGAGCACATTGAAATCTAACGGGTTTCAATGTGCTTTTTTTAAAAAACTTTCCTTGTACTTTAGGTGCTTTAGGTTTATCATGAGCTCACTACGTGAATGCACTTTTCTTATATGTAGGAAATTTGTTATAATAGAAATATTAAATTGTTGTAAACCAGGAGAGTAATTATATGAGATGTCCATCTTGCCAATTTAACGGAACGCGTGTTGTGGATTCGAGGCCAGTAGATGATAACAAAGAAATTCGTAGACGTCGTGAATGTGAGTCATGTGGCTTCCGTTTTACAACGTTTGAAAAAATTGAAGAGACCCCATTAGTTGTAGTGAAAAAAGAAGGTTCACGAGAGGAATTTAGCCGTGAAAAGGTACTTCGTGGCCTTATTCGTGCCTGTGAGAAACGCCCAGTTGCGCTTGATATACTGGAGCAACTTGTCCTATCAATTGAAAAAGATCTTCGTCGTATTGGAAATTCGGAGGTACGTTCAGAAGATGTCGGTGAATTGGTCATGGATCGCTTATCCAAAATTGATGAGGTGGCGTATGTCCGTTTTGCATCGGTCTACCGACAGTTTAAAGATATCAATGTCTTTATCGAGGAGATTAAAGATATTATTCAACGTCAAACGGAGCAGAAATCATAGAAAATAGAGAGGATGAATGACGTTGATTCATTTATATAAGGAATTGCAGCCTGGCGATCCTTTTGACATTCGTCTACCTCATGCATTTTCTACTCAAGAGCGTCAATTAGTAACATTATTCTATCAACCGTTAACGGGCTCAGACCCCATCAGCCTATACTTAACTTTATGGGCTGAAGCAGAGCAGATACCAAAGCAGCAAATGACACATTATTATTTAATGAATGTGCTTGGTCTGCCCATTGGTAAAGTGTTTGAGGCACGAATAGCCCTTGAAGCGATTGGTTTACTACGTACATGGAAAAAAGAAAATGCTGGTGAGCGGAGTTTTTTATATGAGCTACAGCGTCCATTAGATGCAGAAAGCTTTATGAAAGACCCGTTGTTGTCGATGTTTTTATTTAGCAAAATTGGAGAGCATGCATATCGTAATTTGCGTCAACGTTTTATATCCCCTGTAAGGGACGCGGAGTTAAAGGATGTATCTCGTGCCTTTATAGATGTCTATAAGCCCGTTCATTCCAATATTCCATCAGATTTACAAGTGGATACGAATCGTAAGGATAAACAACAAAGGGTGTATCCTTTTTATTTGGAGCAATTTGACTTCGATTTGTTACAAGCAGGGTTATCCGAGCAATTGGTACCGTCTAGTTTACTGACATTAGAAGTTCGTGAGGCTATCGCAAAGCTAGCATTTTTATATCATTTAACAGCGCTCGATATGCAAAAAGTGGTGATTCTTGCTTTAGACGATGATTTAGGAATTTCTCAAGAGCGCTTACGCAAGGCAGCTGCTGATTTCTATAAGTTAACTGTGTCAAAAGAGCCGCCCAAAATAGCGAGAGTTAGCGAACAGTTGCCATTAGAAGAAACGGGACAAAAAACGAAGGATCAGGAGCTACAACACTATTTAGAGACTACAGCTCCTATTCAAGTGTTACGTGACATTAATAATGGAAAAGAACCTTTGCAAACCTCTGTACAACTTGCGGAAAGTTTGATTGTACAGCATGGCATGCCGGTTGGGGTAGTCAATGCTTTGCTAGAGTATGTTATGTTAACAACGGATATGAAGTTACCTAAAAAATATGTGGAAACGATTGCGGATCATTGGGTTCGTAAAAATATTCAAACCGCTAAAGAAGCAATGGAACTTGCACGCCAAGAGCATGATAAATATACAACTTGGAAAAATAAACCTCAAACGACCACTAAAACGAGTCAGCGTGTTAAGGGACGTTCAGGACATCAACGAGAAGAAAAAGTTCCTGAGTGGTTTTATAAACGTGATGAGAAACAAGAGGAAAGTACTTCTAGCACGATAGATTTTGAAAAAGAACGTCAAAAAATATTAGAAATGCTAGGGAAAAGTGAATAGTAAAGAAGGTGAACAACAATCGAACCAATAAATGGACCATTAAAACGAGCTATTAATGTACCCTCGTTTCAAGAACGCTATGAAGCTATGCGACGTGAAATTTTAGATAATCCCCGAGTACAGGAATTTCTTGCACGTCATGCAGATGAATTAAGCTATGATAATATCGAACGAAATTTACCTAAGCTGCATGAATTTATTAGTCAATCTACGGAATGTTGTGGTTGTGATAACACAGAACATTGTACAAACTATTTAAAAGGCTTCCTCCCTACTCTAAGGGTAGTTCGGAATACAGTTGAAATTGATTATGTACGCTGTGAGCAAAAGATCAGGGAAGAAGAGCGTCGGGATGTCGCGAATATGATTGCAAGTATGCATATGCCAAAAGATGTGCTTCAAGCAACTATTCAAGATTTAAGTATCGATGATGAGTCTCGGGTGATGATTGCCCAAAAAGCAGCACAATTTGTAAAAGCGACAAAAGAATCAGGTCATTTACCATCAAAGGGTTTTTACTTATACGGTAAATTCGGCGTGGGGAAGTCTTTTGTGCTTGGTGCAATCGCCAATGAGCTAGCGTCTATTAAAATACGTTCAGTGGTTGTCTTCGTGCCAGAATTTTTACGGGAAATGAAAAATGCTATTGGCGATAATACATTGAATGAAAAAATAGATTATATTAAAAAGGCACCTGTTTTAATGCTCGATGATTTAGGTGCAGAAACAATGACCGCCTGGACACGGGATGAAATTTTAGGGACTATTTTCCATTATCGTATGGCGGAACAATTGCCAACGTTTATTACATCAAATTTTAATTATGGAGAATTAGAGCACCATTTAGCTCAATCACAAAAAGGTGATATTGAGGTTGTTAAGGCAGGCCGTATAATGGAGCGTATTAAAGCCTTGACAGAGCCAATTGAAATGCGTGGCAATAACCGTAGGATGTAACATTGGTAGTTGCATTTTTCGACAATCGAGCGTATACTGACTCATATACTAAATATCAATATGCATTGATGAGGACATGAATTTTGTGTATCAGCTTCTAGAGAGGGAAGTCAACGGCTGAAAGCTTCCTAGTTTGAACGCATCATTTACTACCTGCTGAGCAGCGAAAGGGATAATCTTTCGCCGGTCCCTAGCCCGTTAGCTAGCCTTGAGCTTCGTCTGACTTGATAAGTCGGAAGGAAGAAGGGTGGAACCACGAGCATACGCTTCGTCCCTTTTGTGAGGGACGGGGCTTTTTTTATTATTTTAGATGTGGAGACTTCGCTTAGTCCAATTGTGGAGAGCGCTCATATAGGCAGCTGAATCACTTTATTAGTCTACAATCAATCATTATGTATTCAACTTAACAAAGGAGTGCAAAGAATATGTCAGAAATGATTAAATTAACTTTCCCAGATGGCGCAGTAAAAGAATTTGTAAAAGGTACATCAACAGATGACGTAGCCTTATCAATCAGCCCTGGCTTACGAAAAAAAGCTTATGCAGGTAAAATTAATGATGTATTGGTAGATTTAAAAACACCAATCGAAGAAGATGCTACAATTGCCATTATTACACAAGATGATGAAGAAGCACTTGAGATTTTACGTCACTCAACAGCTCATTTAACAGCACAGGCAATTAAACGTTTATTCCCAGATGTAAAACTTGGTATTGGTCCTGTCATTGATGGAGGATTCTACTACGATATTGATTCTCCTACACCCATCACTGCCGAGGATTTACCAGCAATTGAAAAGGAAATGAAAAAAATTATTGCTGAAAATCTAGAGGTAGAACGTAAAAATGTAAGTCGTGCGGAAGCACAAGCAATGTATGAAGAAATTGGCGATGAATATAAATTAGAATTACTAGAGGCAATCCCTGCAGATGAGCAAGTGTCCATTTATTATCAAGGGGAATTTTTCGATCTTTGCCGTGGTATTCACGTACCATCTACTGGTAAACTTCGCGAATTCAAGCTGCTATCATTAGCAGGTGCCTATTGGAGAGGGAACTCTGATAACAAAATGCTACAACGTATTTATGGTACAGCGTTCTTCAAAAAAGAAGAATTAAAACATCACCTACAAATGCTAGAAGAAGCAAAAGAACGTGATCACCGTAAAATCGGGAAGGAATTAGAGCTATTTACAACTTCTCAAAAGGTCGGCCAAGGTTTACCACTTTGGTTACCAAATGGTGCAACAATTCGTCGTGTTATTGAGCGTTATATTGTCGATAAAGAATTATCTCTTGGATATAAGCATGTTTATACACCTGTATTAGGTTCAAAAGAGCTTTATCAAACTTCAGGTCACTGGGATCATTACCAAGATTCTATTTTCCCACCAATGGAAATGGACAATGAGACATTAATTATGCGTCCAATGAACTGTCCTCACCATATGATGGTTTACAAAAATAGCATGCATTCTTATCGTAGCTTACCATTACGTATTGCTGAGCTTGGAACAATGCACCGCTATGAAATGTCGGGAGCAGTTTCTGGCCTGCAGCGCGTACGTGGGATGACTTTAAATGATGCACATATCTTTGTTCGTCCAGACCAAATTAAAGCAGAATTCCAAAAAGTCGTGCAGTTAATCTTAGAGGTGTATAAAGATTTCGATTTAAATGATTATTCATTCCGTTTATCATATCGCGACCCTGCTGATACTGAAAAATACTTTAATGATGATGCTATGTGGGAAAAAGCACAAAGTATGTTAAAAGAAGCAATGGATGAGCTTGGCTTAGATTACTTCGAGGCTGAGGGTGAAGCAGCATTCTATGGTCCTAAACTGGATGTGCAAGTAAAAACAGCGATTGGTAAAGAAGAAACTTTATCAACAGTTCAGCTAGACTTCTTATTACCAGAACGTTTCGACCTAAGCTACGTTGGGGAGGATGGCAAACCACATCGTCCAGTCGTTATTCACCGTGGCGTTGTATCAACAATGGAGCGTTTCGTTGCCTTCTTAATTGAAGAATATAAAGGTGCATTCCCAACTTGGTTAGCTCCTGTCCAAGTAGAAGTCATTCCAGTATCGAATGAAGCACACTTCGATTATGCAAAACAAATCGAAGAGCAATTAACAGCAGCGGGCTTACGTGTGGAAATGGATGATCGTGAAGAGAAATTAGGCTATAAAATTCGTGAAGCACAAATGAAAAAGATTCCGTATATGCTTGTCATTGGTGATAAAGAAGTTGAAGCTAATGGTGTTAATGTTCGTCGCTATGGCTCAAAAGATTCCGAAACAATTAGCTTTGAGAATTTCCTAGCAGCTATAAAAGCAGAAATTACAAAATAATCTTTCTTAAAAAACCTCACTTGCATAAGTGAGGTTTTTTGTATAAAATGAATCTTGCTGTTGTATAAATTATTTAATAGTAGGTCAATCTAGAAATGATAAGAAAATTAGTATTTGACAGCTTATCATATACATGCTAATATAATTAAGGTTAATGAATACAAAGTTTGTGGTTGAAGTAGAGGCTGCCCGCTTCTCACCTGATACAACGCTTTAAAGGCTGTGAACAGGTATGACACGTTGAATTGTTTTGCGTAGACTTGCGCATGCACATATAGCGGGCGGACATCTTCAAAATGTCCGTCCTTTTTTTATGGACATGACAAGAGGATGTACCGTTCAACCGGGCAAGGCTTTGCCCAAACCATGTATTCGCGACAACTACTTGGAGGTGGATTACTATTAGCAAAGACATGTATGTAAACGAAGGCATTCGCGCACGTGAACTTCGATTAATCGATCACAATGGTGACCAGCTTGGTGTAAAGACACGTAATGAAGCGCTAGAAATCGCCGCTCGTGTAAACTTGGATCTTGTCCTTGTGGCCCCTCAAGCCAAGCCGCCAGTCGCTCGTATCATGGACTATGGTAAATTTAAGTTTGAACAGCAAAAGAAAGACCGTGAAATTCGTAAAAATCAAAAAGTCATCGTAATGAAAGAGGTTCGTCTGAGCCCGACAATCGATGAACATGATTTCCAAACGAAGCTACGTAATGCGATTAAATTCCTTGAAAAAGGCGATAAAGTAAAATGTAGCCTACGTTTCAAAGGTCGTGCGATTACACACAAAGATATTGGTCAACGTGTGTTAGATCGTTTTGCTGAAGCTTGTGCTGAAGTATCAACGGTAGAACAAAAACCGAAGATGGAAGGCCGAAGCATGTTCTTAGTTCTTCAACCAAAGAACGAGAAATAATATTAGACGAACAGTTTAGGAGGAATTCGACATGCCAAAAATGAAAACTCACCGTGGAGCTGCGAAACGTTTCAAAAAAACGGGTTCAGGTAAATTAAAATATGACCGTGCTTATGGAAGCCACTTATTCGCAAACAAATCTACGAAACAAAAACGTCACTTACGTAAAGCAAACATCGTTTCATCTGGTGACTTCAAACGCATCAAATCTTTACTTGTTTACATGAAATAATTGACTACAAAAATACTAACATTCATTTTTTAATGAAAAGCAGGAGGTAATTCATATGCCACGCGTAAAAGGCGGAACAGTGACGCGCAAACGTCGTAAAAAAGTATTAAAATTAGCTAAAGGTTACTATGGTTCAAAACATACATTATATAAAGTTGCTAACCAAGCAGTAATGAAGTCAGGTCAATATGCATACCGTGACCGTCGTCAGAAAAAACGTGATTTCCGTAAATTATGGATCACTCGTATCAACGCAGCTGCTCGTATGAACGGTCTTTCTTACAGCCGTTTAATGCACGGTTTAAAAGTTGCTGGTATCGAAGTTAACCGTAAAATGTTAGCTGACCTTGCTGTAACTGATGCTGCTGCATTCACTCAATTAGCAGACGCTGCTAAAAAAGCAGTAGCTAAATAATATTTGACTCAGTTAAATATTATTTCTGCACCGAAAGCGAATGCGATAGGTGAAGAAAAAGACTGATGGATTTTTCCATCAGTCTTTTTTGTGTTAGATTAATCATATACGTTTTTTTGATAAAGGAGTAGAAAATGGGACAAGCAGTATTAGCTTATATGAGTATTATATCGATTGTGTTGCTCATTTTAATGGGGATGGACAAATCGCGTGCTAAAAAGCATGAATGGCGTATTGCAGAGCGTACTTTGTTCACACTAGCCATCGTAGGAGGGGCAGTAGGTGGAGTGCTTGGCATGTATTTATTCCGTCACAAAACACGCCATAATAGTTTTGCCTTTGGATTTCCTCTACTGGCAGCCATCCAAATTTTTATTATCGTACAGCTTTGGATATAAATAAAAACATTTTAAAACACACATCCTCATCAAGAGGATGTGTTACGCATAAGCTGTTCAATGGGCTGCTTCCAATTGATTTTCGCACTTGGATAATTCAATAGTATTTCTTGCTGTAAATATTCAAAGTCGCCTTTTGTAAAGCCCTGCAATGTGGCAGTATCACGTGCGCCGACAAAAATAGTGACAACCTCGAAGGCATCCTCTGTTGTACCTAAGTATTTTTCGCCTTCAAAAAGAGCACCCTTATAGGAAATAAAGAAATTTTTCCGGACATTTTTAACGTCATCATAAAAGTAATATTGGCCTTTTTCATAGGCTTCGTCAAGTTTGCGTTTAGGATCAGTTATATAACGAATCGCTTTATAAAATACATAAATAATAAGCGCTATTACAGCAAGTCGAATTAGTAACGGCAACATGTTTAAATTTCCCCCTTGAAGAAAGGTTATTCTTTCCTATACGATTGGGGAGGTCAAATAGTTTCACTTTTATTTAAATATTTTTTAGAAATTTAGGAGAAAAAAATGAATATACAACAATTGTTTATGATGCAAAAAGAGCTGGATGATTTCATTGAGCAAACTCAAAATATTCAGCAAGATGTATTTCAAGAAAAAGGACTAGCATTATTGGTAGAGCTAGCTGAGCTAGCCAATGAAACGCGCTGCTTTAAATTTTGGAGTACAAAAGGGCCTTCCGCACGAGAAGTCATTCTAGAAGAATATGTGGATTCTATTCATTTTATCCTTTCCTTAGGCTTATTAAAGAACTATACAACCATCGAAAAATGGCCTGTGATAGAAGAACAGAGACATTTAACAGCAACATTTATAGAGACACAAAGTGCTATTTTAGCTTTTATCGAGCAACCGACAGAGGATCGATATCTAGCAATTTGGCAATGCTATGGTTTACTTGCATACAATCTTGGTTTTACTTTCGAAGATGTAGTTCATGCATATATTGAAAAAAACCAAGAAAATTATAATCGTCAGCGTACAGGATATTAAATAATTAAGAAATACACCAATTTTCAGACGATTAAGCTAGGAATATTTCGGTAAACGAAGTATAATAAAATAGATATAAGAAGTAGGAGGCAAAAGAATGACACAACTAGATCCAACATTACAAATGTTTAAAGATTTAACAGATGCAAATGGTATTGCAGGTAATGAACGTGCACCGCGTGAGGTCATGAAAAAATATATTGCACCGTATGCAGATACTGTAGAAACAGATAACCTAGGTAGTGTAATCGCTAAAAAAGTAGGCGATGAAAACGGACCTAAAATCGTCGTGGCAGGACATTTAGATGAAGTAGGTTTCATGGTTACACAAATTGATGACAAAGGCTTTATCAAATTCCAAACAGTAGGTGGCTGGTGGAGCCAAGTTATGCTGGCACAGCGCGTGACAATTACAACACGTAAAGGTGATGAAGTAATAGGGGTTATCGGTTCAAAGCCACCTCATATTTTACCTGCTGATGTCCGCAATAAAGTAGTAGACATTAAAGATATGTTTATTGATATTGGTGCAGCTTCTAAAGATGAAGTGCTTGAATGGGGCGTACGTCCTGGCGATATGGTAACACCATATTTCGAGTTTAATGTTATGAAAAATGAAAAATATTTATTGGCCAAAGCTTGGGATAATCGTATTGGTTGTGCCATTGCTATTGATGTAATGAAAGCTTTACAAAATGAAAAACACCCTAATATTCTTTACTCTGTAGGAAATGTGCAAGAAGAAGTTGGACTTCGTGGTGCTAAAACAGCTACACATAAAATCCAACCGGATATTGGATTTGCCGTTGATGTGGGTGTAGCAGGAGATACTCCAGGAGTAACAGCTAAAGAATCAACGAGTAAAATGGGGGCAGGTCCTCAAATCGTTGTGTATGATGCATCTATGGTTTCACACCGTGGCTTACGTGAATTCGTATTAGACGTAGCAGACGAAAACAATATTCCATACCAATTTGAGGCAATGGCTGGCGGCGGTACAGATGCTGGCTCCATCCATGTAACAGCAAATGGTGTACCAGCATTATCCATCGGTATTGCGACACGTTATATCCATTCACATGCAGGTATCCTACATCGTGATGATTATGATAACGCTGTTAAATTAATGGTTGAAGTCATTAAAAAATTAGACCGTGATGCAGTCAATAAAATTACATTCGACTGATTGAATGGAGAGTAAATAGATAAACAGTAGTTTTGCCTTCTAACTAAAATGTTAGAAGGCTTTTTTGTTAATGAAAAAAGATAGTAGACATATCGCACAAAATTAACATAATAGTTATCATAATAATCATAAGTACATATTATTTGCACAATAAAAAATGAAACGAAAATACTATATTTGAAAATTATTTTTATATGGTATAATTTCCTATAAAAGGAGTGGATTTATTTGGGAATTAAAAAAACAATCAAGTTTATATTATGTTTATCTATTAGTTTATGCATTCTAAATTATCCAAGTATTTCATTTGCTGAAACACTTGATACTAATAGTTCTAGTGTAAAAAGCAAATCTGACATTGATACGGGTATAGCAAACTTGAACTACAACAACAGGGAAGTACTAGCAGTGAATGGTGACAGAGTTGATAGCTTTGTTCCAAAAGAAGGGCTTAACTCCAATGATAAATTTATAGTGGTGGAGCGCAATAAGAAATCACTGACAACTTCACCAGTGGATATATCAATTATTGATTCGATGGCGAATCGTACATATCCAGGAGCCCTACAACTTGCCAACCAAGCTTTTGTAGACAATCAACCCAACTTATTGGTGGCTAAAAGAAAACCCCTAAATATTAGCATTGATTTACCTGGTATGAAAAGAGAAAATACTTTGACTGTTGATAATCCAACATATGGTAATGTATCTGGAGCCGTGGATGAGTTAGTATCTACTTGGAGCGAGAAATATTCCTCTACACATACTTTACCTGCAAGACTACAATATTCAGAATCAATGGTTTATAGCAAATCTCAAATAGCAAGCGCTTTGAATGTAAACGCCCAAGTTCTCGACAATTCACTGGGAATTGACTTTAATGCGATTGCGAATGGAGAGAAAAAAGTGATGGTTGCCGCATATAAACAAATTTTTTATACGGTAAGTGCAGAACTGCCTAACAATCCATCAGATCTTTTCGATGATAGTGTTGATTTTGCAGAGCTAACTCGTAAAGGGGTAAGCAATGATGCTCCTCCTGTAATGGTGTCGAATGTAGCTTATGGTAGAACAATTTATGTGAAATTAGAAACAAGCTCTAAGAGTAAGGATGTACAAGCAGCATTTAAAGCATTACTGAAGAATGTTAACACGAATGTAGAAACTAGTGCACAATACAAGGATATTTTTGAGGAAAGTTCCTTTACGGCTGTAGTATTAGGCGGAGATTCACAAAAGCATAATCAAATTGTCTCAAAGGACTTTAATGATATTAGAGAAGTCATTAAAGATAATGGAGAATTTAGTCTTAAAAATCCAGCTTATCCAATTTCCTATACAAGTGTTTTCTTAAAGGATCATTCAATTGCTGCTGTTCATAATAATACAGATTATATTGAGACGACAGCTACAGAATATTCTAAAGGCAAGATCATCCTTGATCATTATGGTGCATACGTTGCTCAATTTGAAATAGCATGGGACGAATTTTCCTATGATGAGAATGGAAATGAAGTATTAACTCATAAAACGTGGGATGGAAACTGGAGAGATAAAACAGCTCATTTTTCTACAGTCATACCGCTTCCGGCTAATTCGAAAAATATAAGAATTTATGCAAGAGAATGTACAGGTCTTGCTTGGGAATGGTGGAGAACGGTTATTGATGAATATAATGTTCCATTGTCTAATGAAATCAAAGTCTCCATTGGAGGAACTACATTATACCCAACAGGCAGTATCGAGTAAGTAGCCGTATATAAAGATAAAGAATTTTTACCTCCTAACAAATTGTTAGGAGGTTTTTACGTTTTCAAGTTCTTTCAATAACTGCCCCATGTTCCTTCTTTATTCATACCCCTTTCTATAATTAAACTACAAAGGATTCAATCTTAAAAAATGTTATTATGCATAAATATTCAATATGACGAATTTTTGTCACATTTAATATTTATCGAAAAAAATTATAAAAATTCAGTTGATTTTATATTTATGCATGATATACTGATTTCAACAGCAATGAAACAAGGAGCGAAGGCCATGAAATTACTCGAAGAAGTACAGCTAAAGTTAGTTTCTAGTTTAAAAGGAAAAGACCTATTAACGTTGCTTGACTATACAAGTCAAGAAGTTAAAGAACTTATTGAATTAGCAACTCAGCTTAAAATGATTACCAAAGAGGGGAAATGTCCAAGATTACTAGAAGGCAAAACACTTGGTATGATCTTTGAAAAACATTCAACGCGTACTCGTATTTCCTTTGAAGTTGGTATGAATCAGCTAGGTGGAAAAAGTATGTTTATGCATGCACGTGACTTACAAATAGGCCGTGGTGAATCCATTTACGATACAGCACATGTCTTATCAGGCTATTTGGATGGGATTATGATCCGAGCAAATTCCCACGCAATGGTGAAGGAACTAGCAGAGCATGCGGCTATTCCCGTCATCAATGGATTAACAGATATTTATCATCCATGCCAAGCTTTAGCGGACTTAGAAACAATTGCAGAAAACAAAGGTTTTTTAAAGGGACTTAAAATTGCCTATGTAGGAGATGGCAACAATGTAGCACATTCTTTAATAGTGGCTTCAGCACATGTTGGGATGAATGTAGCTGTGGCGACACCAGCAGGCTATGAATGTGATGCGGAAGTGATCGCTAACGCACAAGCAATTGCCGCGGCAAATGGCAGTACAATTATGGTGACACATGACCCTGTGGAAGCTGTATTACAGGCAGATGTTGTTTATGCAGATGTTTGGACTTCGATGGGCCAAGAGGAAGAAGCAGCAAAACGTTTGCAAGATTTTGCAGATTACCAAATCAATGATGAGCTTGTAGCATATGCGAAACCGAACTACATGTTCCTGCATTGCTTGCCAGCACATCGTGAGGAAGAAGTGGCAACATCTGTTATTGATGGCCCTAATTCTTACATTTTTGAGCAAGCTGAGAACAGACTTCATGCACAGAAAGCAGTTCTTGCATCAATTCTAGCGTAAGATTTGAACTATACTTTTCGAGTTGAAAAGTACAATAAATAGAGTTTATATGCGCAACAGAGGGTGCCCATATGAATAACCTACAAGTGGCTGACAGACAGAGGGATGATCACCACGCGCGATGCTTGTTGTCAAGATGGATGGCTACATCGCTACATAGTCAAGTAACCTGGGAGACGCTGGGTTACTTTTTTCTTTTGTATGGAGTGATAGAGGACTAAAAACTAAGTTTTCCTATAAAGTATAGAGAATATAAAAAATTATTTATATAATAGATTTAAATAAGGAGTGAAGGGATGGAACTCACATGAATATAGACCATATAGAGGCTTTTTTATATGTTGTCCATTACAAGAGTACGCATAAGGCAGCCAACGCTTTGTTTCTTTCTCAACCGACGGTGACTGCACGCATCAAATCATTGGAGAGGGAGCTAGGGGTTGAATTATTTTATCGAGAGGGACGAAGTGTAACATTATCAGATAAAGGCAAAGATTTCTTACCTTTCGCCACTCAAATCGTGCAAACATTTCAGCAAGGAAAGAAGCAATTGGAAAAGACACAGGAAACAGACGATGTATGTATTGGTGCAAATGGCGTAACAGCTCAGTATTTTTTAGCGGATGCGTTACCTAAATGGAAAGAACAATTTCCTAATTTGCGTTTTCAATTGGTGACAGGCTCAACAGCTATGCTATTAGAAAAATTGGAGAGTCACCAAATACATGTAGCTTTCATTCAGTATGTGCACAGAGAAGGAATATTCAACGAGTTATTATTAAAAAATGCTGTGAAACTTGTGAAGCATTGTGAACATCCTTTACCACAATATGAATGCATCGAGGCGAAAGAATTGGTACAACAGAAAATGGTGTTTTTTGAGTGTGGAGCGTTTGATTGGAATTATGTGCATAAAATGTTCGAGGTAGAGGGTGTAGCAGCCAATATAGAGGTTCGAACAGATCATTTAGAAATCGCTAAGGCCTTCATTCGCACAAAAAACTATATTAGCTTTTTACCACAGCTTTGTGTCAAAAATGAGCTTGAAAGCGGCGAATTTGTTGAGGTAGATGTGAAGCATTTACTGGATATGAATCAACATATATTCCTAACTTATAAAAATAAAGATACATTGATTTCAGATTTTTGGGAGACAATTTGTCATACAGCGAAGGATTTTGAAAGGGGACAAATGATGGAGTGATAAAATTTTTTATGTAGCCGATAAATTTTTTCTATTACTTAACCTATTGCATATTGTCTGAATGAACTGTAATATCATTCTCAATCCAAATTTATTTATGAATGATCGTAAATAAATATTTTTTTAACTCGAAAACATACTTAACCACTATGTTTAGTAAAAAATAAAAATAAGGAGGAATTGATATGGCTAGACAAGACAAAATTCGTTTGGGAGCAATTATTCACGGAGTAGGTGGTAATATTTCAAGCTGGCGTCATCCAAAGGTAGCGAGCAATCAAAGTGTCAACTTGCCTTTTTATATTCAGCAGGCTCAAAAAGCAGAGGAAGGGAAATTTGATGTTGCTTTTATTGCGGACGGCTTATTTATTAATGAAAAATCGATTCCTCATTTTTTAAATCGTTTTGAGCCTATTACGATATTATCGGCATTAGCATTAGCAACCAATAATATAGGGCTAGTTGGAACGGTATCGACATCCTATAGCGAACCATTCACAGTGGCACGTCAATTTGCCTCTTTAGATCATATTAGTGCAGGGCGTGCAGGCTGGAATGTGGTAACTACTCCTTTAGAAAGTACAGCTTTGAACTACAATAAAACAATAGATCAACATCCTAGTCATGCAGAACGTTATCAAATCGCCGAAGAATATTTAGAGGTTGTTAAAGGATTATGGGACTCCTGGGAAGATGATGCCTTTATTGCAGATGTCGAAAATGACCAATTTTTTGATCCAGAAAAATTACACACGTTACATCATAAAGGGCAGTATTTTTCAGTCCAAGGTCCACTAAATATTGGGCGAACAAGGCAAGGCCAGCCAGTTATATTCCAAGCGGGTGCATCTGATGCTGGGATTCGATTGGCTGCTAAGGATGCAGATGCCATTTTTACACATGGGACATCTATAGAAGAATCACAAAAGTTTTATAAAAGAGTAAAGACTGAGGTTGCAGCATTTAAGCGAAATCCAGATGAAGTAAAGATTTTTCCGGGTATTTCTCCAATCATTGGCGATACAGTAGAGGAGGCAGAGGCAAAGTATCAGGAAATCGTTGAATTAGTTTCCATTCACCGTGCTTTGGCTTATCTTGGTCGTTACTTCGATCATCATGATTTTACACAGTATGATGTGAATGCGCCGTTTCCAGAGCTGGGAGAAATTGGGTCAAATAGCTTTAGAAGTACGACTGATTATATTAAACGCTATGCTAAGCAGGAGGGGCTTACATTACGTCAAGTTGCTTTACGTGAGGCGACTCCGAAAACGGCATTTTTTGGGACGGCAGAGCAAGTGGCTGATCTTGTACAGGAATGGTTTGAGCAGGAGGCAGCAGATGGCTTCATAATCGGTGTAACGGTACCAGGTGCCTTAGAGGATTTTGTTGATAAAGTAGTACCGATATTACAAGCTAGAGGGCTTTATCGAGAAGACTATGAAGCTGATACATTGCGTGGAAATTTAGGATTGCCATTTAAGAAAAGTAGGTATATCAAACAGTCTGTTTAAAAACCTAGTAAATTTATTTGAATAAGTGAAATTAAGGAGGCTGTGTATGAGTTATACATTAGGCATATTAGATCAAAGTCCAATTATGGATGGAGCTACAAATGAGCAAACATTACAAAAAACTGTCGCATTGGCACAGAATGCAGAGCAGTTAGGCTACTCTCGTTTTTGGGTATCGGAACATCATCATTCGGATGCACTAGCAGGGTCATCTCCCGAAGTATTAGTGTCCTATTTACTTGCAAAAACCGCATCTATTCGTATTGGTTCTGGAGGAGTCATGCTCCAGCATTACAGTCCATACAAAGTAGCTGAAAATTTTCATGTCCTTTCATCCTTAGAGCCGGGGCGTGTTGATTTAGGTGTTGGGAAGGCACCAGGTGGTTTACCGCTTTCTACAAAAGCCTTACAATATGGCACGCTCAATCAAGGCGAGGATTTTGAAAAGAGACTCACATTTTTACAGCAATTAATTGAACAAAATGTACCTACGGATCATGATCTTCATGGTGTGCAAGCCACACCTATCCCAAAAGTAAGTCCGGCACTATTCTTATTAGGGGCAAGTCCACAAAGTGCAGAACTTGCTGGAAGACTTGGTATTGCATTCGTCTTTGCACGATTTATTAATAGTGACAATGAATTACTAGCACAGGCGTCTAGTATTTATCGTGAACATCATCCTAAAGGCCACTTTGTGGTCTCAATCGCAGCTGTTGCAGCACCTACAAATAAAGAAGCAAAGGGACTGATAGAAGACCAAAAAATTACAAAAGTTCATTTAGCAAGCGGTAGGACGTTGACTCTACAATCCGTAGAGCTAGCAGAAAAATTTGGGCAGGAGTCTGGAGAGGAATATACGGTCAAACAATATGATGCGGATATTGTTTATGGATCACCAGAAGAAATTAAAAATCTACTTGATCATTTTCACGTTCAATACCAAATAGATGAGTTCATTTTGCACACGCCTGTACGAAAGGAATTTGAAAGGCAACGCTCCTTTGAACTTTTAAGTCCTATTCATTTAAAGTTGCAGCAACAAGTAACAGTAAGATAAGGAGGAAAAATAATGAGTGTGACTAGAGATATAATTGTTTGGTCAAAGCAGGGATGCAGCTATTGCGATGATATAAAAGCGTATTTACAAGAACAGCACCTTCCTTATAAAACGGTAGATGTAACAAATCATGATTCATTTAGAGATATTCTTGACTTAAAATATGGTGTTCGTTACGTGCCCATTGTAGAAATTGGCTCGAGAGAAAGTGGTGTCTATAGAGCCATAACAGAAATTGGTTTAGAACACGTAAAGAATGCACTTGCCGTGAGCTTACCCTCACAAACATAGAAGAAGGAGAGGGAATTATATGAAAAAAACATTATTTTATATGCTACTTTTGCTGACGGCGCTTTTAACAGCATGTGTAGAAAAATCGGACGGAGATTCGAATGAACAAAAAACAGCGCAAGGAGGAGAAGATGTCCAAAAAATTATCGTTGGTACAGGTACACAGTTTCCAAATATTTGTTTTATCGATGAAAAAGGCAACTTAACCGGCTATGATGTGGAGCTAGTTCGAGCAATTGATGAAAAGTTACCTGAGTATGAATTTGACTTGAAAACAATGGAATTTTCAAATTTATTACTAAGTTTAGAAACAAGAAAAATAGATTTCATCGCCCATCAAATGGAAGTTAATAGTGAACGAGAGGAAAAGTTTTTATTTAATAAAGAACCGTATAATGTTTTCCCATTAAAGGTGACAGTAAATGAAAAAAATAATGAGATCCAATCTATTGAAGATTTGAAAGGGAAAAACGTAAGTGTTTCGCCAACAAGTAACTCCGCTGTCTTTCTTGAAAAATATAATAAGGATCATCATTTAGGCGCGAATATCGTGTATTCTTCAGGTTCAGTCGATGTCAATAATCAACTAGCAAGTGGCCGTATTGATGCCATTATTACGACACCCTTTGCCGTGAAATACTATAACGAAAGCAATGAAGCACAGCAAAAGGTTGTTGGGGATGCATTATTAAATTCGAAGGTTTATTTCTTATTAAATAAGGATGAGGTGAAGTTACAAGAGCGTTTAGATGAGGCTATTGTTGAGCTGAAGAAAGAGGGGGTTATTAGCAAACTAAGTAAAAAATGGTTAGGTGATGATTATACAGTAGACTTCTAACAATCAAGGAAGGAAGAAAGAGGCATGGATAATAATCTTGATTTTGTACTCATTGCGAAAGTACTTCCAACATTGCTTCAGTATTTACCAGTAACTGCAGAAATACTAGTGTTCTCCATAATTTTTGGTATAGTGCTAGGAATTATGCTAGCAATACCAAAGCTTTTAAACGTAGCGCTATTAAAGCAAATTATTACAATTTATATTTCATTTATTCGTGGCACACCAATCTTAGTGCAATTGTTTTTAGTGTTTTATGGAGTACCAGCACTCCTAAAGCTCATTCATATTGATGTTACTCGATTGGATGCTATGTATTTTGTCATTATTACGTATACACTGAGCAATGCGGCAGCCTTTGCTGAAATATTTCGTGCAGCCATATTAACTGTTGATCGTGGGCAAATAGAAGCAGCCTTTTCCGTGGGCTTAAACGGGCCTCAAGCCTTTTTGCGAATTGTTTTCCCTCAAGCAATCCGCGTTGCTTTTCCAAATATAGCGAACACCATGATTAGTTCATTAAAAGATACCTCACTCGCTTTTTCTATAGGTGTAATGGATATGGTTGGGCGCGGAGAGACTTTAATTGCGTCCACAACACGGGCTTTTGAAATATATGTGGCATTATCGATCGTTTACTTTGCGATTGTCATAATTCTTGAAAAAATATTCAAATTCAATGAACGTTATTTCAATCGCTATATGCCAAAAGAAGTTGAAACTTATTAGGGGGATGTGCTATGACCATTGATATTGTATTTGTGATGGAGGCTTTACGAGAAATTAGTAAAGTAATACCGCTAACACTATTCATGACATTTACCCCAGTTTTTTTGGGTATTGTAATTGGAATTATGGTAGCCTTTGTACGGATAAAACAAATAAAATTTTTGACGCCCTTCTTAAATTTTTATGTTTCCTTTTTCAGAGGCACACCTATTATTATGCATATCATGCTTGTTTATTTTGGATTACCCATGCTAGTGGATGGTGTGGTAAATACTTTTCACTTATCATTTCAATCCAGTTCAATTCCTATATTATTTTTTGTAATACTTGCATTCACATTCAGTGCAGGGGCATATGCATCGGAAATTATTCGCTCTGGTATTTTAAGTGTCCCCAAAGGGCAATTAGAAGCGGCATATGCAATAGGTTTAACATTTACACAAGCAATGCGACGGTATGTTTTACCACAAGCATTTGGTAAGTCAATTCCTAACTTTACTAATGTCTTTATTGGTTTTTTACATGCCACATCATTAGCTTTTTTTCTGTCCATCAAAGAATTGACAGGAGTGGCGAACATTGTTGCTTCTGTGAACTTGAAATTTTTAGAGGCTTTCATTGCGGTTGGTATCATTTATTGGGGGATTTCGATTATTACAGAATCGATCTCACATCGTATTGAAAAAAGAGTAATGGCCTATAGTAAAAGTGGGCTTTAGTTGAAAGGGGAAAATATATGACAACAGCGGAAATTGTTATTGAACATTTACAAGAGGAAGAGTATGCAGATTATCGTAAGGTTTTAGTAGAAAGCTATGGGCAATATGAAAAGGATTATAAGGACCCAGAGCAATGGGCGTCCTATTTAAATGATATTCGAGCATCCGTTGGCAATCCAAACGCCGAAACTATTCTAATAGCAAGGAGAGGGGATGAGATTTTAGGGGGACTGCAATTATTTACCGATGCAGAGAAAGCATATGGGCTGCCAGAGCTTAATATACAATCGACCATCGTTCGTTTATTGGGGGTTCATCCAAAAGGAAGAGGGCAGGGAGTTGCTAAGAAATTATTGCATGAAAGCTTTGCCTTTGCAAGAAAGAGACAGGATCAGGCACTATACTTGCATTCAGGAGATATTATGCAGGCTGCTATTAATCTTTATTTATCTTTAGGTTTTGTAAGAGACGAGTCAAAGGAATTTTATAAGGGAGATATATTAGTAAAGAGCTTCCGCTATGATTTATAAATAAAAACCGCTGATTGTTGGAATCGGCGGTTTGTTTATGGTTATAGGGAGAAGACTTTCCCGGGATTCATTATGTTAAGGGGGTCAAGTGCTATCTTAATACTTTTCATCACTGCAAGAGAGGTACCATGTTCAGTAGCTTGATATTTCATCTTACCAATGCCAACACCATGTTCTCCTGTACATGTGCCACCTCGAAGCAGAGCATATTGAACAATTTGCTCGTTGAAGCGATCGGCTTTTGTCTGCTCCTCCGCATCATCGGGGTTTAACATTAATAGCGCATGAAAGTTACCGTCTCCTACATGCCCGACAATTCCTCCTACTAGTCCCACATTATTTAGCTGCTCCCTTGCATATAAAATGGTTTCGGCAAGCATGGAAATAGGAACACAAACATCTGTTGACATAAGCTTTTTACCAGGATGAGCATGCATATAGGCATAGGCCAATGAATGGCGTGCTTCCCAAAGTTTATTACGTCCAGCATTATCCTGTTCAAATTCAACAGATAGGCAATGAAAATCCTTAAAAATTTCTGTGGCAAATGCTATATCTGCATGCATACCTGCCTCATTTCCCTGGAACTCTAAAAATAGTGTCGGCTTTTCGTTAAAGGATATGTCATGATAAGTATTGACTTGTTGAATGGAGGCTTCATCAACTAACTCCACCCGACCAACCATTATTCCTGTTTGTAATAATGCAGTGACGGAACTGACAGCATCGCCCACTGTATTAAAAACAGCCCGTCCTGCGGTCACAAATTCAGGTATTCCATATACTTTCAGTGTAAGCTCAGTAAAGCAACCAAGCGTACCTTCTGAGCCAACGAATAAACCGTTTAAATGATAGCCAGAAGAGGACTTCGCTGCTAAATTTCCAGTATGAATCACAGAGCCATCTGCCAATACTACCTCTAAATCACGAACTTGATCGCGCATAACACCGTAGCGAACAGCAGTAGTGCCACTAGCATTAGTAGCTGCCATACCACCTAGTGTGGCATCAGCACCCGGGTCCACTGTAAATTGTAGCCCATGCTTTTTTAATTCTTTATTCAATTGTGAACGTGTGACGCCTGGCTGTACTTTTACAAGAAGGTCTTCAGGTCTAACTTCTAAAATAGCATTCATTTCAGAGAAATCGATTGAAATACCATTTGCAATGGGAATTGCATTTCCTTCTAGACTTGAGCCAACACCGAATGGTACAACCGGAACACGTTGTGCATGCGCGACTTTTAAGATGGCACTGACATCAGCGGTGGAACGTGGAAAAACAACGATATCAGGTAAGCTCATCGCATGATGGGATTCATCCTTACCATGTAGCTGTCGTACCGTTTCGTTTGTTGACACTTGCTCTTCTAATAATACCTGTTTGAGTTGATTGACAATAAATTCTACTACAACAGTCATTCCAATCCCTCCAAATTTTCTGATAAGTAAAACATTATCATGCATTTATTGGAAAGGGAATGCATTGCTTATAAAAAATCAGTTTGCAAATGCTTTTTCTAACTTTTGAACGAATGCTTCTTGTTCAGTAGAGCTTGATTGCTTCCACCATTTTTCAAAAAATACCCCAAGTCCTGGGAGTAAATGCTCTTCTCCACGGCTAATGGCATCTTCAACAATATCTTTAATTTCTGCTGCAGATTGACCGTGTACATTGGCTGTAATCGCATCTCTAATTTGAAAATTCATCTATTTCGCCTCCTTAATAGTAATTTGTCCAAGTATCGTTTTAATATGTACGAAATACCAAAGAAAATAGTTCAAATTTACAAAAACAAGGTGTAATTATGATGAATACTGCTAGTAATTTGAATCATATTGAGCGATTAAATGATAAAAGTGAACATTCGATTTATATATATATCCATTTTAAGATAACATCACCTAGGAATATCAGACTGTGCATAGTTGACAGGAAGAGACAAATGACTATCCATAACAATCGAAAGCCCACAACTACCCAATCATTTGAAGAAATATTGGAAAGTGTGCAACCGATGATTAGTTCTATTCTTACAAGCTTTAGAATTTATAAAGATTATGATTATTATCGCCAAGTAGCGACTATTGCTGTTTGGAGGGCATGGTTAAAAGCAGATCCAGCAAAAGGACAATTATCTGGTTATATTTATTCCAACATAAAAGGAGAAATATTAAATGAATTAATAAAGGAAAAAAACTATTTAGAGAAAATAGCAACAGTTGATGATGAAACACTTGATTATCTTCGTAGTGAGTTCGAGCGAGAGGAATATAACCATCCACAAAGTTCCAACTTTCTAGAGAATTTGATAGGACAGTTAAAACAGGTAGAAAGAAGCATCTTATATTTATATTATGTAGAAGATCGCAGTGATCAAGACATCGCTAATATACTAGGTTTTTCCGTAGCAGCCAGTAAAAAAAGAAGGGAAAGAATCATTAAGAAGTTAAGAAATAAGGATTCTAGAGTGGAAAAAAAGCAATAATATATCAAAAGTATGCTAATATTGTAACAAAATGAATATTAGCATGCTTCTCTTGACTGCATACAAATTACGATAAAAGTGTTATGATTTGTAAGTAGTCAAAGAAAAATACAATTTTACATAAATTATTCAGTTGCAGTAGTTAAAAATACCTAGTGATTTTACATAGTAGTATGGAGGGTTTGTGTTGGGCAAATGGTTTAATCAGATCGATAAAAAAGAGGTTTGGTACATGGTATTACCATTACTACTGGTCATACCATTATTAATTTTTAGCAATCAAGTATATGATGTTTTTCAAGGTGAAATTTATACAAATTTAAAATTGATTATACAAGTATTGATTATTGTGTTTACAATGGCAATAGCCATACAATCCTATTTAGTATTTTCTCACTTACTATCCAATCAGACTTTATACATAGGAAATGTGTTTTTTATTTTAGCATTACTTGAATTAGTAAGTTTATTTTTTAGCCATAACCATTATATTAAATGGGACTATATAGATGGCACTTTACATATCTTAATACGTTTTTACTTATCACTTGGTTTTTTATTCATTATTTTATATCCTAAAAAACAATTAACAATAAAGTATAGAATCCTTAGTTATAGCGGTTCTCTACTTTTTGTTATAGCAAGTATTCTCCTAGTATTTATTTCACCAAAATTTTTGCCAGTACAATGGATAGATCCTATTGATAATATGGTACACCTATTTTCTATTGTTCTTCAACTGATCACAATAAATATTATTAGTAGGTTTTTTAAGAAAATGCCAAAGCGTTCCATGTGGCTCATCAGTGCGGCTATATCGCTTATTGTAAGTGATACGCTTTTTATAATAAGCCAAGATACACATGCTATTTGGGATTTCTCCGCCCTTATTTATCAATTTTTAGCATTTTACTTTTTCTTAAAGGCAATTTATTATACATCGGTTGAAAAGCCGTTTCAACAACTGTTGAAAATCAAAAAAGATCTTGAACAATCACAACGGGAGCTTCAATTTCAAGCCTATCATGATGATATTACACTATTGCCAAATGAACATTTATTACTTAAAACATTAAAGGAAAAATTACATGAAAACGAACTTCAAAAGGCAATCATTGCGATAGAAATTGATCGGTTTGCAGCCATTCGTTCTTCCATAGGAATCAGTCATTCTAATAAAATGATGAAGTTAGTGGCAGACCGTATTCAAACGATTTTACCACCGCACTATTTTGCGACCAAACTACAAGAGGGCCAATTTGTCATTTACATTCACCATGTAAAGACTGTTGAGGAGCTATTACAATTTTGCTTAAATCTAAAAAGTGCCATGAAAAAACCTTTACAGGTACAATTATTTTCGTTAAATGGCAATTTGAATATGGGAATTGCCCTACAAGAGGAAAAGTGGTCGGGGGAAGAGCTATTGATGCATGCCCAACTAGCCATGCGAGAGTCTAGACAAATACCTCAAAGATTTCTTTTTTATAAGCCATACATGTCTAAAGGAATTGCAGATCGTATATTGCTTGAGCAAGATTTACATAATGCATTAGCCAATAATGAATTTTATTTAGATTATCAACCACAGGTAAATTTAAAGAGTGGTGCGATTGAATCTGTTGAAGCATTAGTACGCTGGCGACATCCAAGTCGGGGGTTTGTGTCACCTGAATTATTTATTCCGATTGCTGAAGAATGTGGTCTTATTATTCCTCTTGGAAAATGGATATTAGAAACAGCCTGTCAGCAAGCGAAACAATGGGAGGAACAAGGGTTACCTCCAATCAAAGTAGCTGTTAATCTTTCACTTGGACAATTATTTCAACAGGATTTAGTTGAAATGGTGGCTGGAATATTACAACGTTCAAAATTGGATGCTCATTATCTACAATTAGAAATTACAGAAAGTATGACGATGAATATTGATCAAATGACACAGCTACTGCATGAATTAAAGGCGCTTGGCATTCAAATAGCAGTAGATGATTTTGGAACAGGATATTCATCTTTATCCTATTTAAAGGATTTTCCAATAGATTGTCTAAAAATTGACCGCACTTTTATTAGAAATGTTCCACATAATCCAAATGATGAAGCACTTGTATCGATGATTATTTCGATGGCCAAGCATTTACGCTTGAAGGTTGTGGCGGAGGGGATTGAAGAGGTTGAACAGCTTTCGTTTCTGATGGAAGATGGATGTGATTATATTCAAGGTTACTTATTTAGTAAACCGATTTCACCTCAGCAAATTTCGGAAACCTTTCATGATTTGCACCACCATGTAAATGACGTCTTGATGCAGCTTCAATATAAAGAAAATTATAGTGTGTAAGCAATGCAAAGAACCTGCTTAGTGATGAAGCAGGTTCTTTCTTTTCTAGTGAACGAGATATTCTTCCTTCAGTTCGGATATATCTACTTCAGAACGCTCCTCTAAAGAGCGTCGTAGGTGAACAGTCGCTGTTTTCTCATCATCATGGAGTTTATCAATCCAAACGGATACACCATTATAGCTCACTTCATATTCTAACGGTGAGGCGACAATTTCATGTGCACGTTGATAATCCAACAGAAGCCCCCCCTTATTTTTTCTTCTTATTGTGCTGATTTTGGGTTACTGAATTAATCAGCTCCATGAACTCTTGAGAAAATTCCTCGCTAACCTTATTAGGGGCGATCTTCTGATTTTTTGGTGTTTGAGGTAATGAACCTTTATTGTTACTTTGACCTTGTTTATTGTCTCTTCCCATGTGAGTTGCTCCTTTCAAATTGATATATCTTAATATGGCTTTGAAATGAGCTTTTTATCATGGGAAAAAATCGGGAAAATGTAGCATATCTTTATTAGTTGAGTACACAATAAGAAAAAGCTAAGGTTTTATTATAGAAAAATTTTCATTTAAAAGTACCCAATTTTGTGGAAATGGGAAACCTAAAGCCCAATAACTAATTCCTCGAAGGTTATATTGTTTGACTAAGTCAAATTTAGCTTGGGCACTTCTTGCATCTTCAAACCATACCTCGTGATTTCTCCCTTGTTCATCGGCATAACGATAGAATGGGGATTGTGCTGTTTGGTCAAATTGGATAGTAGCGCCATATTCAATGGCTCGATTAAGAGCCTGCTGTGGACTAAAAGTTTCGGCTTCTTGGCCTTTGACATGGGGTAATAGCCAATCACGAGCATATAGCTCAAAGCCTAATAAAATTTTATTTGCTGGTATTTCTGTCAGTGCATATTCCACAACTCTTCTCATCTCATTAATAGGGGAAATCGCTTGAGGAGAACCAAAGCGATACCCCCATTCATAGGTCATCAAAACCACAAAATCTGCTATTCGACCGTGCGCCGCGTAATCGTGTGCTTCATATAACGTTCCAGCTTGCGTTGCACTTGTTTTAGGTGCGAGTGCAGTTGACACGAGATAGCCCATTGGATGAAGCGTATCCGCAGCTAATTGTATAAACGCATTGTAATTTTCTCGATCTGCTGGTAAAACATTTTCAAAATCAATATTCAAAACTTGATAGCCCTTCTCTTGCATTACCTGCAAAACATTATTCATCACCTTGACACGTAAATCTTCATTGGACAAGACAACATGTGCTAAATTAGAGCCACCCTCTGTAGAAGTAAAATTAGTGAGCGTTAGCATAGGAATGATGTTTTTAGCCTGTGCAGCTGCTATCATTTTTTCGTCGTTTATAGGCTGTAGTGTACCGTCTTCCTTCATCATATATGCAAAAGGACTAAAATAAGTAAGTAGATGACCAACGGCATTAATGGAATCAATCGCTTCCTCAGATGGTTGGTAAGAATAAGCATTTACTTCAATGAGGGGTAATTTTCTAGGGATGATTAACTGAGCGCCGACATAAATCATATTAGGGTTGTTTATATGATTTACAGCAACAATTGCTTGGATGGTCGTCTCATACTCTTGAGCTATTTGCCATAAAGTTTCTCCAGGCTCCACAATATGAATGATTGGTGGAATAATTAATTTAGTGCCAGGGGTTAACATATCAGGGTTAGTTAGATGATTGTCTGCAATGATGGCTTCTAGCGGAACGCCAAATTGCTGTGCAATTGCCCATAATGTATCTCCGCTTTTAACGGTATAGGTGGTATAGGGTGACGGTATAACAAGTGATTGTCCGATGGCTAATTGATCTGGTGTGGCTAACGCATTTAATAAGGTAATAGATTGCACAGATACCCCATAACGATTGGCAATATGCCATAGCGTTTCCCCAGCACTTACTACATGAATAATCATAGAACACCTCCTACATGATAGTTCATTACTGCATCATATGATTCAAATGAAGAAATGAGTATTTTTATAAGAGAAAAGTAAAATGCTTAAAACTTCAAATTCTTTCCCTATGATACCTAGCATAGGATATGACATAAGTTAGGTATGATAGGAAAGGGGTTTGAGGTGAAAAAAGCGAAACTTACAGGCAGAATCGTTACTCCTGAAGATCCGAATTATGAACAAGCCAGGACGAATAATAATTTAAGTAATCCAAAATATCCGAGAATAATTGTATTTTGTCAAAGAACAAAAGATGTGGTGAATGCCTTGAGATGGGCAAGAGAAAACAATGAACCTTTCAGGGTTCGCAGTGGCCGCCATAGCTATGAAAATTATTCGATATTAAATAAAGGACTTGTCATTGATATAAGTGATATGAATCACATGGCTATTAATTTGCAAGATATGTCGGTCAAAATCGATGCTGGAGCCAATTTAGGAAAGGTGTACAGAGAATTATGGGAAAATGGTGTAACGATACCTGCTGGCACAGAAAGTAGCGTTGGTGTAGTTGGCTTAACTCTTGGTGGGGGGATTGGCATGCTGTCACGACCTTTTGGGCTAACTTGTGATAATCTCCTCGAAGTAGAGATAGTGACGGCAAGTGGACAGGATGGGGCTAGAATCATCCAAGCAAATAGGCAAAATCATAATGACCTCTTTTGGGCAAGTTGTGGTGGCGGCGGCGGTAATTTTGGGATTGTTACTTCATTAACATTCAAGCTTCATGCTATCAGTGAAGTTTCGCTCTTTTCTATCACATGGGGATGGGACGATTTTGAGCTTGCTTTTAATACTTGGCAAAAATGGGCTCCCTTTACCGATAAGCGTTTGACATCGCAAATTGAGTTAAAGACTAAGGAAGTTGGAGAGGTTGTAGCACAAGGGGAATTTGTGGGTCCTACAGCTGAGTTAAAAAAACTTCTTCGACCTCTAAGGAAGGCAGGTTCACCAACAAATATATGGATAAAGGAAGTACCCTATATCAAGGCTGTAGAATTTTTTGATCTACCGAGTGGTAATCAACCAGTTCTCTATAAAAGATCAGGTTCCTTTATAGAGAGACCACTTCCTTTTGAGGCCATTAAAAGAATGAAGGATTTTTTAACGCTTGCCCCTAATCCAAATACGACAATTTGGCAACAATCCTTAAGAGGAGCAGTCAGTGAAATTTCGCCAACTCGCACAGCCTATTATTACCGAAATGCAATAATGGCTCAAGAATACAATACTTCTTGGAAAAAGCCAGCTGAAGAAAAGAAAAATATCGAATGGGTGGAGAACATACGAAGAGCTTTATCTCCATATACCACTGGTGATTATGTCAATTTCCCAGATCGATTTATTCAGGATTGGCCAACAGCCTATTATGGTCGTAATTTTAGAAGGCTGAGAGAAGTGAAAACAAAATATGATCCATTTAATGTTTTTCACTTTCCGCAAAGTATTCCGCCAATTAGAAAATGGTTATAGACAATATGATGAGCAGTATGCGGACGCATTGCTGCTCTTTTTAATGATCAAAGTATGTCCAATCTACAAGTGGAAATTAATCTTGATAATTACCGTACCAAAGTTCACAATAAAACTATTACATATATTTCTAAAAGGAGTTAGTTGGATGGAAAATATTGTTGTTCGTAATCATGTAAAAATAGTTGGACAAGGAGATCAACCGATTATTTTTGGACATGGTTTTGGACAGTATTGTGCCCATAAGTGTAGGAGATTATTTACATAAACATATTAAAGACAGTACTTTTAGCTTAATGGAAGCGAAAGGACATTACCCTCACATTAGTCACCCAAATGAAACCATTCAGTGTATTATGGATTTTTGTAGAGAAGATAATGAAAGGATTATTGTAAATGGAACAACGACTTAATGATGCGCCCTGTGGTTTTCTTTCCATCACTCACGAAGGAGTGATTGCCGAGGTCAATCACACCTTACTAAAATGGATAGGCTTTGAACAGGTGGATTTGCTACAACAACATTTAGAAATACTTCTATCTACTCCTAATAAATTAATTTTTCACTCCTATTTTTATCCGGCGATAAATTTAGAACAGCAAGTAGAGGAATTGTTTATTCATCTCAAACATAAGGAAGGTATGGCCATACCTTTTCTAATGAATGCTAGATTGTATACGGAAGATACGGTAGAGCGAATTGATTGTATTTTAGTCAAAATGCAAAAGCGTATTGATTATGAACAAGAGTTACGTTCAGCTAAGAAGCTACTAGAGGCAGCCTACCAAGAAAAAGAACAGGCGTTAGCCAATTTGGAGCAAATATATGTAGAAATCGAACAACAACAGGCAAAATTATTAACCGTGAATGCTTCCTTAGTTGAATTATCAGAGACAGACAAACTGACGGGTTTAAAAAATAGGAGATTCTTCCAAGAAAAACTTGAACAACAGCTCAATAGTTATTATGAATCAGCTAAGCCTTTCTCTCTATGCATTCTTGATATTGACCACTTTAAAAAGGTTAATGATACGTTTGGACATCAAGTAGGTGACGATGTTCTTGCTCAATTGGCACAGCTATTAACACAACGAGCGCGTAAAGAAGATACCGTCGTTCGTTATGGTGGTGAGGAATTTGTTATGATTTTACCGGAAACCGAGATTGCCGCAGCAAAAGAGATAGGGGAGCAAATAAGAAAAACCGTTGCGTTAGATCATTGGCCAGTTGGGCAAGTGACCATAAGTATTGGTTTGGCAACCGTCACATCTAAAGATACTGGTACGACCTTGCTAAAGAATGCGGATGATGCCTTGTATGCATCGAAAAAAAATGGTCGTAACCAAGTGACCCATTTTTATGATATGAAGTAAATGTGTTTTATTGTTCCGCTAATAATTTTTGAATGGAAGGTAAATCTGCAGGAGCGAAAGAAAGCTCAAGCAATTGCTGACGAGGAACCCATTTTGCTTCAGCGTGTTCCAATATTTGTGGAGTACCTTCGACAATAGTGGCTAGATAAGTTTCTAGGTGAACGAAAAATGGTTCATATTCATAAAGAGTTTGCGTTACTGGATCACCAACTTGAATGATGCAGTTGAATTCTTCAAGGATTTCTCGATAAAGTGCTTGCTGAGGAGTTTCGCCGGATTCAATTTTACCACCAGGGAATTCCCAATAATTAGCGAGCACCATATGGGTATTTCTTAAAGCACAAAAAATTTCTTGTCGATCATTTTCAATTATGGCACCAACTACATGGATTGTTTTTTTCATCCGCATCCCCTTTTTTGATACTGTAAAATTACTGAGAAATATGTATGATTATAGCATAATGGATTTATTAGAGCTGTACTAAAATTATACTTGTCTTAGAAAAATAACAGTTTTCTCACATAGCTATGAAATTTGGTATTTCCTAAGGTATAATAATGGTCAATATATAGGAAAAAGGCGGTAATAGGTAGCAATGAAGAGAATCGAATCTACGCAAAATGCGTTAGTGAAATATTGGAAAAAATTGGCAACAACAAGAAAAGAGCGGGAACGATCAGGTGAATTCATAGTCGAAGGCTTTCACCTCATAGAAGAAGCATTAAAACATAAGGAGCAAGTCCTACAGATTATTGTGCGTGAAGGTGTAGATTTACCGATGCTATGGCCAATTGATGGAATCGCTATTGTAGAGGTGACGTCAGTAGTAGCGAAGGAATTTGCTGAAACAGAAACGTCACAAGGTGTTTTTGCTATTTGTAAACAGCCTGTTTTAGAGGAGGAAGCGAAGACATCTTGGCGTAAAGTGCTATTGATCGATGCTGTTCAAGATCCAGGTAATATTGGGACAATGATACGTACAGCTGATGCTGCTGGGTTAGACGCTGTTATTTTAGGGAAGGGTTGTGCCGATATCTACAATCCTAAAACATTACGAGCTGCACAAGGCTCACATTTCCACATCCCTGTAGTACGTGAAGAATTAACAGAATGTGTCGACTTTTTACAGGATCAAGGTGTACCTGTATTTGGTACGGCATTGGATGAAGACGCGGTGCCTTATAGCGACATTCATCATACTGGTGCATTTGCGATTATAATGGGGAATGAAGGAAGTGGTATTCAGCCACAGCTTTTAGCAATGACAGACCAAAATATAATCATTCCTATTTTGGGTCAGGCAGAATCACTAAACGTAGCTGTTGCAACCGGTATAGTTCTATATGGTTTTGTGAGATAATTAAGTGATTCATGCTTGTTGCTAGTTGTCCCTTGATTTGCAACAGTTTATTATTGTATAATTAACTCTAAAATGTAAGTTTAAATATGAAATGCTATGACCGGGAAGTAGTAAAAATTGTGAATGGACGACAGGGAGCGTGTGGCCGGAGATTGAGAGCCAACGCCGTACCGATGCAATTTTGAATTCAGCCCGTGAGCAGCTACCGGGACCAGCCTAATGCTGTAAAGGTAAGCCGGCTTTATCAAGTCGTTATGTCAATGAAGTGATTGTAAGGATATTGGGCCTTGCAATAACTAGGGTGGTACCGCGAATATGTCCTCGTCCCTTTTTTAGGGGCGAGTTTTTTTATGCCTAAAAACAGGCGTTAATTTTCTAGGGAGGTTTTAACATGGAAGAGCAATTAAAGCAATTAAAGCAATTAGAGCAAGAAGCACTTGCTAAAATTGAAGCGGCAGCAAGTCTAAAAGAATTAAATGAAGTACGTGTTGCATATTTAGGGAAAAAAGGGCCTATTACTGATTTATTAAAAGGTATGGGTAAATTATCAGCTGAAGAGCGACCAAAAATGGGTGCTTTAGTGAATAATGTTCGTGAAAACGTAACGGCAGTATTAGAGTCAAAGGCTGCTGTACTTGAAGAAGCGGCTATTGCTGAAAAATTAGCAAGTGAGTCGATTGATGTTACTTTACCTGGACGTGCAATAAAAGTCGGGAATCGTCATCCATTGACACGTGTTATTGAAGAAATTGAAGATTTATTTATTGGCATGGGCTATGAAATTGCAGAGGGTCCTGAAGTAGAGAAGGACTACTATAACTTTGAAGCATTAAATTTACCAAAGGGTCATCCTGCTCGTGACATGCAAGACTCGTTCTATATTTCCGAGGAAATATTATTACGTACCCATACATCACCTGTACAGGCTCGTACTATGGAAGCTAAAAAAGGTGAATCTATTCGTATCATCTGTCCAGGAAAAGTATTCCGTCGTGATAATGATGATGCCACTCACTCACATCAATTTATGCAAATTGAAGGTTTAGTAATTGGGGAAAATATTCGTATGAGTGATTTAAAAGGAACTTTAGATACCTTAGCAAAAAAAATGTTTGGTGCTGAACGTGAAATTCGACTTCGTCCGAGCTTCTTCCCATTCACAGAACCATCTGTTGAAATGGATATCTCATGCTTTAAATGCGGTGGTGCAGGATGTAACGTATGTAAGAGCACTGGCTGGATTGAGATACTAGGAGCAGGTATGGTTCATCCAAACGTCTTAGAAATGGCTGGCTATGATCCGAAGAAAGTTTCTGGTTTCGCATTTGGTATTGGTGCAGAGCGTATTGCCATGTTGAAATATGGTGTCGACGATATTCGACATTTCTATACAAGTGACACTCGTTTCTTATCACAATTCGAGCGAACAGAGGCGTAAGGGGGATAAAATATGTTAGTATCATTAGAATGGTTAAAAGAATATGTCAATACACAGGACTTAGCACCTGAGCTATTAGCAGAAAAAATTACACGCTCAGGGATTGAAGTAGACGCAGTCATTGATCGTGCGAATGCAATGGATAAAGTTGTAGTCGGATATGTTGTATCAAAGGATAAACATCCAGAAGCCGATAAATTAAATATTTGTCAAGTTGATGTTGGAGAAGAAGAGCCTCAACAAATTATTTGTGGTGCTCCCAATGTAGATGCTGGTCAAAAAGTAATTGTGGCTCGCCCAGGTGCCCATTTGTCAGGCGGTATTAAAATTAAAAAGGCCAAACTCCGAGGACATGAATCAAATGGCATGATCTGTTCATTACAAGAGCTTGGTATTGAAGGAAAGCTTGTTCCTAAAGCTTATTCTGAGGGCATTTACGTGCTTCCGGAGGATGCGGAAGTAGGAACTGACGCGCTAGCCATTCTAGGCTTACGCGATACGGTGCTAGAGCTTGGTTTAACACCAAATCGCTCAGATGCACTTTCAATGCTAGGTGTAGCGTATGAGGTGGGTGCTATCCTGTCAGAGGAAGTAAAGTATCCAAATATCGCTTATCAAGCTGCCAATGAAAAAGCAGAGGATTTACTAAAGCTTCGCGTGGAAGATATGCAAGCAAATCCAATGTACGTCGCAAAAGTTGTGAAAAATGTCAAAATTGGTGAGTCTCCAATGTGGCTTCAAAATCGTTTGATGGCAGCAGGTGTGCGCCCGCATAATAACGTAGTGGATGTGACGAATTATGTGTTAATGGAATATGGTCAACCACTTCATGCCTTCGACTATGATAGCCTAGCAACGGGTGAAATCGTTGTTCGTAAAGCGACAGATGGTGAGAAAATCACAACTTTGGATGATCAAGAACGTACATTAAGAGCGTCAGATTTAGTTATTACGAATGGCAAAGAGCCAGTTGCTATAGCTGGTTTAATGGGTGGTGCTAATTCTGAGGTAACGGATTCTACAACGACTGTTGTCATTGAATCAGCTTATTTCGATGGCTTAACAGTGCGTCAAACATCTCGTCATCTTGGCCTTCGATCAGATGCATCTGCTCGCTTTGAAAAAGGGGTGGACCCTAACCGTGTTTTACCTGCTGCCGAACGTGCTGCAACATTACTTGCTGCATTAGCTGGTGGTGAAGTATTGGAAGGAACATGTATAGTAGACGAGTTAGACAAAACACCAGCACGTGTTGTCGTTTCACCAGATTTTATTAACGAACGTTTAGGCATGAAGATCGCATTAGAGGATATGCTTTCTATTTTAGAGCGCCTAAAATTCGGAGTAGAAGCTGCAAATGGTTTATTAATTATTGATGCACCAACACGTCGTCAGGATATTAAAATCGAAGAGGATATCGTAGAGGAAATTGCTCGACTTTATGGCTATGATGAGATTCCAATGACATTACCAGAAGGTGCAACACAAGTAGGTAGTTTGACATCTTATCAAGCTAATCGTCGTGTTGTTCGTAGCTATATGGAGGGTGCTGGTCTGTATCAAGCTGTGACGTATTCATTAACATCTGATGCGCTGTCACAACGATTTGCATTGAAAGCCGAGCCAGTAACTCGTTTACTAATGCCTATGAGCGAAGATCGCTCTACACTACGACAAAGCCTAGTTCCACACTTAATCGAAGCAGCAGCCTATAATGTTGCCCGCCAAGCAGACAGTGTAGCACTATATGAAATTGGCTCAGTATTTCTTGGTCAATCGGAGGAAGGACAGCCTTTCGAAGAAGAGCATCTAGCAGCAGTCCTTACAGGGAAATGGCTAGATCACGCATGGCAAGGTGAGAAAAAGGCTGTAGATTTCTTCGTCTTAAAAGGTGTTATCGAGGGTGTCATTGGCAAGCTTGGTCTAGGAAATCGTATTTCATTTGAAAAAGCACAAATTGATGGATTACATCCAGGTCGTACAGCTAGCATATTATTAGATGGCGAGCAAGTTGGGATCATAGGTGGACTACATCCTGCAGAGGAAAAAGCATGGGGTGTAAAAGATACTTATATCATGGAAATGAATCTCGTTGCTCTATTAAATGCAACAAATCAAGAAGCGCCACTTGCTTATACACCAGTACCTCGTTTCCCTGCAATGTCTCGTGATATTGCGCTCATTATGGACCGTATAACAACTGCAGGTGAAGTCGTTAAAGCTATTAATGAAGCCGGCGTGAAATTATTGAAGGATATCCGTGTATTTGACGTTTACGAAGGTGAGAAAATGGAGCAAGGGAAAAAATCTGTAGCATTCTCACTCACATACTTCGACCCAGAACGTACGTTAACAGATGAAGAAGTAGTAGCTGCACACAATAAAGTACTAAAAGCAATTGCTACAATCGACGGTACAGAGGTACGCTAAAATTTATAATAAAGACTGTCGTTTTAGATGGTCTTAAACTTAGTCAAAAGTCATCGAGAAGTTTACTCTCGATGACTTTTGTCATTTTTCTTTCTCTTTTATTTTCAATATTTAGTAAATCATTGCTATCCAACATTCTCTTCGAGCATAGATGCTCTATTAAGCTGTCTGCCACGTCCAAATAGCTAGTTTCTTTAAATTCATGGCAGCAAAAGTAAGCATCGCCTGCATGGACCATTTTTTTAGACCTCTTAAGGTTGTCCATCGCATACCATGCTTTTCTTTTGCATCCGCAAAGACACGCTCAATCGTTTCTTTGCGCTTGGCATAAATTTGTTTGATGTCATAGGAATGGCGTAAATGTTCAGCTTCCTCCACATACGACGCCCAAATATGACGTTGAATGAGTTTTTGATGATGCTTACTTTCTGTACATTGGGAAAGGCTTGGACACTTCGCACAAATCAAAGGATTCGATTTATATTGGCGATATCCTTCCTTCGTCGTTGTCGCATACTTCAATATCTGCCCTTGTGGGCAAAGATAACAATTATAGTGCTCGTCATATATATACTCATGCTTTCGGAAGAATCCATCTTTCGTTTTAGGACGTGTATATGGAAGAACAGGCAACATTTAATTCTCTAACAAAAAGTTCGTAATCGCTGGTGTTTTATAGGCTGCGTCTGCCGCAACAGCTAATGGTTTTTGAACGTTTTGAATGACCCTTTCCACAAGTGGCTACAATACATGGCTATCGTGCACATTTTCCAGATTTACAATGGCACCTAAGACAAAGCCTTCTAAAGGATAGATAAATGAAAAATCAATAGCAGCCTCTAGTTTTCGCACTAAATGATTGTTGGGAACTAATGGATCAATCGTTAACATTTCTAATTGTTCTCGTTCATTGGATGGATTCTTCGTCATCATCGTTTATCACCTCAAAAATTTACTTTTCAACACCCTATGTAGATGGAGTACTTTATGTAGAAGTTGATGGGAACGAAGGGCGGCGACTCCTGCGGGAAAAGCGGGAAAGTCGAGATCCTGGACTGAGCGAAGCGAGGGAAGCAGCTCGACCCCGCCCGCGGAAAGCGTCCGCCCGTAGTGGAAATCAACGGCTTTACTTTATTTCATTGTAAAAGAAAAAAGACTGTCATATAGACAATCTTTTTTAGTGGTTAATTTATATATAGTAGTTTTTTAAATCATCTTTCTCGCTTTTTCTGTATTAGCAAAATGCCATTTTGTAATGGAGCGTAGAAATTCTTCGCCTTGTTTACGCCAAATACGTGCAGCTTGCACATCTACCTTGTTTGAGGCCCCTTTCATTAACTCTAGACCCGCTATATCACTTAGACGATCCATTTCCTTTAAAAACGCAGCACGAGCTAGAATGGATGCTGTGGCCACGGCTACATGCAATTGCTCGGCTTTAGTAGAAAAGTACACGCTTTCCTGTACAATTTCTCGTTCGTTTTTTAAGTAATTGTAATAAACACCCCGTTCTGCAAACTGATCAATTAAGATACATTCAGGTGTTTCGGGAGCCATTTTTGCCAGGGTGTTGTGCAGTGCCTTGTTGTGCATCATGGCTTTCATTTTCCCTTGTGAATAGCCTTTTGCTTGTAGGCTGTTATATTTTTCATTGCGTAAGATGAGAACACTATGAACGCAGGCTGCTCGTAAATCAGGAGCAATTTTCCGCATATAATCATCCGATAACATTTTTGAGTCTTTGACACCAAGCTCATTGATTAGTTCAATTTTGGATGAAGGTACATACACGGCAGCTACTGTCATGGGGCCAAAATAATCCCCTGTGCCTGTTTCATCTGAGCCTAATACGGACATCGATGCAAATTGGTCTGGTAGTGTATCCCCCTTTGCCCCAATAATAGCTGATTTCGAATTCGGTGTTTTTTCAATTGTCCCCCAGCGGGCAGCTTCACGCTCAGCGCCACCACCTTGAAACATTAATTTTCCTGATTTATACATTGTTATGGAGGTATCTGGTAGTTTTGCGGCGAAGATTACACCAGCAGCTTTACGTTCAATATAGTTGGCTGCATAGTATGCCATCACCTCTTTTTGAATATTTGTTGAAATGGAAAGCACAATATTTGACATTTAATCGATCCTTTCTGTCCTCATTGTTCACAATTTTATACCTTTCATGGTATGATAATAAATAGCTTTTTTGTGTGATGGTGCTAGCAAGCCAAAAAAATCTTGCAAGTATCGAATTTATAGGAGGGTGCGACTATGGAAAAACAAGAAAAGAATAAAATTTCTGTGGAAATATATGGTCATACATATAAAATGGTCGGCTTGGAATCCATTGGCCATATGCGACTTGTTGCTTCGATTGTTGATGACCGTATGCGCGAGATGAACGTACATAATCCCTCACTTGATAGCACAAAACTTGCTGTTCTGACAGCAGTAAATACAGTACATGATAATTTACTATTAAAAGAGCGGCTGGAGCAACTGGAAGAAGAATTGAAAAAATTAAAGGGTTGAAGAGAATGTTAGATTTAATCATATTAGTGGTACTGTTAGCTGGAATTGGTGTCGGTGCAAAACGTGGTTTTATTGTACAAATGATGCACATTGTCAGCTTTATAGTAGCCCTAATTGTTGCGTATATTTATTATAAGCCATTAGCACAAAAATTTGTATTTTGGGTTCCATATCCAGGAGTTACTGATACAGGTAGTCTTGGTGTCGTGATAGACAGTCTAGATTTAGACCGCACATTCTATCGTGTAATTGCTTTTGCGGTAATTTTCTTCGCCGTAAAAATAACATTGCAAATTGTGGCATCGATTTTTGACTTTATCGCTTATTTACCTGTACTGAACACAGTAAATCGTTGGCTAGGAGCGCTGTTCGGCATGATTGAAAACTATTTAATTATGTTTATTTTGCTATACGTATGCGCTTTACTACCGATTGATAGCATACAAAATTTAATGTCGAAGTCATTGTTAAGTGGTCTTATTTTAGAGCATACACCGGTCATTACAAAGATGTTCCAAAACTGGTGGTATATTTATATGCAATAGTCAACTATGCACTTCTCTCTGTTTTGAGAGAAGTGTTTTTACGATAGGAGGAATTATTGGTGAATAAAAAAACCATTATTCGTACACTCGAAAAAATTGCTCTGTACATGGAATTGCAAGGTGAAAATCCATTCAAGGTAGCTGCTTTTCGAAAAGCAGCCGCAGCACTTGAAGGAGACGAGCGTTCATTAAGTGAAATGGATGATGTAACCAAACTTAAAGGTATTGGCAAGGGGACGGCTGCTGTTATTGAGGATTTGATGGTAACGGGTGAATCGAGTTTGCTAAAAGACCTAGAAGAGATTGTACCTAAAGGATTATTGCCATTGTTAAAGTTGCCAGGTTTAGGTGGAAAAAAGATAGCCAAGCTTCACCAAGAGCTAGGCATCGATTCAGCGGAAAGCTTAAAGGAGGCTTGTGAAGCAGGCAAGGTTCGTGAATTAGCCGGCTTTGCTGCCAAAACAGAAGAGAAAATTTTAAAGGAGCTTGCCAATTTAGCTAATCGTTCTGAGCGTTTACCCATTTGGCAGCTAGAGCCTGTGGTTTTACAAATAGAGGCCCTTCTAGATAGTATGGAGGAAGTGGAACGTTTTTCAGTAGCTGGAAGTTTCCGTCGGGCAGTGGAGACTAGTAAAGATATTGATTTTATTGTTGTAACAGAAGCGGTTGAGGTAGTCCGTGAAAATTTAATAAATACATTAGCCATTCAAGAGGTTGTTGCAGCAGGAGATACAAAAATCTCGGTGATTTTGGATTTAGATGAGCCAGTAAGCGTTGATTTTCGCTTAGTGAAGGACAAGGAATATGCAACTGCCTTGCATCATTTTACCGGCTCTAAGGACCATAATGTACGCATGCGCCAACTTGCAAAAGCGCGAGGAGAAAAAATTAGTGAATATGGTGTAGAGCAGGAAGATGGTACGGTTCTAACATTTCAAGATGAAGCGGCATTTTTTGCTCATTTTGATTTACCTTGGATTCCACCTAGCTTACGTTCAGGGACAAAGGAGTTTGACAAAACAGCGGAAATACAAAAATTAGTTCGACTTGAGGATATTAAGGCTGATTTGCATATGCATACGACGTGGTCGGATGGTGCATATTCTGTTGCAGAAATGGGCAAGGCATTACTAGCACGTGGCTATCAATATGGCGTTATTACGGATCATTCTCAATTTCTAAAAGTCGCAAATGGTTTAACACCAGAGCGTTTAAAAAAACAGCGAGTGGAAATTGAAGCTTTTAATGAAGCTCACCCAGAATTTCATTTATTTACAGGTACAGAAATGGATATTTTACCGGATGGAACCTTAGATTTTGATGATCAAGTATTGCGGGAATTAGATTTTGTGATTGCTTCTATCCATTCAAGTTTTACACAATCACAGGAAAAAATTATGGCCCGTCTACTGACAGCTATGCAAAATCCTTATGTCCATATGATTGCCCATCCTACAGGGCGAATTATTGAAGATCGTGATGGCTATAATCCTAATATGAAACAGTTAATTGCCTGGGCGAAGGAATATGGTAAAATTTTAGAGTTAAATGCCAACCCTTACCGTCTTGATTTATGTGTTGAACATTTAGAAATGGCTTTAGCAGCAGGTGTACCAATAGCAATTAATACGGATGCCCATGATTCGGCACATTTACGTTTTATGGATATTGGAGTTCGCTATGCCAATAGAGCATGGATACCAAAAGATTTGATTGTGAATACATGGACGCGTGATCAATTTGAAGCGTTCATACGACGAAATAAATAGGTTGAGGAGGTGTTCTCAGTGATTGCAGAACGCGCATTGAAAACACTAGAATACGATAAAGTACGGCAACAAGTGGCTACCTATTGTACTTCTTCAATTGGGAAATCAGCCATCGAGGAGCTTGTACCACAGACTGATTATGATAAAGTAGTACAACTATTAGAAGAAATGGATGAGGGTTTATCCATTTTACGTGTAAAAGGTAATGTACCGATGGGTGGGATATTTGATGTTCGACCATCTGCAAGAAGAGCACAAATAGGGGGCATGTTAGCAGCGATAGAGCTAATGGAAATTTCTAGTACAATTCGAGCTAGTAGAATTCTCCGCAATTTTATCGAGGATTTAGAAGCCGATGAAGTAATTGAGATTCCACATTTCATCGCTAAAAAGGAAACAATGCCTGTATTAACGGGATTACAGCATGAAATTAATAACTGTATTGATGATAATGGAGCCGTTTTAGATTCGGCTAGTACAACTTTACGAACTATTCGCCAATCCTTACGCTCGGAAGAAGCCAAGGTGCGTTCTAAATTGGAGAGCTTAATCCGTGGCAGTAATGCATCGAAAATGCTATCTGATACACTTGTTACAATTCGGAATGATCGCTTTGTCATTCCTGTCAAGCAAGAATATCGTCATCATTACGGTGGAATCGTCCATGACCAATCCTCTTCTGGACAAACATTATTCATTGAGCCAGATTCTATCGTCCAAGCGAATAATGAAATTCATCGTTTGAAAATGAAAGAACAGGCTGAGGTTGAAAGAATTTTACTAGCTTTAAGTGCAATGGTGCAAGATGTAGCACCAGATTTATTTAACTTAGTAAAGGTATTAGGGGATATCGATGTCATTTTAGCTAAAGGCAAGTATGGCCAAGCCAATAAGTGTACAATGCCTAAAATGAATCAGGACGGCTATATCCGCCTTGTTCGTGCACGCCACCCTCTGTTACCAATAGATATAGCTGTGCCAAACGATATTGAGTTTGGGAAAGACATAACAGCAATAGTCATTACGGGTCCAAATACAGGTGGTAAAACGGTCACTTTAAAAACAGTTGGCTTGTGTACATTAATGGCTCAAGCAGGGTTACCGGTGCCAGCATTGGATGGATCTCAGCTTGCTGTGTTTAAACAATTGTTTGCTGATATTGGAGATGAGCAATCTATAGAGCAATCGCTTTCCACATTCTCATCTCATATGGTCAATATTGTCGACATCTTACAAAAATTTGATCATGAGTCACTTGTTCTATTTGATGAGTTAGGAGCAGGGACGGACCCACAAGAAGGGGCAGCTTTAGCCATTTCTATTTTAGATGAGGTGCATGGTCGTGGTGCTCGTGTGATGGCTACAACTCACTATCCTGAACTCAAAGCATACGGTTATAATCGACCTGGTGTTGCCAATGCCAGTGTAGAATTTGATATTGAAACATTGAGTCCTACCTATCGTTTATTAATTGGTGTTCCTGGACGTTCAAATGCATTTGAAATATCCAGTCGCCTTGGTCTCCCAGAGTCCATTATTGAGCGTGCTAAAGGCTTTACAGGAACAGATCGACATGAGGTTGAATCGATGATTGCTTCATTAGAGGAAACACGTCGTCAATCGGAGGATGATGCAGAGCGTTCCCATGCATTATTGTTAGAGTCAGAGAGCTTACGTAAAGAGCTACAAGATAAATTGCAAGCCTATGAAGAGCGTAAAGAGGCACTTGATAAGAAAGCTAAAGAAAAAGCTCGTAAAATTGTAGAAGAAGCGAAACGTGAAGCGGAAGGTATTATTGCTGAGCTGAGAGAAATGCGTAAAAATGCCGACCAAGTTGTTAAAGAGCACGAACTGATTGAAGCACGTAAACGTTTGGAAGAAGCAACACCGCTTGAAAATAATAAAGTACTAAAAAAAGCTGCACAAGTAAAAGCCCGTGCACAAAACTTAGTTGTCGGGGATGAGGTAAAGGTGTTAAGCTATGGTCAAAGAGGTACTTTATTAGAAAAAGTTTCGAATACTGAATGGGTTGTCCAAATGGGGATTTTAAAAATGAAAATCTCTGATAGTGATTTGGAGTATATTAAACCTGAAAAAGAGCCTATTGTACGAACAGCTGGTGTAAAAAATCGAAATGGCCATGTGAAATTAGAATTGGATTTGCGTGGAGAGCGCTATGAAGATGCAATTTTAAGGACAGAAAAGTATATTGATGATGCTTTGCTCGCGAATTATGGTCGTGTATCTATTATCCATGGTGTTGGTACTGGGGCTTTACGCCAAGGTATTCAAAGCTATTTGAAAAACAATAAGCGTGTGAAATCCTTCCGTTTTGGTGAAGCCGGCGAAGGGGGCTTAGGCGTCACAGTTGTTGAATTGAAATAAGCTATAAAGGGGACGGAGAAAGATGCTGAATTCTGGCTTTTGGCGATATCCAATTATCGAAACGGCAGGATACTTTAGTGTTGTTGTGTTATGTTTAGTCGTGTCGATGGCATTGTTCGAAGTCGTGACGAAGTATAAAAATTGGGAAGAAATTAAAAAAGGTAATGTAGCTGTGGCACTTGCAACAGGCGGAAAAATACTAGGAATTTGTAATATTTTTCGTTTTTCCATTGCTCGTCATAGTACATTAAGTGAAATGATTGGCTGGGGTCTTTTTGGTTTTACGCTGTTAATTGTTGCCTATTTCTTATTTGAATTTATGACACCTCGTTTTAATGTTGATCAAGAGATTGCCAATGATAATCGCTCAGTTGGTTTCATTTCCTTTACCATTTCAGTTGGTCTATCGTTTGTAATTGGGGCAAGTATTGCATAGGAGTGTCATGACATGGAAAAATTAGCAAAGGTACTAATCATTGTCTGTATCGCATTTTTGGCAGTGGGCGTCTATTATATGATGACTATTTAAACATTTGAACGCATCCTTTTAAAGGGTGCGTTTTTTATTGAGCTAGCTTATTGCAGGTAGCCTCAACTAAATTTACGAAAGACTTGAGAGAAAAAATATTTTTCAAATATAGAAATACGTAGGTTATTTTTAATCTGAAAGACTTGAGAATGAATGAGTGTTCATCGTATCTAACCGCACAAATACTATATAGAATAAGTCATAATAATGTTGTTAAATGCATAATAATTAATCGAAAATACGTTTATTTTCTATTTTCTGTTTGAAAGTGCATTTCTTTTTCATTATAATAAAATTAAGAATTGACAAAGTTTGGGACAAAGGGGAGAGGACGTATGACAGCAAAACCATGGCTAGCAAATTATCCTGAAGAAGTACCATCGTCTTTAACGTTTGAGGAAATTCCAGTGCAAGAGTTTTTGACACGCGCCTATAAAAAGAATCCATCAAAAATAGCGATTCATTTTATGGGGAAGGATTTGACGTACACCGAACTATATGAATCTGCTTTAAGATTCGCAAACTATTTACAATCATTAGGTGTGGAAAAGGGAGACCGGGTGGCCATTATGTTACCTAACTCGCCTCAAAGTGTAATCGCTTACTACGGTGCCATGTATGCGGGTGCTGTTGTCGTACAAACAAATCCACTTTATACTGAACGTGAGCTTCAATATCAAATGGCAGATTCGGGTGCAAAAGTTATACTTGTGATGGATATTTTGTACCCAAGAGTTATGAAAATTATCAAAGACACTGCCCTAGAAAATGTCATTGTGACAGCCATCAAAGACTATTTACCATTCCCAAAAAATTTAGTCTATCCATTTATTCAAAAAAAGCAATATGGCTTTAGTGTCAAGGTTGAACATAGTGGACAAAATCATTTGTTTTCAGAAATAATGCGCTCTGCACCAATCAAGGTAATGGATCATATTCCTTTTGATTTTGAAGAAGACCTAGCATTACTTCAATACACAGGTGGTACAACCGGATTCCCGAAAGGAGTCATGCTTACCCATAAAAATTTAATAGCCAATACGACAATGTGTGATGCATGGATGTATAAATGTGTACACGGTGAAGAGGTTATTATGGGTATCCTACCATTCTTCCACGTCTATGGTATGACAACGGTTATGCTTTTATCAGTTTTCACTCAAAATAAAATGGTGCTTTTACCGAAATTTGATGCGGAAACAGCATTAAAGACAATCGATAAGCAAAAGCCGACCCTTTTCCCTGGTGCGCCAACCCTATACATTGGTTTATTAAATCATCCAGACATTGCTAATTATGACTTATCATCTATAAAGGCCTGCCTAAGTGGTTCAGCTTCTTTGCCAATTGAAGTGCAAGAGAAATTTGAAGAGGTCACAGGTGGAAAATTAGTAGAAGGTTATGGATTAACTGAAACATCGCCAGTGACACATGCTACTCCCATTTGGGGCAAGCGGGTGATTGGCTCGATTGGATTACCTTGGCCTAATACAGAAGCAGTTATTCTGCGGACAGGGGATACTGAAGAATTGCCAGTTGGAGAAGTTGGTGAAATTGCAGTAAAAGGGCCACAAGTGATGAAGGGCTATTGGAATCGTCCAGAGGATACTGCCGCTACATTTGCAGATGACTGGTTTTTAACAGGAGATCTTGGCTATATGGATGAGCAAGGCTTTTTCTATGTAGTGGATCGTAAAAAAGATTTGATCATTGCTGGAGGCTTTAACATCTATCCTCGAGAGGTTGAGGAAGTGCTATACGAACGAGAGGAAATCCAAGAATGCGTTGTAGCAGGTATACCTGACCCTTATCGAGGAGAAACGGTAAAAGCTTATATTGTTTTAAAAGAAGGGTATTCGATTACAGAAGACGAATTAAATAAATATTGCCGTCAGCATCTAGCGGCATTTAAAGTTCCACGGTATTATGAATTTAAACAGGAGTTGCCAAAAACAGCCGTAGGTAAAATTTTGCGTCGTACATTAGTGGAAGAAGAAAAAACGAAAATGGCGAATAAAGAAGCGAAATAAATACGTGTTAAAGTATTGACAAGCAATGGTGTAAAATATAATATGAAAATATGAATGAATGACCATTCATATTTTCATATTTTTTTAGGTTCTCACGTCATACGTGATTATGTTGACGTGCGCATGTTTTTTAGGTGGTGATATAAAAGTGAAACGAGATAAGCCAAAATATAAGCAAATTATTGATGCAGCTGTCATCGTTATTGCGGAGAATGGGTATCACCAAGCGCAAGTATCGAAAATCGCCAAACAGGCTGGGGTGGCCGATGGAACTATCTATTTATATTTTAAAAATAAAGAAGATATATTAATTTCTGTCTTTAATGAAAAAATGGCTGTTTTTGTAGAGTCATTACAAGATATAATAGAAAATGGGAATACGTCTAAAGACAAACTTTCCCGAATGATTGAAAATCATTTTAATGTTCTAGCGACAGATCGATACCTAGCAACCGTCACGCAATTAGAGCTTCGCCAATCAAACAAAGACTTACGACTAAAAATTAATTCGGTATTACGTGAGTATTTACATTTACTTGATCAAATTTTAATCGAAGGTATGCTTTCAGGTGAGTTCAATCAAACGATGGATGTACGCTTGGCACGTCAAATGGTTTTTGGAACAATCGATGAAACTATTACGTCGTGGGTTATGAATGACTATCGATATGATTTGATGGAACAGGTTCCGAAGGTTCAGGCATTAATCCTGAACGCCATAAAAGGTTAAAAGGATGTGGAGAAATGGAATTTCTAAGTTGGAAAGTGGAAGATGGGGTAGCAAATATTACAATTGCACGTCCGCCAGCAAATGCGTTATCACGCGGTATTATTGCAGAAGTAAATTCTGTGCTAGATGCTGTAGAACATGATGATGCTGTAAGAGTCCTTGTACTTCATGGTGAAGGCCGTTTCTTCTCTGCAGGTGCAGATATTAAAGAATTTATTGGGGTAGAATCTGGAGAAGAGTTCACGAAGCTAGCTAGCAATGGACAGCAAGTATTTGAGCGTGTGGAATCGTTCCCTAAGCCAGTTATCGCAGCTATTCATGGTGCAGCATTAGGCGGTGGGCTTGAGCTAGCAATGAGCTGTCATATGCGCTTTGTTACGGAATCAGCGAAACTAGGTTTACCAGAGTTACAATTAGGTCTTATTCCTGGCTTTGGCGGTACACAGCGATTACCACGTTATGTTGGTGTAGCAAAGGCTGCTGAAATGATGTTTACGAGCGAACCGATTTCTGGTACAGAAGCTGTGCAATGGGGCTTAGCAAACCGTGCATTCTCAGAAGAGACACTTTTAGAGGAAACGCTAAAAATTGCAAAGAATATTGCAAAGAAGAGTCCAATTGCTTTGAAGGCAGCTATTCAAACATTGCAATATGCAAAGCATGCTTCATTTTATGAAGGTATTGATGTGGAAGCAAAATCCTTTGGTACAGTGTTCGTCACAGAAGATGCAAAAGAAGGAATTCAAGCATTCATTGAAAAGCGTGAGCCTATGTTTACTGGCAAATAATTTTCCCATATGTCGATAGCAACAAACAAGTATGTTATCGATGTTATTGAAACTAAATATATATAATATTTATAAGTTTACTTAGAATTATAAAACGTTCCAGGAGGTATGGATATATGAATATTTTTGCATTAATTAAACGTACGTTTGATACAGAAGAAAAAATCGTTGTGTCGGGTGGTAAAATCCAAGAGGACGGCGCAGAATTCATCATTAACCCTTACGATGAATATGCCATCGAAGAAGCAATCCAAGTGCGTGACGCTGCAGGTGGAAAAGTGACAGTAGTGACAATTGGCGGCGAGGATGCTGAGAAGCAATTACGTACAGCTTTAGCAATGGGCGCAGATGAGGCAGTGCTCATCAATACGGAAGATGATTTAGACGAATTAGACCAAAATGCTGCTGCTTATTTATTAGCAGAATACTTAAAAGATAAAGATGCTGATTTAATTTTAACAGGAAATGTTGCGATTGATGGTGGTTCAGGTCAAGTGGGTCCACGTGTTGCAGACTTACTAGATATTAATTATGTAACAACGATTACAAAACTTGAAATTGATGGAACTTCTGCGAAAATTGTTCGTGATATAGAAGGGGATTCAGAAGTAATTGAAACTTCTTTACCACTGTTAGTAACAGCTCAACAAGGTTTAAATGAGCCACGTTATCCATCCCTACCAGGTATTATGAAAGCGAAGAAGAAACCGCTTGCAGAACTTGAGTTAGATGATTTAGATATCGATGAAGACGATGTAGAAGTGAAGATTGAAACGATTGATATCTTCTTACCAGCTCAAAAAGCAGCAGGCCGTGTGCTTGAAGGCGACCTTTCTGTACAAGTAAAAGAACTGGTAAATCTACTTCATACGGAAGCAAAAGTAGTTTAAAAAATCGAATCTTAAAGGGTAACGGAGGGAATATGCTATGTCAAAAAAAGTATTAGTATTAAGTGAAGTTCGTGAAGGAAGCTTACGTAATGTTTCTTTCGAAGCAATTGCAGCTGCAAAACAAATTGCTGATGGTGGCGAGGTTGTAGGGGTACTTTTAGGGGATGCTGTAGCAAATTTAACAGGTCCATTATTTGAATATGGTGCTGATCGTGTTGTAACGGTGGAACACCCACATTTAAAACAATATACATCTGATGGCTATAGTCAAGCACTACTAGCTATTATTGAGCAAGAAAAGCCAGCTGGCATTGTCTTTGGCCATACGGCAAATGGAAAAGATTTATCGCCAAAAATCGCAAGTAAATTACAGGCAGGTCTTGTATCTGATGTTACTACAATTGAAGGCGCAGGCGATGATGTTGTATTCATTCGACCAATCTACTCTGGTAAAGCTTTTGAAAAGGTGAAGGTAAAAGACGGTATTGTATTAGTATCTATTCGTCCAAATAACATTGCACCTTTAGAAAAAGTTGATGGTAAAACAGGAGATGTTTCGGCAGTTACTGTAGATATTACAAACCTTCGCACAATTATTAAAGAGGTTGTTCGTAAATCTTCAGAAGGTGTTGACTTATCAGAGGCAAAAGTTGTTGTTGCTGGTGGTCGCGGTGTGAAATCTGAAGAAGGATTTGAGCCACTGAAAGAGCTTGCTGACTTATTAGGCGGTGCGGTTGGAGCATCTCGTGGTGCATGTGATGCTGAGTATTGTGACTATTCACTTCAAATTGGTCAAACTGGTAAGGTTGTAACTCCAGACCTTTATATTGCAGCTGGTATTTCAGGGGCAATTCAGCATTTAGCAGGAATGTCAAATTCTAAAGTAATTGTTGCTATTAATAAAGATCCTGAAGCAAATATTTTCAAAGTAGCAGACTATGGAATTGTTGGAGATTTATTTGAAGTAGTTCCGTTATTAATTGAGGAATTTAAGGCTCTAAAAGTGAATGCATAAACGTTATTGCAGGGAGGGATGATCCTTCCTGCTTTTTTAATTTTCTAAGAAAGTAGCTGCTATTTGAAAATTATTGCAAAATAAAATATTGACATAATTAACAGATACGATTATAGTGTTGAATAATCATTAAATATTCAAATAATGTTTTTAAACGCAAAGATTAGGAGTAGTAAAAGCTCATTATTCGGTAAAGAGAGCTGCGGGTTGGTGCAACGCAGACCAATAAGACTTTGAACTTGCCTAGGAGTGGTAAGATAAATAGAATTGTCGGATTATTCTATTTGTTTGACGATTGACCTTCGTTACAAGGTTTTAAGTTGGGTTCATAAAGAACCAATTAGAGTGGTACCGCGGTTTGCTTATGGCATATCGTCTCTTCTTTCATTTGATGATGAAGGAACAGACGGTATGCCTTTTTTGATTTTTAGGAGGTAAGAAAGTGGAAAAGAACAATCAACAACAACTAAAAAGAACAATGACCTCGCGTCACATTACGATGATGGCATTAGGTGGTGCCATTGGCGCGGGATTATTTAAAGGAAGTAGTGCAGCCATTGATATGGCAGGTCCATCGGTGCTTATAGCCTATTTATTAGGGGGTATTATTTTATTATTTGTTATGCAAGGTCTCGCAGAAATGGCAGTCCGCAATAAGGAAGCAAGAACGTTTAGAGATTTAGTCGAATCCGTTTTAGGCAAATATCCTGCTTATTTTTTAGACTGGATTTATTGGAAGATGTGGGTATTAAATATTGCAGCAGAATCTGTTGTCGCCGCTATTTTTATACAATATTGGTTGCCTGAATACCCAATTTGGATATTGGCGTTATCTGTTTCGGTGCTAGTGACAGCTATTAATCTGTTATCCGTGAAGATTTTTGCTGAAACGGAATACTGGCTAGCATTGATTAAAATTACGGTTATTATTGTATTTATTATTGCAGGACTCATTTTATTGCTTGTCTCATTTGGTCAACATAGTGCTGTAGGTTTTTCTAACTTAACCTCGCACGGCGGTTTTTTCCCAAATGGATCAATGGGATTAATTGCAGCTATGCTTGTGGTGATCTATTCCTATGGTGGAACTGAAATCATTGGGATTACATTAGCTGAAACAAAAAATCCTGAAAAGGTAGTACCAAAAGCTGTGCGCAGTACATTAGTACGGATTGTTACTTTCTATTTACTGCCATTCTTTATTATCGTTAGTTTGATTCCTTGGAATGAAGTGAATGGAGTACCAGAAAGTCCATTTGTAATGGTATTTAAAATGATCGGAATTCCTGGTGCGGATCATATAATGAATGCTGTAGTGTTACTTGCTATTATTTCTTCTATGAATTCGGGCCTTTATGGTTCGTCACGTGTACTTTATACACAAGCAGTAGACGGGCGTGTTCCTAAAATTTTTGCTCAATTATCCAAAAGAAATGTTCCCGTATATGCGATTTTGATGTGTACATTAGCGTTATATTTAGGTGTCATCGTTTCGTTATATGCTGGAAGCAAGACATTTGATTTTCTGATGGGATCACTTGGATATACTGTGCTATTTATTTGGTTAATTATTGCCATAGCTCATCTGAAATCAAGAAAAAAACAATCAGCAAACTCAAGTGTGTATGAAGTGAAATGGTACCCTTATACTACATGGATTGCGATTATTGCACTGAGTACGATCTTAATTGGTATTATTTTTACCACTTCAATAATCGTGACGGGTATTACATTAGCCATCTACATTTTTATTACGTTAACTTATTTATGGAAAGGCCGTTATCAACAAAATTAATCGGTACGTTTAATTTTCGACAAGGATTTTCATAAAAAATACATTACAGGCAGATTGTTCGCTCAAGTGAATTTATCCATGCTATACTACAATCATAGTAAGTTTAAGGAGGATTTCAAATGGCAATTGTACATGCAACAGATGCTACGTTCCAAAGTGATATTAAAGAAGGGTTAGTATTAGTGGACTTTTGGGCTGCTTGGTGCGGACCTTGTAAAATGATCGGGCCAGTTCTTGAGGAAATGGATGCTGCAGGTAGCGCGGCTAAAATTGTAAAAGTTGACGTAGATAATAACCAAGGTACTGCAGCTGAGTATCAAATCATGTCAATCCCATCATTATTATTATTTAAAGATGGAGAATTAGTTGACAAAACTGTAGGCTTCCAACCAAAAGAAGCTTTAGAAGCATTTATCGCAAAACATGCGTAATGAATGAAGTTCACAAAAGCCGGACCATCAATTGATGTGTTCGGCTTTTTTTCGTTATATACTATAGAAAGATAAAATGATTTATTGAGGGGAATTTTAAGTAGGAGGCAGGTAGGTAATGAACGATTTAATCAAGCGTAAACTGGATATTCTACCAGATCAGCCTGGCTGCTATTTGATGAAGGATCGACAGGGGACCATTATATATGTCGGGAAAGCGAAGGTACTGAAAAATCGTGTCCGTTCATACTTTACAGGAACACATGAAGGTAAAACGCAAAGACTTGTAAGCGAAATAGAAGATTTTGAGTATATCGTGACATCATCAAATATAGAAGCACTTATTTTAGAGCTGAATCTCATTAAACTGCATGACCCAAAATACAATGTCATGTTGACCGATGATAAGACGTATCCGTATTTAAAAATTACGAATGAAAAACATCCTCGTCTAATTACGACACGTAAAGTAAAAAAGGACAAAGCTAAATATTTTGGACCGTATCCTAATGCCTATGCGGCAAGTGAAACAAAGAAGCTGTTGGATCGCTTATATCCACTACGAAAATGTGTGCAACTACCTTCAAAAGTTTGTTTGTATTATCATATGGGCCAATGTATAGCACCATGTGTGAAAGAAATTGAAGGTCACGTTTATCAGGAAATGATTGAGGATATGACGAAGTTTCTTAACGGTGGAGTTGAGGCAGTCAAAAAGGAGCTTGAAGTAAAAATGCTTGCGGCTGCTGAAAACTTGGAGTTTGAACGAGCTAAGGAGTTTCGTGATCAAATTGCTCATATAGATACGGTTATGCAAAAGCAAAAAATAGTATCAAGTGATACGACCAACCGCGATGTCTTTGGCTATGCTGTGGAAAAAGGATGGATGTGTGTACAGGTTTTCTTCGTTCGCCAAGGGAAGCTGATCGAACGGGATGTTTCTATTTTCCCCATCTATCAAGATCCAGAGGAAGAGTTCCTAACCTTTGTAGGACGGTTTTATGAAAAACCAGAACATATTAAGCCAAAAGAAGTCTTTATTCCACAAGCAATTGATGGTGCGATTTTAACGGAATTATTAGGCATTAAAGTTCTTACACCAAAAAGAGGTCAAAAGAAGGAGTTGGTGGATTTAGCGACGAAAAATGCTGAAATTGCAGTTGCCGCTAAATTCCAGCTTATCGAACGGCAGGAAGAACGTACTATTGGTGCATGTGAGGCACTAGGCGATGCAATGGGTATAACGACACCATTACGAATTGAAGCTTTTGATAATAGTCATATGCATGGAACGGACGCAGTATCTGCAATGGTTGTTTTCATTGATGGCAAGCCTGCCAAAAAGGAATATCGCAAATATAAAACTCGGACAGCAGCTAAGCATGATGATTATGGTGCTATGCAAGAGGTCATTCGCCGGCGCTATATTCGTGTTTTGAAGGAAGGTCTTCCACTACCAGACTTAGTGCTAATAGATGGTGGTAAAGGTCAAATGGAAGTAGCACGAGAAGTATTAGAGGATGAGCTAGGACTTGTTATACCTATTGCTGGTTTAGCAAAGGATGACAAGCATAATACATCGCAACTATTGTTTGGTGATCCGCCCGAGGTCATTGCCTTAAAACGTACAAGTGACGGTTTTTATTTATTACAACGAATTCAAGATGAAGTCCACCGTTTTGCGATTACCTTTTTACGTCAACAGCATGAAAAGCATGCTATCCAATCTGTGCTGGATCAAATTGAGGGTGTCGGTCCAAAACGAAAACAGCAGCTACTTAAACACTTTGGGTCCGTTAAGAAAATACGTGAGGCTAGTGAGCTGGCTTTACAGGAAGCCGGGATGCCAGCTAATTTAGCAAGTCATATTTATGCCTATTTTCAGCAGGAGTCATTGTCAAAGGAATAGACATATGCTAAGGTTATAAATAACATTGTTGTCCAATGTTAACAGCCCACTTGTTTTAATGAGGGCGAACATAAATTTAATACATTCACTTTTAAGGTGATGATAGAGGTGCAAGATTCAAAAGTAGCGCAATAGAGGATGAACAAATCCTAAGACATTGCGTGAAAGGGGAGCTTGCCGAAGTACAGTAATGTTGTTTCCACTGTTGTACTGGTTTTGCATTTAAGAAATGTAAGACTGTCGATTCTACAAGTTTCGGAGAGCTATCACACATGCGCAAGTTTCATTTATTGTACATGTTAGAGGCAGCTTTCACGTTTTGTGAAGGCTGCCTTTTAGTTTTCTAGAGGCTGTTTTACACCTTATATTAGGTGAATTACCAGACTGGAAAGGAGAACAAAAGAAATGTCTAGAATAGTGATGAAATTTGGAGGGGCTGCATTAGCATCACCCGAACAAATTCAAGAGGCTGTACGAAAAGCGATTGCTGAAAAAGATAGAGGTTTCGATGTGGTAGTAGTAGTAGCTGCAATGAGACAAACGATACAAGACGTGAAAATGAGCGTACTTCATTTCACAGATGATGTGTCAAAACGTGAATTAGATGCAGTTGTGTCTTCATGCTCTCAGCTATCAAGCTCAGTCTTTGCCATTGCGTTACAAGAAGCTGGCTATAATGCGGTGTCATTAACAGGCTGGCAGGCTGGTATTTACACGGATCATATGTATAGTCATGCACGGATAGATCATATCGATGTTAGTCGTATCGAAGAACATTTAATGCAAGGACAAATCGTCGTTATTGCTGGAGATCAAGGCATTGACAATGACCACAATATAACAACGCTTGGGAAAGGTGGGACCGAAACGACAGCCGTCGCACTTGCTGTTGCATTAGATGCCGAGCGGACAGACATATACACGAATGTTGACGGTGTGTATACAGCAGATCCACGCTTTGTTGTACAGGCACAAAAACTACAGGAAATTTCCTATGATGAAATGTTAGAGATAGCTCATTTAGGATCACAGGTCATACATCCACGTGCAGTTGAGTTAGCTAAAAAGTTTCAAATACCAGTTATCATACGCTCTAGTTTAGTGGAGTCAGTAGGTACTTTATTGAAGGAGGAAGTAGAGATGGAGAAAAATTTAATAGTTCGTGGTGTTGCCTTTGAATCAGATGTTATTCGTTTAACAATTGGCTATGATGCATATTCGGGTGCTTCATTAGCGGATATATTTTCAACTCTTGCTGAAAATCGCATCAACGTGGATATTATTGTTCAAGCCATTATTGATGGATTAAAACCAACTGTGTCCTTTTCAATTTTGAAAGAAGAATTTGCGGAAGCATTACGTGTTTTAGAGGACAGTAAAGTATCGCTTGGCTTTAGCTTTGCTGATTTCGAAATTGGATTAGCAAAAGTTTCTATTGTTGGCTCTGGTATGGTTTCTAATCCAGGTGTCGCTGCCCGTATGTTCGACCGGTTACGTCGTGAAAATATCCCTGTGAAGATGGTCAGCACCTCGGAAATTAAAGTGTCTGTTGTAGTTCCGCAGGATGAAATGATTCGTGCGGCAAATGCATTACATGATGAATTTAATTTAGAGCAGGCTCTTTACATATAATAATAGAAGAAACAGCATTTTCTGTCATTGTCCGAAATAAAAGGAAGGATTGTCATCCCGTTTATTGATTGGGGAGACAATCCTTTTTTGTTACTCTGTTGGGATCGTATGCATGATCCGTTCCTTTACGTCCCATTTGACTGTAAACATAACGTAATGTTGCTTTTCACGTTTTTCATCATAGCATTCTGTTAAATAGCCTTTAGCTAGCTGAATTTGTTCAGCTATAAATCCTGCCTCAAGTCTAAAGCTACGTTGTTTGATTTGTAATATTTCAGGGTCGTTTGTCAACTGGAAAATGCGTCCGTCTTTCGATTCTTTCATGAGCTCTAATGTACCCCAACAGGCATCTGCGAAAAATGCGATAAGTTCGTCTTGACTTTTACATGGAAACTTACGCGCAAGCTCTTTGCCTGCCCAATAAAGGACATCATTCTCATGTTTACCGAGTATAGAAGATAGAATATGATCGCGAATGATCTCATAACCAAAGGAAGAGATTGTAGGAGATGGAGTGTTTAACATTGTTATCCTTCTTTCTTAGAATTTTCTTAAAATTTAACGTTAATAAAGTAATGGTAGATTTTTCGAGAAAAAACGACGCATTATGCACTAGATTAGTTCTTTAATAAGCTCTATGAAAAACTTCGAGTTGCCTTGACGCTCGTAGCTCTTGAGAGTACAATAAACATGTCATAATATTGTACCATGATGAAATACACAGTCAATGAAGTATCATTTACAAAATGATGACTTCTTTTGTTGTGCTATTTTAAGTACTAAGGGGGGTAACAGTCTTGTCGAAAGATCGAGAGTTTTTATGGCGTCGCTTACATTCTCTACTTGGGATCATTCCAGTAGGTCTGTTTTTAACGATGCACCTGTTCATTAACTTTACAGCAACAGGCGGGGCAGATAGTTATAACGATGCTACCGCAGTAATGGAGAAGATTCCATTCCTTATCCTTGTTGAATGGATTGTCATCTATATTCCATTGATGTTCCATGCATTTTATGGAGTGTTCATTGCATTCACTGCTACACCAAACACAGGACGTTTCAGCACATACCGTAACTGGATGTTCTCATTACAACGTTTCACAGGTGTATTCCTAGTGATTTTCATTGCATGGCATATTTTCCAAACTCGTATTCAAAAAGCACTTGGCACACACGTTGATTACGACATGATGGCGAATATCGTTGCTAATCCATTCATGCTTGGATTCTACATTGTTGGTATTTTATCAGCAACTTTCCACTTATCTAACGGTTTATGGGCATTCCTAGTAAGCTGGGGTATTACACAATCTCCACAGGCTCAAAAGATTGCTACTTACGTAACAAACATCATTTTCGTAATTCTAAGTGTAGTTGGTATTGCTGCTATTTTAGCTTTTGTATAATTCCATAGAAAGCTACGATAGAGCAAATGCAATCAATGCAATTTTTTAAGAGGAGTGAGAAATAATCATGGCGAAAAGCAAAATAATTGTTGTCGGCGGTGGTCTTGCCGGTCTGATGGCAACGATTAAAGCAGCTGAAGTTGGTACTGAAGTTGATTTATTCTCATTAGTTCCTGTAAAACGCTCACACTCTGTTTGTGCGCAGGGCGGAATTAATGGTGCGGTAAATACTAAAGGTGAAGGGGATTCTCCATGGATCCACTTTGATGATACAGTATATGGTGGTGACTTCTTAGCGAACCAACCACCAGTTAAGGGTATGTGTGATGCAGCCCCTGGGATTATCCATTTAATGGACCGTATGGGTGTTATGTTCAACCGTACACCAGAAGGATTATTAGATTTCCGTCGTTTTGGTGGTACTTTAATGCACCGTACAGCTTTCTCTGGTGCAACAACTGGTCAACAATTACTATATGCGCTTGATGAGCAAGTTCGTTCTCATGAAGTAGCTGGTTTAGTAAATAAATATGAGCACTGGGAATTCCTTGGTGTTATTATCGATGAAGACGGCGTGTGCCGTGGTATCGTAGCGCAAGATATGCGTACAGAAGAAATTAAATCGTTCCGTGCAGACGCTGTTATTATGGCGACTGGTGGCCCTGGTATTATTTTCGGTAAAACAACAAACTCTGTTATTAACACAGGTTCTGCTGCTTCTATCGTTTACCAACAAGGTGCTTCATATGCGAATGGTGAGTTCATCCAAATTCACCCAACAGCGATTCCTGGAGATGACAAAAACCGTCTAATGTCAGAATCAGCTCGTGGTGAAGGTGGTCGTATTTGGACTTATAAAGACGGTAAACCTTGGTACTTCTTAGAAGAGAAATACCCAGCTTATGGTAACTTAGTACCACGTGATATTGCAACACGTGAAATTTTCGACGTTTGTGTAAACCAAAAACTTGGTATCAATGGCGAAAACATGGTATACCTAGATCTTTCACATAAAGATCCACATGAGTTAGACGTTAAACTTGGTGGTATCATTGAAATCTACGAAAAATTCGTAGGAGATGACCCACGTAAATTACCTATGAAGATTTTCCCAGCAGTTCACTATTCAATGGGTGGATTATGGGTTGACTACAACCAAATGACTGAAATTCCTGGTCTATTTGCAGCAGGTGAGTGTGATTACTCTCAACACGGTGCCAACCGTCTTGGTGCTAACTCATTATTATCTGCTATCTATGGTGGTATGGTTGCAGGACCAAACGCAGTAGATTATGTAAAACATCTTAAAAAGCATGCAGAAGATATTCCACAAGAGATTTACGATGCTCGCGTAACAGAAGAACAAGCGAAATGGGATGCTATCATGAAAATGGAAGGTACAGAAAACGCTTACTTACTGCATAAAGAGCTTGGTGAAATGATGACTGCTACAATGACTGTAGTACGTTACAATGATCAGCTTGAAGATACATTGAAAAAACTTGATGACCTTACTGAGCGTTGGAACAACATCAACATTAACGATACGCAAAAATGGAGTAATCAAGGCGCACACTTTACACGTCAGCTTAAAAATATGTTAGTGCTTGCGAAAGTAATGACAAAAGGCGCATTATTACGTAATGAATCTCGTGGTGCGCACTATAAACCTGATTTCCCTAATCGTGATGACGAGCAATTCTTGAAAACAACAATGGCGAAGTTTGACCCAACTACTGGTAATCCAATCATCACGTACCAAGAAGTCGACGTTTCTTTAATCCCACCACGTAAACGCGACTACTCTGCGAAAGGAGACTAAAAGTTATGCAAATCGCAGCTAATACTGGAAGAATGGTTAAAGTAGAAATCTTACGTCAAGATACACAGGGCGGCAATAGCTACTGGCAAAAATTCCAAGTGCCTTACCGTCATGGTATGAACGTAATTTCTATTTTAATGGAAATTCAAAAAAATCCTGTTACTGAAAATGGTGAAAATACATCACCAGTTTCATGGGATATGAACTGTTTAGAAGAAGTTTGTGGTGCATGTTCAATGGTTATTAATGGCCGTCCACGTCAATCATGTTCAACACTTGTTGACCAATTGACTGAGCCTATTAAATTGGAGCCAATGAAAACATTCCCTGTTATTCGTGACTTACAGGTTGACCGTGAACGTATGTTCAACGCGCTTAAAAAAGTGAAAGCATGGGTACCAATCGATGGTACGTATGATTTAGGTGAAGGTCCTCGTATGCCAGAAGGTAAACGTCAATGGGCTTATGAATTATCTAAATGTATGACTTGTGGTGTATGTATGGAAGCATGTCCAAACGTGTCTGAAAAAGCTTCATTCATCGGGCCAGCTCCATTATCACAAGTACGTCTTTTCAACACTCACCCAACTGGTGCAATGATTAAAGACGAACGTTTAAATGCTATTATGGGCGATGGTGGCCTAGCGAACTGTGGTAACTCTCAAAACTGTGTTGCTGCATGTCCAAAAGGTATTCCTTTAACAACATCAATCGCTTCATTAAACCGTGCTACTACAGTGCAAATGTTCCGTAACTTCTTCGGTTCTGACCACTACGTAGATTAATATCGGACAAGCTGAACTCCCTTACACTTAGTGTGAGGGAGTTTTTTTATAGTGATATAAACATAGTTAACATGTTTCAAGAAAAAACCATACTATTTAAAGAAAAAGGGATTTTAGTAATAAAATAAGGGGAATTCGGTTTTTCCTATGATAATATAGTGTTTTCTTATATAATGAATAAGTATTCATTGCTGATTGACAGTCTAAACTGACTGAAAAGGATGGTAAATAAATGATAGGGGATGGCGTTATTATGAAAGCAAGCTATATTGGAAATTTACAAGAGTGGGAAAAGGGGTTTTCCTTTTATAGTGAGGCACGTGTACGATTCTCAGAAACAGATATGTATGGGCATATGAACAATACTGTAAGCTTTACTTATTTTGAACAGGCGAGAATTGATTATTTTCGACATATAGGTATTTTAATGCCATCAGTAGCTGATGAGAATGTGAGGAGTATACCGATTGTAGCTGATTTACAATGTGATTATGTAAAGCAGGTTTTCTTTGATGACCTACTAAGAATTTATACAAAGGTAGCGAAAGTTGGAAGTTCATCAATGGACCTTCATTATCTAGCAAAAAATCAAAAGGACGAAGTTTGCTTCACAGGTCGTGGGACAATTGTGCAAATGGACCCTCGAACAGGCAAGAGTGTACCGATTTCTAAAGAAGAAAGAGCGCACTTGATTGATTTGGGAATTATACCCAATTAGTGAGTTGCGTTACAACATAAAAAATTATGAACATAGTAGGAATATTGTTTTACATAAAATTGTTGAAAATGTCGAAGCAATTTCCGAAATTTTTAAGGAAACATGTAATAATCATGCAAATAGCCGTCACCGCTTCAAGCCCCTTAACATAAGTTACAATACGTGCGGGGGAGGAGGGTGTAACTGAATGAATGGCTCTCATCATCGTTCTCTATTGACAAACCGAGAACGTGAAATATTTGCGCTTTTATTAGCTGAAAAAACAACGAGAGATATTGCAGAGCAGCTTGGTATTAGTGAAAAAACAGTGCGAAATCACATTTCCAATACAATTCAAAAGCTAGGTGTAACGAATCGATCTCAGGCGTTAATTGAGCTGTTACGCTTAGAAGAATTTAAATTAGACTAATGGACACTTGCTATTTCGTGAAAAAAACGACAAAATAGAACTATTCAACGTATCTTTAGGAGTGAAATAGTTATATGTCGGATGAAGTAACAAAACACTCACCTGAAACCGTTGCAACGGTTGAAAAGGAATTACGCTATATAGCGGCCATCGTGAAGCAAAAGGGAAGAGAAATTGTTTCCGACTATGCGATTACGCCGCCACAATTTGTTGCGTTACAGTGGTTAGAAGAGCTTGGTGATATTACAATTGGCGAATTATCAAACCGTTTATATTTAGCTTTTAGCACGACAACAGATTTAGTGGACCGGATGGAGAAAAATGAATTAGTCAAGCGTATGCGTGATGAAAATGACCGCCGTGTCGTTGTTGTTCATCTTCTCGAAAAGGGCGAACGTATTATTCAAGAGGTTATAGAAAAAAGACAGCAATATTTGCAAGAGATGCTTGTTGGTTTTAATGAGCAAGAAGTCGCGCAATTATCAAGCTACCTAGAAAAACTACATGTACACATGAAACAGGATTGAGGCGGAAAGTATGAATGCCCCGATAGGCGTTATTGATTCAGGAGTAGGCGGGTTAACCGTAGCAAAAGAAATTATAAAGCGATTGCCAAACGAAACGATTTATTATATTGGCGATACAGCAAGATGTCCATATGGTCCAAGAAGCCGTCAGGAAGTACGGAACTTCACTTGGCAAATGGCGAAAGCGCTAGAAAAAATGAATATTAAGATGCTCGTTATTGCTTGTAATACAGCGACTGCAGTAGCACTCGAAAGTTTACAAAGAAATATGCCTTTTCCGGTACTAGGCGTTATAAATGCTGGCGCACGTGCAGCTGTAAAGAAAACGAAGCGACATGAAGTCGTTGTGCTTGCAACAGAAGGAACAATAAAAAGTGGTGCATATGAAGAGGCCTTACTGTCACTTAATACGTCAACACATATTATTCCACTAGCCTGTCCAACCTTCGTTCCACTTGTAGAAAGTGGCGAATATAAAGGTGAATTTGCAACGAAGTTAATAGCAGAAGGCTTAAAGCCGTTGAAAAATCAACAATTTGACACGGTTATTTTAGGGTGTACACATTACCCTATTTTACAAAAACAAATTGAAGCTGTCGTAGGAGAAGAAGTGAATGTTTTATCTTCTGCGGAGGAAACAGCAAAGGATGCTCAAGAAATGCTAGCTTATAATGGCACTTTAGCAAATGCAAATACAGTGCCTGCTCATAAATTTTTTGCGACTGGTTCTGTTCCAATTTTCCGTTCAATCGCTGAAAATTGGTTAGAGCAAGGTACTCTCGACATAAAACGCATTACATTAAAATAAAAAATCAGCTTAGCAATGGGCTAGGCTGATTTTTGCCGTTTTCAGCATTTTACATAAACGTTGAGTACTTTTTTGAAGAAATAAATTATGTTAAGATGAGGGCGCGAAAGTTTTTAGGAGGAACAATAAATATGACAAGATTTGATGGAAGAATGGCAGATGAACTGCGATCTGTAAAAATGGATAGTGAATACCTAATACACCCAGAAGGCTCGGTTTTAATTCAAGTAGGAAATACAAAAGTAATTTGTACAGCAACAATTGAAGATAAGGTTCCTGGCTTTTTACGTGGGCAAGGGAAAGGCTGGATCACAGCAGAATATTCGATGCTACCTCGTGCAACCGCTCAACGTACACCACGTGAATCATCTCGTGGGAAGGTTAATGGACGGACGATGGAAATTCAACGATTAATTGGGCGTGCATTACGTGCTGTGGTCGATTTAGAGGCACTAGGAGAGCGTACAGTATGGATCGATTGTGATGTGATTCAAGCAGATGGTGGCACTCGTACAGCCTCCATTACGGGAGCATTTGTAGCAATGACACAGGCAATTGCTAAATTTGCAGAGGAAAAGCCGTTCGTTAAGTTCCCTGTAACAGATTTTTTAGCCGCAACTAGTGTAGGGATTGTAGAAGAGCAAGGTGCCGTTTTAGATTTAAATTATGTAGAAGATGTGGCTGCTGCTGTTGATATGAATATTGTTATGACAGGTGCAGGTCGCTTTGTAGAATTACAAGGTACTGGCGAGGAAGCAACATTCTCTCGGGAAGATTTGAATGAATTATTAGCTTTAGGTGAAAAAGGCATCCAGCAATTAGTTGAGCTCCAAAAAACAGCGCTTGCTGAACAAGCAAACATGGTCGGAGGGAAATAATATGAAACAGGTAGTCATTGCAACCAAAAATAAAGGGAAAGCAAAAGATTTCGAAGCATTATTTGGCCCACTGGGTTATGAAGTTGTCACAATGTTTGAAGTAGCACCAGATATGGAAATAGAGGAAACAGGTACAACATTTGAAGAAAATGCAATTTTAAAGGCAGAAGCCTTAGCGAAAAATCTTGGCACCATTGTTATTGCTGACGATAGTGGTTTAGCAGTGGATGCATTAAATGGTGAGCCAGGGGTCTACTCTGCGCGTTACGCTGGTGATCATGATGATGAGGCTAATATGGTGAAGCTGTTAGAAAATCTACAAGGTGTTGAAGATGACAAACGTACAGCTCGATTCTGCTGCTGTATTGCCATTGCAGGTCCAGATTTTAACACGACAACAGTATTTGGCACATGCGAGGGCGTCATTGCACATGAAAAATGTGGCACGAATGGGTTTGGCTATGATCCCATTTTCTTTGTCCCAAGTCTAAATCGTATGATGGCTGAGCTTACGCCAGAAGAAAAGGGCGCCATTTCTCACCGAGGTAATGCTATTCGTAAGCTGAAGGAGCAATTGCCGAATCTTATGAAATAAGAGGTGGTATACATGGAAATACTAATCATGAGCGATACACATGGAGACAGTCATGTGATCGACAAGGTCAGAAATTTTTATCCTGAAATAGATGTTCGGATACATTGTGGAGATAGTGAGCTTCCTTATGTGCATGATGCATTAAAGGGAATGAAAAAAGTACGAGGGAACTGTGATCGGGAGGAAGCTTTTCCTGAGGAAGAATTTTTTACGATCGAGGATGTAAAAATTTTGGTGACTCATGGCCATTTATTTAATGTAAAAAGTTCCATGTTGTCATTAGCCTATCGTGCAAAAGAATTGAATGCCCAAATTGTTTGTTTTGGGCACTCTCATATTCTCGGTGCTGAAATGTTGGATAATATTTTATTTATCAATCCAGGAAGCCTACTAAAGCCTCGGGGTCGCAAAGAAAAAAGCTTTGCTATGCTAAAAATAGAAGATTCGACTTTTACAGTGGAATTTTGGACGGATGATCAGCAGTGTATGTCACGTCATACTTTCCAACGAAATTAATACGACCTAAAAATCCGCCTTACTCTTAAAGTAAGCGGATTTTTAGGTTGGATGGTAAAATTGACTAGGGATGAATGATGTTGAAATAGAAAAAATAAAAGGAAAAGGTAACAAAGGAGAAAATATGGAAAAGACAATTGGCTGGAATCTAGACAATAGTTATGTACAATTACCAAGTATTTTTTATTCCGAAATGACATTAAACCCCGTTCCTTCACCTAAATTAGTCCTGTTAAATGAAACGGTTGTTGCGTCATTGGGATTAAATAGTCAAGCTTTAAAAAGAGAAGAGGGCATAGCTGTATTAGCGGGTAATAAAGCACCTAGTGGTAGTAATCCTATTGCGCAAGCGTATGCAGGTCACCAGTTTGGGCATTTTAATATGTTAGGCGATGGAAGGGCCCTTTTATATGGTGAACAAATAACACCCTCAAACGAACGCATGGATATCGCGTTAAAAGGATCTGGAAGAACACCTTATTCCCGTGGTGGGGATGGAAGAGCCGCATTGGGACCTATGCTTAGGGAGTACATTATTAGTGAAGCGATGTTTGGGTTGGGGATTCCTACTTCTCGAAGTTTAGCGGTAGTGAGCACAGGTGAAACGATTATCCGTGAAACTGACCTACCTGGTGCTATCCTTACGAGAATTGCCAGCAGTCATTTACGGGTAGGGACCTTTCAATATGCTGCACAATGGGGAACAGACGAGGAGCTCCAGACCTTAGCAGATTATACATTAGAACGACATTTCCCCAATTATCTTGGGAACACAAATCCCTATCTTTATTTACTACAGGAAGTCATAAAAAAACAAGCATCCCTTATAGCAAAGTGGCAGTTAGTGGGCTTTATTCATGGGGTCATGAACACAGATAACATGACCATCAGTGGGGAAACCATTGATTATGGACCATGTGCGTTTATGGATGCCTACGACCCAGCAACCGTGTTCAGTTCCATTGACCGACAAGGACGTTATGCATATGGTAACCAGCCAAGCATGGGGGGCTGGAACTTAACACGGTTGGCAGAGGCGTTACTTCCTTTAATTCATGAAAATCAAGAGCAGGCCATTGAACTTGCTCAAGCTGCCCTAGAACAATACCCTCAGTTGTACGTTCAAAACTGGCTAAAAGGAATGCGAGCAAAATTAGGATTATTTGATGAAGAGCAAGACGATATGAAGCTTATAGAAGAACTTCTGCAGCTTATGCAACAAGACAAAGCAGACTATACAAATACGTTTATCGCCCTAAGTTTTGACCATATCGACAAAACCTCATTATGGCGGACTTCAGCATTTAAAGAGTGGCATCAAAAATGGCTCGCACGATTAGCGAGACAGCCACAAACAAAAGACATGTCCCAACAATTGATGCGCCAGCATAATCCTGCTGTTATTGCACGTAATCATAGGGTAGAGGAGGCATTGGAAGCGGCTGTAGAGCGGGAAGACTTTAGTGTGATGAATAAATTAGTAACAGCCCTGTCCCAGCCCTTTGCCCACACAAATGAACAACAGGAATATGCTTCATTACCAGAGGCGTCTAGTCAACCATATCGTACTTTTTGCGGCACATAAGAAGACAACGAGAGGGAATGCTCCTCTCGTTTTTTTATTATGCCATGACACCATACCCAAACCAGGCGCATACCCTATGTATGAATAAAGGTAAAGGGGAATGGATTTGATGCACAAATATTCAAAAGGTTGGTTTGTAAAAGAGTTACGAGCATATGGCATTCTAGTACATCCACAACTTAAAAGTCATTTAGGTTTATTTAAAGAATCTGAATTACGAAATCTATATTATCGCTATGTAGAAATAGAAACGACAGAGCAGGAACAAAAATAGCCTTTATGGTTTGAATAACTCCTTTCTAGGAAAAAATGAGGGTAGAAAGGAGTTTTACTATGTGGATGATAGCACAGACATGGCAGGATGTACTATTTTTACATTGGCCGGTATCACCCCTAGAATTAGAAAAGCATTTACCTCCAGAAGTAGAGCTAGATTTATTTGCACATGATGCCTGGGTGAGTGCGGTTCTTTTTAAAGTGCATGGGCATCGCTTGCGATTTCTGCCACCTATTCCGGGCTTGAATACCTCCTTACAATTGAACGTACGAACATATATTGAGTATGAGGGCAAGAAAGGCATCTATTTTTTTCATTTAGATGTGACCAATTTTATCTTCTCAAAAATAACAGCATTGGGCAGTTTACCATATCGATACTCAAAAATTATAGGAACGCAAAGGAACAATGACAATACCTATACCAGCTATTACAAAACGTTGGACGAAAGATTAAGGGTGTCCTATACAATAGGGGATAACACTCAAACTAATTTTGATCAATGGCTAGTCGAACGTTATCATTCATGGGCAAAATGGAACCATACATTATTTCGTATTGATATTCAACATACACCGTGGGATTTACAACAGGCTGATGTGAAAATTCAAAGTAATACGTTAGCTTCTTTTATGAAGGGAACCTTTCAGGGAATTCAACCCATTGCGCATTATGCAAAGAAAAAGGAGACAAAGATTTTTCTTCCAGTGATTGAATGATAAAAAATATTGTAAGTGAGAGCATTAAAAGAGATAACAAAATTGCATGACGATAGCGCCCGCTATCATATCTGACATGGCAAGCGCCTCTGCCTCTATTTCATCAAATATGTCCACGTCGGCTTGATAATTTTTTTGAATCATGGTCACAGCTTCGTTTTTTGTTAAAGACAAATGCATATAAAACATCTTTTGTACGGCCTCCATACTTAAGTATGGATTAATCGTATGCAAAAATTGTGCAATATCGTCTGCATTACGATACCAATCTCTCTCTTTTGCCTCAGCCGTGGCAGTATCCCCTTTAGTCGCAGCAGTCACTAACTGAGCAGCAATAACAAGATGCTCTTTAATTAAAGCCGCATAACGATCTGCTATAGAGTCGCCATAAAAAGGGCGAAGGCAATTGCCCAAATCAGTCGCATTTCTTAACAAACGCTGCTGCACAAAAGGTAAATCTGGCAAATTGAAAACGATGCTAATAATCGTCATCCGTGTCCAATTCACATGCTCCATCCATAGTAATTGATTCATCGCCATATAATCTGCCTCAGTTTTACTAATGCAGTGTCGATGATCAGTTGAACGTAAAAAATGACGAATCGGTGCTGTATATTGTGTAGAGGGTGATTGGTACAACTGGCTTAATGAAAACCTACTTGAATAAGGGTACAAAACCTCGCTCCTTTTCATTTGTTCTCCTACATTAGCATACTCCTAAGCAGCTCTATGTATGAAAGCAATGAAGGCAAAGGGAAGGTATGACATTAATCCTCGTACATCATTTTCTTTGTCATCCCACCGTCGACCGTTAAATTAATACCTGTAACGAAATCATTCAGCGGATTTGTTAAATAGAGACATGCTTGAGCAATATCCTCCGGTACACCCACTCTCCCTGACAAATGCTGCGCATGATCTATCGGACGAAGCTCCTCATAATTGCCAGTCTCAATCCACCCGGGCGAAATACAATTTACAGTGATCTGATCAGGACCAAACGATCGTGCTAAAGCATGAGTTAATGCCACAATCCCCCCTTTTGTAGCAGCATAGGCTTCAGTAAAAGGCTCAGACATCTCAGCCCGTGTAGACGCTAGAGATACAATCGAGCCACCTTTGACATTGTGCCTCATCACCTTCGCAGCCTCTCTTGCACAGAAAAAGGCACTCGTTAAATTCGTTTGCAAAAGATCATTCCATGCCTCCAACGTAATATCATAAGGAGATGTATGTTGTAACTTTCCAGCATTATTAATTAATATATGAATCGACCCATACTGTTCGACTGCTTGTTTCATTAATGAAACAATATCCTGTTCCTTCGCCACATCCGTATGAACAAAGATGACAGAGAAGCCCTGCTCGAGCAACTCTCTCTCTAATTGCTCACCTAAGCCCTTATTGATATCAGCAATCACCACATTCGCACCCTGTCGTGCATATGCTAGCACAATCCCCTTACCAATCCCTTGTGCACCACCAGTAACAACTACAACAGAATCCTTAAACATCTATATACCTCCTATTGATTTCTAGCCAATATTCTAACAAAAATTTTTATGTTCTTGCTATCGATAAGGCAAAGACGTGGTATAATCTATATGGCGAAAACATATGATAAAACATAGATGAGGGAAACCTTGCCTACATAGTAAAATTATTGTTGACATTACGCCATAAAATACATATAATAAATATTGTCCTTCCTATGGAATACATAAGAAACGACATCATGTCTCAGTAGCTCAGCAGGATAGAGCAACGGCCTTCTAAGCCGTCGGTCGGGGGTTCGAATCCCTCCTGGGACGTCAATAAAAGCCTTACAGCCACAACGGTTGTAAGGCTTTTTATTTTTATGCAAGAATGTATAATTCTTTGTTTGGTGCCCAAGAGGTGCCCAAATCAATCTTTATCATCAAAAAGTTTATCAAAGTGGGAACTGGCTCGCTGATCCGTTTCTTGTAAAAGATGTCCATAAGTATTCATGGTAGTTGTGATATTAGAATGACCTAATCTCGACTGAATAACTTTTGGATGTTCACCAGCATGAATCAAGAGGGTAGCAGAAGTATGTCTTAAATCGTGAAAACGAATTCTAGGTAAATCAGGATTCTTTTTCATAAAACGATCCCACCACTGACTTATTGAATCTGGTCGATAAGGTTTACCAAAATCATTTGAAAAAAGAAAAGTATGTCCTTCCCATACTCGTTCATCGCCAGCCTCTTCTAGTTGATATTTTTTCACTGCAGCCAGCGTTACTAAATCATTCATAATATTTGAAGGAATAGTAACTACTCGTTTTCTTTTACCTTTTGTTTCTTTTACGATAATTCCATCCCCAGTTAAATTAACTAAAGCTTGTTCTATTAATAAGGTATTGTTTTCGACGTTTAAATGTTTTTCTTCAATGGCAACTAGTTCACCTTGTCGAGCAGCACTTACCACGGCTAGTTCAACTAACAACCATTTTTCAGCAGTCTCTCTATTATTTAATCGTTCAAACAATAATTTAACTTGTTCCTCGCTGTAGGCCTTACCTTCTTCATATTTGAGTTTTGGTAGCTTTATATTTTTACAAGGACTCTCCTCGATTAAATTCCACTCAACTGCTACATTCATAATACTAGCGAACGCCTTGTAAATATTATGAATAGTGGAAGGGGCTAACTCGCTTTCTTTGCCGTCTAATCTTCGTTTTTTCTTCTGTAAATCACCTACAAAAAATACTACATCTACTTTTTTAATATCCTTTAATTTGATATCACCGAAAATAGGGAGGATGCGTTTTTCTAAATGCGTACAATTATCATGAAATGATCGTGCACTATAATGTTGTTTAGCATAATTATCTTTCCATCGTGGAAAAAGATGATTTAATGTAATTGATTCAATATCACTAAAATAAACATCCTTATTTTGCTTCATTTCTTCTTCAAACAGTATTAGTTGGCGCATCGCTTCTTTTTCGCTTTTGGCTTCTACATTTTTAGTTTTACGAATACGGCGATTACCTCGATAACCTAAATCTGCGATAAGTTTGAATTTATTCTTACTGATTTTTTGTACATATCCCATTGCTAACAGCTCCTTCGAAACAGAGTACAACGTTATGTTAATAAAATAACCTATTATATTAAATTATCCTTCTTTCTAAATCATCTCATAGTTAGTGATAAAGTATTATTCCAATCGAGCATAATTTTATATTGCAAAAGCAATGAATATATCTCAACAAGCAGTCAACAAGGCAAAAAATAAAGCTATTGATGAAATTAGACTAAATGCTAGTAAATAAGGAGTATCACCATGGAAAATAAAATAGATTCATTAGAAGTAATCGAAATGATGCAACCAAAAATTAAGAAACTGTTATATCAAACGTCTATTGACAATAGAGAAGATTTGGAACAAGAGTTAAATTTGTTAATTATAACTTCAATGGAAAAGATTAAATTTAAGAATATGCCGAGCTTTTCTAAATTAATAAGTTTATTTGAGTACAGTGAAAAAGTTAGCTGATCTACAATTAAATGACACACATTTTATTGTGTTTTTCAATATTAATAAGCTGTTACGATTGTTAAATTGAGAGCTAGCATAGTAGAGAAAGTAAGAGATCCTAATTTTAATATGAAGACATAGTAATCTGCTTATATTATTACTTGATATAAGAGGGGATTTTTCAGCACTTATTATTTAACAAATACATGGGTTAATGTTAATCATGTATTAGTAACTAAAAACTAGAACTAAAAGATATTTTAATAAGATTAAAGACTAGCCAAGCAATTTGCCAGGCTAGTCTTTTTTATTTGTAAAGGTCACTGTTATATAATGAGAAATTATAGTCATTATTAATGTACAATTATATTTCCAAGGTAGATCACTGTAGAAGTTGTAAAATTCCTTCTGGTTGTTTATTTGATTGAGCCAGCATTGATTGAATAGCTTGTAGTAAAATATTATTTTTTGTGAATATCATCATTTCTTTAGCCATATCAGTGTCACGAATACGTGATTCAGCTTGAGTTAAATTATTGGATGTATTACTAAGATTATTCATTGCTTGTTCTAGCTTATTATTATAAGCCCCAAATTCACTTCGATGAAAGGATACAGTTTCAATTGCTTTATTTATTATAGATATTGCTGAACCTGCGCTTGTTTGTGAAGTTAAATCTAAATCACTCAATTTTAAATTTGAAATTCTAACATCACATAGATTAATTTTCATATTCTGATTACTATTAGCACCTAACTGAAAATGTAAAATTCCATTAGGTGAACTGCTTTGGTTTGATTCATCCGGATTTTTTTCTATACTAAAAGATAAATTCTTTGTCTCGAACAGTAATTCTCCTACGGCATTACCAGAGAAATTGTTAATGATACCATCACCATGTTTAGTAAATACCAGATGGTTTGAAGTGTCGAATTCAGCGAATAAGTCAATACCCTTATTAATTAACTGGTTATTAATCTCATTTATTAATTGGTTTGGACTATAACTACCTATAGAAAGAACAATTGAGTGAGTGACTCCGTTAATATCAAAATTAAGCGTGTCGTTTTCACCAGATAGGATATTCATCCCGTTTGATAGGTCTACTCTACCTTGAACTGTAGTATTCGAAGAAGTAATACTACCATTCACTAATGAAGAGGAATCAATAAGTGTCCACCCATCTAAAATGTTTTGAAAAAGAGTATCTTTAGCATTTCCACCGAAATTTCCAAACGTATGATTGCCATCAGTAAGTTGGTATAACCCATCTTGATCTGATGAAGCGATTAATGTAAGTACAGTTCCATCTAGAGGAGGAGAATCTCTTAGATATAAAAACTGTGCTTTTACTGGAGCACCAGCAGCAGTAAATTGTTTATTTAATTCGTTTATAAATTGAGAGTTTATATTTTGGCCACTTTGATTAGGTCCGTAAATTGTGTATGCGCCTGGGCTTAAAGTAATTGAATATGTTTGTGAATCTATATCAAATGTTAAAGTATCATTCACTCCAGAGGTTATAGTAATACCTGGGTTTAGAGTAGGGTATCCATCTATTTTGATATTGCCAGTTCTATTGGAAGCTGAAATTATAGGTGATAAAAAATTAGCTCCGATATTCCCTTTGATACTATTAAAGATTAGATTTTTGTTTGAACTAACAAATTCAATGTTATTAGTTTTATCTGAGAATTTAGCTGTTAAGTCTATCTGATTATTGTTAAATACATTATTAAGTTCTTGTATAAAGTTATTTGCAGAATAAGTATTTGCAGGTATTTGAACTACTTTAGATACACCATTTATTTCTACTTCTAAAGTGTCATTAACGTTAGCTAGAACAGTGTATATTGGTTTATAAGTTAGTGAAGAAATTATTTTAGTAGCTACTTCATCGCTAGGATTTTCTGGGGAGGTAATATCACTCACCTTTTGATTTAAAAGATTTATTGTATTGAAATGTGTGTTATTTGCTATTTCGTCGATTCCGTTTTTCAAATGATTTATTTCATGTTGAATTTTTAAACGATCTTCATAGACCGAAGTATCGTTTGCTGCTTGTATTGCCAATTCTCTCATTCTTTGAAGCAAAGAATGCACCTCGTTTAATGCACCTTCAGCAGTTTGTAAGAGTGAAATACCATCCTGAATGTTTTTACCTGCCATATTAAGACCGCGAATTTGACCACGCATTTTTTCAGAGATTGCTAAACCAGCAGCATCGTCTCCAGCTTTATTAATTTTATATCCAGAAGACAGTTTTTCTAATACACTATTAGTCTTTTTATTATTTTGAGTTAATCTATTATTTGCATTTAGAGATGAGATGTTGTGTCTAATAATCAAAACAGATCCTCCGTTTATAACTTTCATTTAAAATAAAGTATATTTCTAATTTAAGATAATATTACCATTTACCCTTTATTTTTGTAACTATTAGATTAAAACTCCTAATTTATAAGAAATCTCCTCATTTGGTTGAAAGAAATAACGAGAAGGACTCCTAACTTGATATGAAGAAATAGTAACTTGCTATTACTTTATTGAGTCACCTAAGAACTTTTCCGCACTTATTAATTAACAAATACTAGGGTTAATGCTAAACAAGCTTTAATAAATAAAAACTAAATTTTAAAAGATATTTTAATTATACCTACAGGGACACCTTGAGGATTCACTGGCTATGATTATATAGTAGAGTCTTTTAAATGTTTTTTTTGTGGTTGAAATACGCTTTCATTTGATGGAGTTTTTTCATTGATTAAAGCATCCTTTAATTAAAGATAGGATGCTTTTTATTATCTCGATATTCACACAGCTATTCCACATCAAAGATCGTTTGAACCAGTAATGTACAAGGCTGTTTCAATGAATGTGAATCAGGTTGAAGTACTGCATATTGCATCTGGTCAAATGTATCATTGGAGGATTAAAGGTAGGTGCCCAAGGGGTGCCCAAACAAATACCAAAACGTATAAATAGAAGGAAATATTCAATAAGTTTTTAATATATCGGTTGATAAAAAGCTATAAATACAGGTTTTATAGTAATGTATAAAAGTTTAAAAACCTATTACCACAGCCTTCTAAGCCGTCGGTCGGGGGTTCGAATCCCTCCTGGGACGTCAATAACAAATCAAAGGTTGATGTTTAACCGAAATAAAAAGCGCTTGAAACCTTATGAAAATTGGGTTTTGAGCGTTTTTTGTTTGTATGGATATTTATAAGAATCGTATTGAATGACATATAAAAAATAAATTTGGTAAACAAAATGTAAACATGGTGAACAAAGAAATTAAGATGAATAAACATTAATCGCTATTGCTTCATCTCGTTCTTCCATTTCTTTTAATACGTGCGAATAGTGATCAAGGGTTGTTTGAATATCTGAATGTCCTAATCATTTAGAAACAGAATGATTATTAGCTCTTTTATAGATTAAGGCACTGGCATGCGTGTGTCGTAAACCATGAATGGAGATATGTTCGATTCCTAATGCATCTAATGTTTTTCGTAATAATTTATTAGCTCCTTCATTTTTTACTGTTTTTATGGAAGATTGTCTATAGAAAACCAAGTTGTTTTCATTTTCAGGTACCGCCAATATTAGTTTCTTAAATTCATTCATAACTTTCTTATTTATAGATGTTTTTCTTTCGGATTGTTCATTTTTTAATGGTCCAAAACCAGTTCCTCTTTTATAGTCCTATCCTCGGTAAACTTTTAATTGGTTTAGTTTAAAATCCAAACATCTGAAGTGAGTCCTGTTAACTCCCCAAACCGCAATCATGATACAAGCCCCAATAAAATTAAATGGTATGTGCTTGTGGAAGGCGAAAGGCGATAAAAAAAAGTTCTTTGTATAATTTTGCGCAATCATTGTAATTCAAATGTTTATCTTCACTCTTTTTAGCGTTATTAGTAGCGTTTAATTCTAATATCCTTCCTCAATTGCATCCCTTACATACGCTCTTATATGTGTATTGAGCTTTCTAAAAGTCTCCTTTGATTTACCTTTACCATTCATTTAAAAACATTTGGTAATCAGCTCGAGTAATTTTTTGAATCGGTTTATCTTTAAAATGTTCCTTGACCCGTTCAACAGAATTTGAATACCGGTTATAGGTGTTAATATGTTTGTTGGATTTATACAATTCAATCCATTCTTCAAAATAATTCGCAAATGTTTTTTCTTTAACAATTACTTGATTACCTTTTTAATAATAATACTTTTTCTGCAGCTTCTCTTTGTGCTTCTCCTTTAGTCGCAAAACCACCTTTTGAATGATTCATTATGCTTACACCGATACAGAGTTAAACAAAATCATGAAAACCATGACGATAGTGGTTGATACTCGCGAACAAGTAAACGGCCATATTCTTGAATATTTACGCAGCAAGGATGTATCTATTAAATTAAAAAAACTCTACCCTGCCTGGCGATTACACAGCTATGCTGCCGAAAAATGAGGAACTTGGTATCATGCGAGATATTTATTTAAACAGTAGAGAGTTGAACGGAAAGCTAGTGTAGACGAGATAGTAGGAAACTTAGGTAAGGACGAGCGTACATGCTTTGAAAATGAATTAATTCTAACTCAGAATATGCCATTCACAATCTTACTTGAAGATCCAGAAGGATATAAAAAAATTCTAAATGGGACCTACAGAAGTAAATACGATCGACTTGCATTACTTTGCTCATTGAATACTTTCAAAGCTCGTTACGGCTTTGGAATTACGTACTTAAATAATAAGTTTAGTGGGAATTTTATTTACTACCATTTCTATTAACAAATGAAGAACTACCTAAAGAGAGAGGTGTTCTAACTATCATGAACATGTGGAATGAGAACGAGGATTTATGATAAAAAATACATTTCTTAGCTGGCTAATAACCTCGAATAATTTAAAATATATCTTAGGTAATTTAATTAAAGTATTTGGAGGATATAATGGTAAGTTTATTTATTTTACAAGGTTTATCACTTTCGGGTGCTGAAAAGTATTTATTTGAAGCAGGTTATATAGAAGAAGAAACCATCGAGAAAAATAGCCTAGAATGTGACATTATCATAACTTATGTTTATGTACTTTATGATATAGAAGGCAAAGTTATAGATCGAGTTGGCTACGTTGAATATTGTTTTATTGATGAAGATGGTGATCAAGATGCATTTAAAGTTGAATGGATAAGATTATAATACTAAAAGTGTAGCAAGGAATGATTAGAGGATGAAATTGCAGATATCGAATTTAATTTAGAATGTAGTAAAAATGAATTGAAACGTTGGGTGGAGGGCGACTTAACAAAAGTTAAATTAACTTCAGAAAGCCATGGTGCTCAATTAGATGAAATCATTGAAGCTGCTGAACGTGAATTAGCACATAAAATGAATGATTTAGATGAAATGAAAAATCTGATTAATACATTCTGAGGGTTAGATAATCAGATACTGTACAAGAAAATAGTTAAATTAGGTTTAAAGTCAAATATTTGGGGAGTTATAACTACCCTTACAATAATTCAGGTAGAGTGTGCAGCAGAAATGGATAAAAAATTCCCAGGGAAAAGTAATTGTGAGTAAGATAGTGTGGCAAAATAGAATGTAAAAGATGGAGACTACTAAATTGGTAGTCTTTTTCTTTAACTAAAATTGTTAATTTATTCAACCTTCTAGTATATAATTTTGTAGTGAAGGTTGATAAATATTGCATGATTACCCAATAACAAGATATATCGGATTCGCAATAATTGCACTAGCTGTTTTGGAAGTATTGGAAATTACGAATTTCAAACCTTTGTTTTTACTTGGGTTTTCTTTTTCTGCACTTCTACTAACATTTGTTGATTTTATTGAAATAAAAGCAGAAGAAAAAAATGATCCTTTCAAATATAGAAAAATAAAATTGGGTGTTTTAAATACTGTTTCAAAACTTCTCTATCATACCCCAAGAAATAACCTTTTTCGTTAGTAACTACACCTTTCTCATAAATTAACCCTAAGGAATCTTCCATTAATGCAATCTCTTCTAAATTCTCATTTTCTCTTGCATTAGTGTTTTCACTAAATACCCCTAGGATTGAAAACATAGCGATTGCTACTACCATAATAATTTCGAACAATCCATCTTTTATTATAAATGTCATATTATACCTATTGTTGTATATAATACCATTTCATTTTTTTATATTCAATGAATAATTAAATAAGAAAAATAGTGTAGACAACATTATTGTAATAATAATTTGTATAAACAAATTTATATTTGTTTGTAGCTGCATAATAAGTAATAATGCTACAAAGAAAAAAACAGATGCCCAAAACACTTTATTTTTTATTATACTTTTTATAGAGCTCAACTAAAAATCACCTCATTTTAATATAATAAATACCCAATTAATTATACACTAAATTATGTAATAAATGTTGTTTAATTGTATGGATCGGATCTTAATACCACATTCTTGGTAATAAATTCAATTGTTTAGTTATAAGTTAATTCACTAGTGTTCTAGCAAAAAAGTCACGACTCACATTGAGCGTGACCTACCACTTGTTTCCGATATATACGGACAAGCGAACGTGTTTTTTTGTAATTTTGTTAGCAAATATTCGGCGCGCTTTTTGATACTCCTAAAATTTCTGAACAACATACAGAAAAGGATGATGATACGATGAAATTCACAAGCACAACCGCAAAAGCTGCAGTACATGATTATATTCAACAAGCAGTCGATAAAGGATTGATTAATGAATCTTGGTTGGAGAAATTCGATAATGGAACTATGACTAGTGGTGATTTTGAAGGATTGAAGATTATCATTTTCACAACGTAGCGCTTAACAGCAGATGCCTGTTACCTTAATTGGTAATTGGCTTTTTTTTATTACTTATAAGATGGTATAATATAGGTATTAAAGGGAAATTAAGGATGTGAATTTATGAAATGTAAATACTTCTTATATATTATTTTAAGTTTGAGTATATTGAATGGATGTAGCAAGCATGATGAGTTAGAAAAAGGAAAAGCAACCGTCACTGAAGAAGGCGTAACCTTATTGGCTAAGTATGAAAATTTAACAAAAAAGTCGCAAAATGCATTATTAGAGAATTTAGATGACAATAATATAGATTATGTAATTGATAATCAAGGATCTGTGTTTGTAAACATAAAAGTTATGGACAAAGCCATTTCGTGTTGCATGCAATAATATATAGATTTTATTACCACAGATTTCACTTGATAAAATACGAACCAAAATAAAAACTAAGATAACTTAATTGTTGTCTGATATCATCCCCTTTAGGTAGACAATGTTAAAAAAACTACAGTACGCTGTAGATAACATTATACGTAAAGGGGATAATATCACCACCGAAGTGGTTGTCATAAAAGATTCGAAACACTCGTTTACAAAACGGGTGTTTTTTTGTGGGAAAACGTTGATATATCAATGTTTGTGTTAGTTCATTAAATTATTAATGCTGAATGTAATAGGGAGAGGGGGAAGTAGGAAAAGGCATGTACCCCAAAATCATTATGTTTTGATTTCCTTCGATTTTTCAAAATTCAAAGTGCTGATATCATCCAGGAGGTTAGATGCATGTATCTCATCTTTTTCGAATGAAAGGTAATCGTGTTTCTACTGGTGTAGAAATTTGTTACAGCAAAAGTGGTGATGTCGCTATAGGATTGCAGAGGAAAACGCTGTTCAATATATATCTGAGCTATTAAAGCAACTTGGTTGGGTCATTGAGCGAGTTAAGAAGCATCAGGATTGGAACGGCAAATATTGTCCGCACCGTATATTGGCAGAAAATCGTTGGAATAGTTTCTTGAAACGTATTGCAGAAGCAATGAAGCCGATGGAAATAAAAAAACCAACAGAAAAGGATGAGGATACTATGAAATTTACAAACTTAACAACTAAGACTTAGGTACATGATTATATTAAAAAATTTACAGGAAAAGGAAGGATGGATAAATAATGGTTAGAAAAATTCGATTCAGGTGCAATGAAAAGTGGTAATTTTGAAAGTTTTGAAGGTTATCATTAAATAGCGAAATAACTAGCTATCCTGAAATAAAATATTATTATCATTTTAAAACAAGAAATTTCAAGAAATAATTTTAAGTTTTTACTTTGGAGCAAAAATGTATCTTTTGGCTTATGAAGGGATAAAACAACGCCAATTCACGCCAGTAAATGAAGAAATAATTGGCGTGAACTGGCGTGATATGAAATGCACGCCATATAATTGGAATATGACCACCAAGAATTCGGTGGTAATACACCCTTGAAGTGGCGTTGTTGGCAATGATAGGATAATAATTACTCGAGGTAAGTTTAGCTATAGCTATTCAAAATATTATTATCTGAAAATAAGGTGGTTCATTATGAAATTTAAAAATATAATCTTAGCATCGACTTTAACTCTATCAATGATTTCTTTTTCTAACATACAGGATGCATCAGCATATGAAATAAGTAATCCATCAAATTTTGCAGACCAAGAATTTTTTTCTAATACAGTAGAAACAAATACAAGTGCAAATGATGTTGATATAATAAAGTTAAATAATAGTTCATTACAGATTAATATCACTAATGAAAATGTAAACGTTGACTTCAATGAAAATGGAGTAGTGACATTAACTAACGGTGAAAATTCAGAAGTTTTACCGACAACTGCAATTGATGTAAATGGAAATACTGTTAATTTAGTCTATAATGAAATTGAAAATGGGTTATTAGTTGAATTACAAAATGATACTGAAACAAATCAAGTATCGTTATCAAGAAGCAAAAGGAGTTTTAATCCAGTAAAATGCGCACTTGGAACTGCAGGAGCCTGGATAAGTGGAGGAGTTGCTGGTGCAGGTACTGGTGCTGCTATAGGCGAAAAATCGGGTGCAAATGGTAAAGCTGTAACAGGTGTTGGAGGTGCTATAGTTGGTGCTATAGGTGGCGGTATGGCTGGATTTGCTACATTCTGTACTGATTAATGAGGTGATGATTTTTGAATGAATGGTTTTCTAGACCGATGATATTGAGCTATCTTGTAATATGGATTCTGTTTATATTTTTACAATTTGCATTAGAAGCAGATTTAAAATGGATTATTTTTAATCCTTTAAATTTACTTTTTATATTTAATCTTATTACAGGTGTCACTTATCAAATCAAAAAAAATGATACTCAGTAATTAATTCGGAGTATAGACAAAAAGCTCAGGTACTCAATTAATTGATATGCTCCCTATTAGGTAGACAGATGAAAAAATAAAATCTGTTTATCTAAGGGGAGTCTTTTTTTGGGGGCGAAGCAAACATCCACTCGAGTTAAAATGACATATCCTTCAATTGTTTGAAGAAGGTAACTATTCTATCAACGAATTGTGTGAAAAATTTTCATTAAATCATCAAACTTTATATAGCTAGAAAATGAAATACGAGGCAAGTGGACGTGATGGATTACACAAAGCTACTTCATGTAAATTCTATTCAAAAGAGTTAAAGTTAGCGGCCATGGAGGACTACGTTCAACGGAATTATTCACAGATGGAAGTGTTAGCGAAATACGAGATTAGTAGTACCTCAGTTTTAAAAAGGTGGGTAAAAAAGTATACTAGTCATAGTGAATATTTTTCGTGCGGTAAGTACGCCTAAACCAAGTGCAAATTTGATTATTGATTAAGAGGCGAGGATGAAAAATTTCATGGAAAAATTGCATTCGAACGGACATTCACTTATACAAAATGAAAATACACTATCTTTCGCAAGTTTTTCTGAAGAAGAGGATAAGACTTACTATTATCAATATAATGGTGAAAATCTAAGAGAAATATCAAAAATAACGTATGTGGAAAGTGAATTTGGTGATAAATGGGGCAATATATCTAGTCAATTAGAGGAGTCAAATTATTCATACATCGAAAGTATAGCGAAATGCTGGATAAATGAAAAAGGAAAAAGAAAATTAATTAGTCTTAGTGAATACTATAATAATACATTTGGAGAAAATTGGGGAAATAACTATGGTTTTAATATCATACCTAATCATATTTTTTCTGATGTTACTAATTTTATGACATGTGTTATAAGAAATGAAACAATTTGTCTTCTGTGGCCTCATAATATCATACTGCACTTTAATGAGGATGATAAGCTTGTTCAATATATTTTGTTGGAAACCTCTGACTATTATGATACATTGTATAAAATTTGTTCAGATGGACAAGCAGTCTGGGGCGTATCTCCCACTTTGAATTCTGTTGTAAAATATAAATTTCCGAGTTTTGAAATAGAAAAAATCTACCACTATATGCCTGATGAAGAACTCTCACGAAAGACAGAAGGTATAAGTAATGAAATCAATGTAATTTATTGTGAAAATGAACTAACAGGTTTAAATTACCCAGAATATATTTCTTATATTGATGAGAAATTATATATTTGTGATATGGAAAATAAACGAATTGTAACGTTGAATCCAAACAGTGGAAAAATTGAACAGTATATAGCTCTGAATTCTAAACCGTTTGAGTTTTTAAAATATAAAAATCATTTTGTTATTCAAACAGACACAGAAATATATTTATTGAATAAGAATGAAAAGAAGGATTTTTCCGATTAGAGATTTCTCAAAAATGACCAGGCGCTCAATTGAAAGAGAGTTCCTGGTCTTTATTAATTTACTCACTTTTAATTCCTGTTCACGTGCCGCAATGATCTCTTTTAATTCAGCCAAGTCATTAAATCATAGTACTTATTAATATTCGTCTTAGCAGAACTCTTCGCTGATTGTTTCCTTGTTTTATCTCTTTATTTTTCTCGATAAGCCTGTGTAGGTCGTTTTTGTGCTTCAGATGTTTTGTTATCAGGCACCATTATTCTCTCCTTTTCATATACAACGATGTTTACAATGATTTATATTAACATTTGTCATGCCAATACTAAACAATAGTTATGGAGTAACTTATGATGTAAGCATAAATATCGCAGGTAATTTTAAAATGATTACAGTAACTGATGGTCATACAACAGATACTGCGATACATGTCATTAACTATTACTTATGTAAATGGTGAGAAAATTTCAAATGATTTTGTTAATTTTATCGAAAGTGTAGAAGTAACTGACGATGAAGAAACTGTTTCTTTGAAGTTAAAGATAGGCTATCGACTGTTTCCAATAATCAAGGTGGTGGTGTAGGTATCTCATGGATTTATGAGTATACAAATCCCGGTTCTTTTAATTTAACAAGTATTACTACTTCTGTTGTTATAGGAATTCTAGCCACAATTGCTACAGCACTAATAGCTACAATGACAAACAACGAGAAGAAAACTATATATTGTATTGAAGAAGATATTGGCAACCAGACTAAAACTGGCCACTAGTATACAAAAACTATAAATTAGAAGTAACTTTTTATGAATACAGCACATATAAAGGGGTATATAACTTCTACAACAATATACCATCAATAGAATAATTTAATAATTTGATAAAATTAAAAAAATTCTTGAATCTACATTTCTCACAATTGCCCAAACAGAACACTGTTAAGTTCAAACTACACTTATTAGTTGTAATAAGTGTAGTTTTTTATTTACATTTTAATGTAATTTGTTTTGAGATTCTTTTTAGTCGAATCCACATGTAGTTGAATATGTAACTTTTGGTAGACAATTGGTGTCTATATAAAAGAGGTGGGTGGTTTGAAAATAAAAAAATTATTCTATGGTTTGATCGCATTAGCTTTATTCATGATTACAGGATGCAATATTCAAGGGGGAACTACAACCGTATCAATTGACAGGATAGATGCCGAAGAAGTTTTAACATTAGATTCTGATGCTGATATTTTTCAGTATGATGGAGTTATCTACAAAGCTAATATTGATTGGGTTGAAGAATTGTCTTTAACAAAAGATGTTCAAATCGGTGAAATAAAAACAAAAAATGATGCTAATACAGATTTTAGAGATGGGATGTCGAATAAACTTCCTGTTGGTACAAAGATTTTTTCCACCAAAGAACGAGGAGAGATTTTAATTGTTGAATCTAAAGGAGAAATCAAAAAATATCTTGCAATTGTTGAAGGGTAAACAAAATAACTTGTTCAACAAACGTGGTGCTTTAATTGAATAGCTAGAATGATGTATCCATCTCATACGAGGTGGTCTTTTTTTATTTATACAGTGCCAACTTAAAAGTTTTGATTCTTATAAAAAATAGGCGGGAGGAATATTCGTGTTAGATATCACTACTAGGAGGCAAAACGATTACCCTTAGACCATATTCTAAAAAACTTTCCTTGTTAATTCCTTTGCCATTTTATCTTTGTTGAGCCTAGGCTATTTGTGTAATTTCTTAAATACTTGACCATTCTATGATAGATAGGGGTGAAACAATGAACGATGTAAGCTACTTACAGATAGCGAGTGAAACAGTTATTACTTTTTTTGTCCTTCTAGCTCTTACACGTCTTTTAGGAAAAAAACAATTAAGTCATTTAACTTTTTTTAACTATGTAACAGGAATAACAATAGGATCAATGGCTGCAAATATGGTTGTTCTTAGTACAAAAGATTACACAAAGGATTTACTCAGCCTAGTAATTTGGTGTTCACTTACTATAATAGTCAGTTATATAAGTCTTAAGTCTGGAAAAATTAGAGTGATCTTTGATGGTCAACCTACCATTATTATAAAACATGGAAAGATAGACAGAAAAGCATTAAAAAGAACAGGTGTTAATATCGATGACCTGACGATGTTGATTAGGCAATATCAAATCTTTTCAATAGCAGAAATAGATTTCGCCATTCTAGAACCAAATGGTAGACTTAGTATTCTCAAAAAACCTGAATATCAAGGAACACAAAAAAGCGACTTACAAATATATCCTTCGCCGCCGACTTATTTACCTATTGAAATAATTGCTGATGGAAAATTATTACCGAAAAATTTATTGGAGGTTGGTAAAAGTAGAGATTGGTTAGAAAACGAATTAAGCAGGGCAAATATAAAAGAGGTCAAAGAAGTGTTTTATGCTGAAATTCAATCTGATGGAAGTTTATTTATACAAAAATTCTAAACAAAAGTAACCAGGCGCTCAATTAAAAATGAGTATCTGGTCACTTTTTTGTTTTTATTGCTGTTTGTTAATGATACCTAAACGCTGAAGTATTTTAATGCTGCATGGATCGAAGGGTTAGGAATTCCTTCTCAATCTTCGTCCATTCCATATAAGAAACCTGCTAATAATTACTTAGCCATATAGATACAGCTTCCTCCATTTCGGAACGGGTGTTTTTTATTGTAAAGCGTAAAATATGTAGAAATATGAAAATAGTAATAGATATTCCTTCATTATCCATGTATATTTGTGGAGAAGGGAGATTGAAAAAAATGAAAAAATTTCTTATTTTACCACTTACATTGCTATTAAGTATTTTGTTAATAGCTTGTAATCAGGATGATGATAGTGGGAAGAAAACAGATGGTGCTGATAAAGCATCCGAAGAACCATTAAAAGTTGATAAAGGTCTTATAAATGTTGAAGTCACAATACCAGCTACATTATACAAGGGGCAAGACATAGATTCTATTATTTCTGAGGCGAAAAATAGTGGCATTAAGGAAGTTATTAAGAATGAAGACGGATCTTTAACTTATAAAATGTCTAAATCTGAGCACAAAAAGATGATGAAGGAATTAAAAGAAAGAATTGTAAAAAGTGTAGAAGAACTTAAAACAAGCGAAGATTTTGTTTCCATAAATGATGTAACTTATAATAAATCTTTTTCTGAGTTTACACTGACAGTAAATAAAGAAAAGTTTGAAGGTAGTTTCGATGCAATTGCATCTTTTGGACTAGCTTTAGCAGGCATGTACTACCAGCTATTTAACGGTGCAGACATTGAAGATTATAAAGTCACAGTAAATTTAAAAGATGAAACAAATGGAGAGATATTTGACACGATGGTTTATCCAGATTCCTTAAATGAAAATAACAATAAGTAAGTTGAAGAGCACCTATAATATAGGAGGGGTTTTCATGAAAAAATTAGCATTATTATTATGGGTGTCTATGTTATTGGTGGCTTGTGGTCAAAGCGATAAAAATAACAATTCAGATAGTAATCCAAAAGAATCTGTTGGAAAAAATACAGAAGAAGAAGTATCTGAAAATAATAATGAAAATGAAACAGAGGTAGAGGAAGTTCTGACGATTACTAAAGGAAACGCATTGGTAGTTGATAATTACGCAGAAATCACTATTAACAACAATGTTTTCGGTAAACAAATTTCACCGCCAAATCCAAACTCTATGTATACATATTACAAAAATGAAGAGGAGGGTGAAGTGTACTTAGATACTATTATTTCTGTAAAAAGTTTACTAACAACAGGTCAATCATCTGATGAATTTTTAAATGTGAAAATTATTTATGATGGAAAATATGAATATACAACTTTCTCAACAATAGAAGATCGAGGTGGAGCGGATTTCACGTTTACCAATATTACATCGATCGAGCCTTTGAAAACGGGTACTCTACATTTTATAGCTTCTGTACCAGAACAAGTGGAGAAGGATGGGAAACCATTAAAAGCAATCATTACAGTAAAAGGGAAAAAGTATGAACAAATAATTAGGTAAATAGAAATTATACTGTTCTTTTTTATTTCGGTAGCCAAGAGAGTAAAAGTACTCCTCACTTTTAGTAGAACAAGGTTTACTACAACCAAACTATTCAAAGCGAGGAGCACTATCTGTTGAAATTATTAGTAGTAATTTCCCCTTACCAAACAAATCCCACTGGCCAATATGGCATTTTATAGAGGCCGGAAATATCATGCCTTTCCGCCATTTCTTCCATTTTGTCCATTGTATAAGCATAGGTATCTTCGTTTATTTTCTCGACCGACTCTGGAATACGGATATAGCCTGATAGCAATTCACCGATATGGTAAGCATGTTGAAAAACAGCTGCATCTCCAACTGGTTTGTAATGAAGTATAAAATGAGGCATAACGATGGTGTGATCCAAGTTCACATCTTGTAGGGCACCAACGTTCATTGAAAAACCAACACCTGAATGATAAAAACCAACGACTTGAAAATCCATTACTTCAGAAATTAATTCCAAGGAAAATATATCGCCAATTTTATAAATATCCTTATACGCATTCCCCAACACAACACTGATAGGTTTGTTGGGTGCCTCAAGCGAAAAATCAGACTTTTGAAGGTTTCTGCCTTCTTCAATACTATTATCGAAGTGATTAAAAGTGCCTTCACCTAATAAAATTGTTTTTAATGGGGTTGTCAACACTTCATTACCTTCCTGATCAAGCGAAACAACATTCACTGGGTTTGAAATAATTTTATCGTTGCCAGCGGCTTGATACTCTTCATATCCTTCTACAAAACTTGTTTCACCTTCATAATGTCCTCTATAAACTAAGGGGTATTCATTCACAAGAATATAATCAAAAGCTGTTTTTATTTCGTTATACATAGCCTTTACTTCTTCAATTGGCACAGATTTGATGCCATCTGAAAGTTCTTCAAAAGCAAAAACGGTTTTATAGTACGGTTCAAATTCAGGTATATCGGAGACGTAATTAATATAATCCTCGTAATCATCAAACGACTCTGGCTTAGGTGTCGTCGTTTGTGATTTTTCTGGTTCAACTGTGTTGGTTTGAGGTTGTTGTACATCTGCTATACTTACTTCATCTGTTGCGCTACATGCAGTTAAAACGACGAGGAATAGAATTCCAACAATTGTATAAATAGGTCTAATCAAGCGTAGCAATAAGTTTTTTCTCTTCATTACCAATTATAGAAAATACGAGGTGTCGCATCTGGAACTAGGCCTGTAGCTAGATAAGAAGTTGCATTGGCTCTAATCCCACTATTCAAATGGTTATTACCAGTAGTGTTAAATCGACCATTGGACCAAACTTCTGCACGTGCAGTAAATCGTGGCGCAGTGGCATCTACCCAGCCAGATGCAAAATGGTCACCGCCATGCCCATGTGAAGAATCCACATACAACCGAACATCACTACCTGTAACTTTATAAGAATTTCTAGAGATACTCATAGTGTTGTTGTCTCGTGACGCACTATCACTTCCACCGCCAGCGGACTTATCCATTACCAACACTTTCCCATCCATAGTAATTGATTCTGGCAATTCTACCGTAGTATTTGACTCTGGCAATTCTGTGGCAAAGGCAGAAATGCTTGAAAAAATAATTCCAGAAACCACCATGATAGGGGTCATCTTGCTTATAAATTTTTTCTTTTTCATACGAATCATCCTTTCTTTTTTCACACTTTGACCTTTCGCTTATAAAACCTAAATGAATAATAACGCATATGGTAATATAAGTAAAATTGATATAATAATGTAAATTTATTGATGCACCTAACCTGAAGATTGGCAGGAGTTACGGAGGTTTTAGCAATGGCAGTTTGGAGATAAGATGGGGCGGTCAGTTTATCTAAGTGGATTAATAGGAGCCCGTGATAATTGCTAAGTATTTTATATATAGCTACACAAACTAAAAACATATTAAGTATTGGCTAATGAACAACAAAAGATCAGCTACTCAATTAATAGTGAGGCTGATCCTTTTATGTTGACGAATAGTTAAATTCATTTAAAAAAAATTTTTATGGTCCACAAATTGAGAAACAATTGTGCTCCTTGAAATTTTCATTCACCCAATAATCAATTTTATTGAAAAGTCGTAAGAATTGGATATCCGCTGTATTATTTAGTGAACATGCATTGAAAGCGATTTGATTCCATTGTTCTTGATTAACGCAGTTGGGACCAAAGTAATTGAAAGCAGGTAATACATCTTCTATAAATAAATGTAAAAAATCAAAGGCTTCTGTTGTTAGATAAATAGAAGTATCATGCCAATGTTTATTTTTAAAAGGACCTTGCATAAATTCAAAAACATCATGCCTTCCCTGTAAATTTTCTAAAGTATTTATTTTCAGTATATATTCCTCCAATGTAAGGTTAAGTTATTTTAGGGTAGAAAGTGAATTTAAAAGATTTGCATCTCTAAAAATTACTCTTTATGCCAATTTCTTTTCGTGTTGTTAAGGGATTTGTATTACTTACAAAAATAAATAAATGTCAATGTTGAGTCAAGATAATCTTATTGTTGAATTTTTATTTTTACTTATTCTAACATTACACGATTGTCCCGTTCATCCCTTAATTAAATGAAAAAGACCCGCTTAAGAATAGTGCTTAAGCGGTTTTTTTTATAAAAAACAATCAGGTTTACGTTGGTATGAATCAGCAGATACACCCCATTTTATTGACAGTTAAGATGGAAATTAGAACACCTATTTTAGTTAACTAGGACACCTAAGTATAGAGGAGCGGTTTGTATGAAAAGAATGAATAACTGTAGATTTCTCGAGTTATAGTGTGTATGTAAATAAATGAAAGGAGAAAAGAAAAATGGAAAAAGAACGGAATGCAAATGAATTCGATTTAGAAGTAGAATTATTAGATTTGGATGAAGTGTCAGCGATTCCAGAAACAACAGCAAGCAGTGGCTCGACAAGCTGTTCGGCATCATCGACATGTGGCTCAACATCATGCTGCGGTTCTTGTTAAATCATTTAGAGGAATTGGTGTAAGTTTTTATTGTAGTAGCCAAATAATCACTATTTATAGGAGGAACTAAAGATGAAAAAAGAGATGAATACTCAAACAGTAAATGCAAAAGAATTTGATTTAGAAGTAGAATTATTAGATTTGGATGAAGTGTCAGCGATCCCAGAAACTACAGCTAGCAGTGGCTCAACAAGTTGTTCAGCATCATCAACATGCGGTTCAACATCATGCTGTGGTTCTTGTTAATAAATTGTTTGGAAGATGTAGAGTCGGTTTCGAAAATAGTATAAACAACTAATTACTATTTATGGGAGGAACTAAGGATGAAAAAAGAGATGCATACTCAGGAAGTAAATACAAATGAATTCGATTTAGAAGTGGAATTACTAGATTTAGACGAGGTGTCAGCAATTCCGGAAACAACAGCAAGCAGTGGCTCGACAAGCTGTTCAGCATCATCAACATGTGGCTCAACGTCATGCTGTGGTTCTTGTTAATGAGTTGAAAAATAATGGAGCGGTTGAAACAAACTATTGTGACAACCGCCCGATTATCTTCTATCTAAGAGTTGTATTTGGAGAATCCAACAGGGTAAAAAAAATACATAAGGGTGTGTTGCAATGTATCAAACCTGTATTTATAACTATGACAGTTCATTAGAACAATCATTGCTATTACTTATTGATGATATGTGGAATACAAATCAATATTTTGTGTCAAAGGGGTGGGAGGGTGGACCTCATATTCAGTTAGTTACAAAAAATAAAATATCGCAATCTGAATATAAAACTCTGAAAAAGAGAGTGCACCAGCTAATCGAAGAGAGACCATTGGATAAATCCTATATGGATCAAGTGAAGAAAAAATATGAACAAAGTTCCCTATTGATTTCTAATTTGGAAAATAAGAAAAGTGAACGTGCAATTCGAGAACACGGAGAAATAGACATACATCCTTATTTTTTGCAATTTCATAATGAACGATTAACTAATTTATATATGAACGAACGATTCAGACATTACCAATTGCTACTGGATACTAGAAAATATATAGAAGCGCAGAATATTAGGCTAGATGAGCTGTTTCCACTTATTTTTTCAAGAATTTCAGATATCTATCATGAAAAAAATAATAATAAAGGTTACTTTTCATTTGTCTCGCATGTTCATGGCTTCTTTGAGCTTTCTGCCAAGCAAGAGAAACCCTACAACGAAAATTTATTTGAGACACTTTATATAGAAAGGCAATTAGGTTTTGAAATTGCAGAGAAAGCACATTCTCAGCTAATTAATAGATGGTATAAATATTTTTCAGAGTTTTATGGATGTTGTTTAAGTCAGGTGGACGAATTATTAGACGATCATTATAAAGCTGAATTGGCTCGTACTATAGAGGAATTAGAAAAAAATTTTAAAAATGATTTTCATAGGAATTTTGTTGCCTATTCAAAGAAAAATAACTTTATGGAAAAACCTGAAGCAACGGCCTATAGATTTACAGTAAATCTGCTGTATTTACTATTACCTTACTTTAATATAAGTGCCTTGAAGAAGCAAAAGTATATTTATATGGCTTACAGAGTAGTGGAAAGTAAAAAAGGGATGACTTGGAGGGAGGAGTTAGGACTTGACTATAACAGTTACTCAAAATCCATTTAGTATTTATCGGGGAACCAATACCTCTGATTATTGGTACTTTGAAATGCGAGAAAAAGCGAAGGAAATTCAGTCTGCTAAAGACGAGATTGACAATGTTCATGAACAAATTGAAAGAGAGAAAGAAATTGTAGTCAGTCAAATTGAAGAAGAGTTCTCTCTACAAAAGGATCCTAAGCTATTGAATCTGAAACGGGATGTTCATAATTTACGTAGCATTCGTTTAAGAAAATACTCAGGGCCAATTTTGTTGAAGCAACTAGTAGACCTTTTAGATCAATTAGAGTTGTACCAAGAAGCACTGCATCGACGTTATGAGGAAGCCGTATTGAAATCGAGGGAGATTCTTCAAAGAGAAATAGCGGATGAACAACTGCAAAAGACCGTTTTATTTTTTAATCAAACTATTTATAAGAACATTGAAAAGTATTTATCCAAACCGGTACAAACACATAATAAAAAAGAAAAAAAGTTGGACAATTTTATTATCAACTTATTAATGCGCAGCTCTATGAAAACTAGTCCGTTTTCTTACCTTACCCAAACGGGCTCTTCTGGTAATCGATTTTTAATAAAAAAGAAGGCAAACATCGAATTAAATCATGCTCTACTTTTTAGAATATTTTTGGAAGCTATTCGTACCGACGAGGAATCATTAGAAAAAATCCCTGTCCATGTTTCTAAATTTGGGCAAAGGAATTCTAAGATTTTCTTTGTCACGCAAGAGAATGTTCCACAATCTAAGAAAATATATGAAACAAGAGATAAGCTGGTTGAAATGGGGATTGCGGAAGAAGTAATTCAATTTCTAAAGAAAAAACAAGGGCAAACTATATTTTATAAAGAATTTGCTCAATTTCTAAGGGAAAAAGAACTTTATTCGGGGCATGAGTTGGATGTATTTAAAAAACTTGTTTCCACAAAAATAGTAGTACAAAAAATTTCAGTAAATGCTAAAAGAAATCTTGTAAAAGAAATGATTTCCTTTTTAAACGAACATGGTATTTGCGAAGAGCTATCACGCCAGCTTCAATTAATGAATGAAATGCAAAAGGAGTTTGAGCAGGCAGATACAAATGAGCGGTTAGTTCTTTGGAGAAAGATTGAGGATATGATTAAAAGTTTGAGTGAAACCATTCCGAATTTTGGTACGGAAATTCTATATGAAGATATCTTGTTTGATGCTCAGAGCAATAAGAGCAGTCTCAAAGATATTGAAAATAAGTTTTCTAATCGTTTTTTTGAAGAAATTACGGCATTTTTACTGTTATTTGATGTGAATATTCGTGTGCAATACGAAGTGGCAGCGCTATATAAAAAATTATATGGCCATTCGGAAATCAGTTTGTCTGACAGCAATTTATTAAACAATGTATTCTTCGAAAAATTGAGATACTTCTTCCCTTATTTCCAGGACATGGATTACCGATATGATGAAGCGATTGCACCTGAAGTAAAGATTTTGGATGATCTTAGAGATGAATTTAAGGCATTCTTTTCTCAATACTTAGATGAAAATCAAGCTGGAGAAATAGACTTTCAGGAACTAATACAACCTTTTTCTAAAAAAATTCCTAAATATATTAAATACGGCAATGAATTTAGTATGACCTTTTTTTATCAGCTTTTTCAGGAGAAAGTAATTTTAAACGATATTTATGATGGTCAGGAGAAATTTTTATCTAGATTTAAAGACTTCTTCGAGGACTTAAATAGAGATACACAGTATCAAGAATATATAGGGAAAAATTATTATGACAAAAATTATTACGAAGTAACAGAGCTGTTTGGATTTAATGGCGGCATTCATGATAGAAATTATAGTCAAAAATTAAATCTGGAATTTGGATATCAGAGATTCCATGATGTTGGGCATCCTCATATATCAGATTTTTCGGTTAAATATGATGAGAAAAAGAAAAAATTGATAGTGCTTGACCATCAGAAGAATGAAGCGAGAGTAGCCTATAAATCATCATTAGTTCCAGTGTTTCTCCCGGGAGTTTTATCTGTATTGCTACTTTTGTTTCAAAGCGGAAGAATCAACTTTGATATAAATTACTTTTTGAAAAAAAGAAGTGATATGCCAAGAATTATTTTTGAAAATATTGTGATGTATAGAAAGAAGTGGACTATCAAACACGAAGATTTAAAGTGTATCAGTAAAGAAGCCGCAGATGAAGTAGAGCTATATTCATGCATTAATAACTATTTTAAAGATCGGCATTTACCTGAAACTTTCTTTTTAAAGAAATATCGTATGGGTGAAGAAATTTCTGCGATGAAGCCATTGTTTATTGATATTACAGTACCAATACTATTCAAACATTTTATGAATGAAATTACCAATGAAGAAAGTCAAGATCCTACGTTCTTTATCGAAGAGGTGTTACCTGAATTTAAGAATGACCTTAGGGAATATGTTGTGGAATATACGATTGACAATTAGGAGGGTGAACAATGCAGAATTTTAATGTAAAGGTAGAAAAACTAACAAAGAACTATGGAAAAAAAGCTGTTCTGAAAGGAATAGATTTTATTGCTGAAAAAGGTGAAATTATTGGTGTTATTGGAAAAAATGGTGCGGGGAAATCGACATTCTTAGAAATTTTAATGACCATTAAGGACTTCAATGATGGGAAGGTTGTTGTCTTTGGTAATAATTTAAAGGAAATTGATCAAGCCCAGCTCGGAAAAATTAAAAGCAATATATCCGCGGTTCTGCAACCTACACAGTTTTATAAAAAATTAAAAGTAAAAGAATTACTAGATCTTTTTAGATCCTATTATGGTAGCAAAGTAGATCTGAATGAAATTATTGAAGAGTTTGAATTGCAGGAGCATCTCAATACATTCTTTGATAATTTATCTGGGGGCTGGAAGCAAAAGGTTAGCCTAGCAATTGCTTTTTCTTCTAAACCGCGTTTGATTATTTTGGATGAACCGACTACTGGCCTGGATCCTCATATGCGAAATATATTATGGGAAAGCATCACAGGATATATTAAAAAAAATGATAGTACAGTGATTTTATCGACGCATTATATGGACGAAATCGAACTCTATTGTGATAAAGTTCTTTTCATTAATGACGGTGTAACCGAAGTATTTGATACGCCAGAAAATATACTAAAATCCGGTCATAAATCTATTAATAGCTTCTATCTTGATAAAATTGCCAAATAAGGGGGAGTAAATATGTTATTAACACAAATTAAATATGACTTAAAAATGTTCTTTAGAGAGTTATTTTATTTAGTCTTCACGGTTGTTGTACCGCCTGTCACATATATTTTAATGGGACAAATGTTTAGTAATGCAACCTATAGCGGAGGGATGAACTATGTTCAAATGTATACACCTTCGTTTATTGTCCTGATTAGTTTTTCAGTCGTATTTTTTGCCTTTGGTTTTGATCAGGTAATGAATCGTGCAGCTGGAATTGAAAAAAGACTTTTCATTACGCCCATCACTGATAAAATTCTTCTCATGTCCAGCATTGCTAAGTCATTCATTATTGCTACTGCAGGATTTTTCTTAATAACTTTAATCGGCTTACTTGTTTATGATTTGCAGCTTTCCATTGTTAATTTCTTGGTTTCATATTTAAGCTTATTACTCATTAATGCGGTGATGCTGGTTTATTCTCACGCAATCTATTCAAACTTTAAGGAAGTTAAAACAGCACTTATTTTGTCTATTGTGTTATTCCAAATTGTTATGTTCACTGGTGGCTTCTCTGTTCCAGTGGAAAGTCTCCCGAATTTTGTGAAGTATGTATCTTATGTGAATCCGTTCTATCATTTAAATAATATTTATATTTCAATTTGGAATGAGACATTTGAATTCAATCAAGATATGTTGATTTCAATCGGGTACACGTCAGCTCTTCTGATTATTTCATTAGTTGTCATTAAGTTCAACAATAAGAAGGAGTGAGTAATATGCTAATAAAGGCTCGAAGAAATATTCGTTATCATTATAATGAACCAGACTTATTTATATATGGGCCAAACGAACTAATAAAATTAAAACTAAGTGTTTCAGAATATGAAGATATCACTTCCTTGATTAGTAATGCCTATCAGGGAAGTGAAGAAACAGCACTTTTTGAAGAGTTTAGCCGCTACACAAAACTTATTCAATTTCTTATAAAAAAACATGTTTTTTATTTAATTGATCCGAAGGTCTATGATCTTCACAAAAGCAGCCTCTATTTACCATGGGTAGAAGAGCAATGTCTATCAGTAGAAAAAGGTTTGAGAGACATTGAGAAAGTTTATGTGAAAATTCCCACATCCTATTTTGGTGCAATTTGTCTCAGTGAATTATTGGCAGAAAATCATATTCAACATGAAATTGTAGAAGTTGAGAATATAGAAGTTTTTGCAGACGGGAAAACCGTTGTAAATTATTATATTGGGAAAAAAGAAGAGAGAATATGGATTACCACAAGAAAGCATACAAATTTTGAGTCCGTATCCGCTGAGGATATTTCAGAGAAACTTCTTGCAGGCTTCCTTTATTATGGCGTCATTATATCTATTGTTGCGGAAAGTGCCCCGGTATTCAATATTAATTCTCTTATGGAAGTTGAGAGGAAATTGGCGTTTGACGGAATTAAAAAGGTGGATTATCAAATTTCAGGACGAGCGCCTCAAGATGCTATCAAGAATTATAATTCACTTGAAAATTTTGTGAAAAAATATGATTCAAAGATAGTATCTTTTAATAAAAATAAAGAGTATTTTACTTACAACCAATCACCGTTGCAGATTATTACCGTGCAAACAGAAGACAAAGAAAATTATTACTTTGCAGATATTTCTTATGAAAGACTCGCACAGTTTCTCTCAGAGGCAGCATTTATCGAAATATTAAAAAATAGCTATTCAAAAGATCTTCTATTGAAGCAACAGGAAAAAGTTATCTATAGTACCCAACATAATAAAGCAGGGAAACTGTCCAGATTATATCTGAATGAGCTGGAAGAATCAGAGCTTATTATTAATTTAATGAATCAAGAAAAGCTATCTACTCATTTCTACCTTCAGGCATGTATTAGTGGGGGGTATTACTTGTATGCTGTAAATCATAATTCAGAAGCATTCATTTTTCAGCTACCCGTAAGAACAGCAGCCCAGTTGATAACAGTTTTACTGACTTGGATTAGTATGCATATGAATGCTGTATCCATTAAAGAATCATTCTTCCAATCCATAGACGTAAATGAGCTCCACTTAAAAGAAGGCAGCTCTTTCAATTGGGACATATCTCATCAACAAAATCTAGTAAGTGGACAGCAGACAACTGTGGGGAAAATTCTCAATGATCATGGTTTTGAATATGAACTTTTGGAGGTGGAGTGATGACCATACTAACAAACGTTGCTACGATTATTACAAACCAAAAGTATATTTTTGTACATTCATCCAAGAATGATTCATTCTTTTGCCTAAACTGCTTTAAGGAGCGAACAAAAGAACTGAAAAGCTACCAACAATATTTTGGTTGGCAAGAAGATGAGCCTAGCCACCTAGAAGCAGAAATAATTGCTACTCTCTTGCAAAAGCTTCAAACAAGTAGTGAACCGTACCTTTATGAAATAAATCGAGATACATTGGAAATTCAAGCGAAAGCAACTTTCAAGCGAGGAGATTGTCACTGTAATGAAGATACTGCTCCACATAAACCTCAGGAATTGGATACGATGTTCGATGCAAAGGATAATCGGCAATTGAGCTTTGAACAGGTAAGAGAGAAGATTGAAAGAAACAAAAAACTAATCTATGCGCATCCATCGTCGATCGTGAATGCATTGGCTCGTTCTGGGGATTCTTATGGTACACCAATGGTTCAGACAGAAGTATTGTACAAGGGGATTTCAATGCTTTCCTATGGTCGGACAGGGACGTATGAGAAGTCAAAATATATTTCTATTTTGGAATCGTTAGAGCGCTATGCTACAGCGTTTCCTTATAAAAAGCAAAAAAGGTCAATGCGAGAAAAGGATTCAGAAGTGATCGACCTAACGCTAAGTGAAGTAATGGCGCAATGCAATTATGGCAATCCAGAAAATTATTCAGAAGATCAGCCACTGAATTATGAGAAAGTTTGGGCATTGCATAGTGAAAAAGATGTTTTAATTCCCGAGCAGCTAATTTATTATAACTCTCATGTTGTTTCTGATGAAAAAAGATTTATTTATGAAAGTTCTAATGGCAGTGCTCTCGGTTCAACAGAAGCAGAAGCTAGCCTTCATGCGATGCTAGAACTGATAGAACGAGATGCCTTTTTAGCTACTTGGTATGGACAAATTCCACCTGTCAGAATTGATGAATCAAGCATTCATTCTAAAAAAATCCAAGCTTATTTGGAATCCCTAAAGCAAAAAAATATTCGTGTACATTTGTTTGATATATCTATGGAAGTGAAAATTCCGACTATCTGGGTCCTATTAGAAAAAAAGGAGCCTAGGGAAAATGAAATGGCCTTTTACACAGCTGCGGCAGCTTCCTTTGATTTGGAAGAGTCAATAGAACGAGCATTAATTGAAGCTACAACAGCGATTACTGTATTTACAAATGTATTTAATAACGAGGATTATCAGACAAGAAAGAGACAATTATTGATGAATCCTCAATCGGTTCACAAGTTGGAAGACCACTTGCTGCTTTACTCAAATAAGGAGATGAAGTATGCATTTTCGTTTGCATTAAATACAGAGATGGTGTCTTCCTATGAGCAATTGGAAACAGGATATACAGCATATCAAGGGAAATTTTCCGAGGTTGTTCGAACGCTTGAGAAGCAATTGGTCGATATTTCTGGTAAAGCGTATCGGGCTACGATGGAAAACCCGAATTTATTTTCTGCAGGATTTGTTAATGTGAAATATGTAGTGCCTGGCATGCTGACAATGACTTTTGGGCATCAAAATAGACGAGTTGTCAGTCAGCGAATTGAAAAGGCTATTCAATATAAGAAGAAAGGGAAGCTAGATAAAAACTGGATAGAGAAAACACCACATCCATTTCCATAATTGAACGGGAGGAATAAGGATGATTGATCAACAATATTTAGATCGATTCGGAGAGAATCGTTATAAGCAAACATTGTCTGTTGCACAAGTGGATGATGAACCGCTATTTAAAAATCATTTAGATGTGATTGACATGAAATTTTTGAAGGAGCTTGGTAAAAGTGATGGCTGGAGTTCCATTATTTACGATCTCTATTATTATTTAGAAATGATTCAGCGGATAGATTTTTTCAGCAAATACTATTTCCATTCTTTTTCTCCAAAGGCTAGAAATATAGATAGTCTCAAATTGGTATTCGTTCATAAAACGCATATGTTTGTATACAAAGCATTAACAGACAAAATTTATGTATATAACCAAGAGTATTTTAAAGGGTTGAATGCTGAAAGAGATTATCTAGTAATCGTAAATGACAATCGTCAGCTCCAAAAATTCTATGGTGAATTTTCTTTGATGCTAGGTTTATTGAATACGGGTCATTATCTTTATAATCTTGACTATGTTTTAAAGGGCCATCGAATTCGTCACCGAAAACTAACAACAGCTTCACTTGAAAAGGCTCGTGATTTTGTAACAATTCCGCTTGTACTGGAAATAGCTTTAGACCAAGAATATCATTTGAGTACAGTAGATATAAAAGAGCAACCGGAAACCGAATTTTTCAGGAGAAGAGTATCGGAGCAAAATATTAAAGGCGATTCAGTAGTAAAAAAGTTAATGTTAGCTACTACACATCATCAATTCCTAAAGGAATTCCTAGTAGCAGCACAGGACTATCCTGAAATAGGTTTGTGGACCTTTATAGATAATATTGCTGATCTCAAAAGTGGATTTTATCGGATTGGAGAAACATGTGAATTTATTCAACCGAAAGAAAAACTTATGTATAAGAAGATGTTGCAAGAATATCAAGATTTCACTAATTTGGAAGGCATGTATTATTGGATATTTTTTACCTTTGAGAAAACAAGACAAGATTATGATGACATTTTTTTAAGGATTGGTCATTTTGCACAACATTTATCTATTATTGCTGCGAAGTATGGAATGGCTGCTCGAGGGATTAAAAATTACAATGACAAAATAATAAAAGAGAAATTCAATTTAGAGAACAATGTACAGCTTGGCTACTCATTAAATCTTTTTAAGAGCTGGAATACAAGTCACAGTATATTTTTAAAATAAAGGAGAGCCTTATGTGGATATCTAAACATTTATTCATTCATGATTATGTGTTAATTGAAGAGTTTTTAAAAGAGTATTTGTTGCCATTTTTAGATAGAGAAAAGGTTCGATATTTTTTCATTCGTTATTGGGATGGTGGTCCCCACATCCGTTTGAGATACCAAACTGCACAAGATATAGCAGAGAAAGTTGATAAAGATTTGGAGCAAATATTAGAGAGCTTTCACCAAAAACATAAGAGCCATTCATTTCAAGCTATTTCCTATGATGAGGCGATTGTTCAGACAGAAGGTATTGTACCAACTGCTCCATATCCGAATTTTTCAATTCAGACGATTGAGTATGTACCAGAGCTAAACCGTTATGGGGGAGAGACAGCAATGGCGCTATCCGAAGAACTATTTGTCCACTCGTCAAAATTTGCTGGACAAATAATTCAAAACCTTAATCGAACTCAGCGTTATGTGTTAGCGATTGATCTCATGTACAACTGTACAAAAATTGCTCAAGAATTAGGGTATATCGAGAAGCATGAGACAATGTTTCATGCATATCGTGAAATATGGACGCAATTTTCTCAGAATAAGACCCCGGAGCATATATTCAAAGTGATTAACAACAGAATTGATCAATTGAAAAATGGCGAGCTTGCAATTGAATTCTATCAACCATATCTTAAGGTGTTCAAATCTTTGCTTGCTCAAATAAAGTTATGTCAAACAACAATGGAGCCAAAGTACGCCTTTTATATTGTCATTTCTCATCTCCATATGTTGAATAATCGATTAGGAGTATCTCCGGAATATGAATTCATTTTTTCAGATGCTTTTCTTAAAGCTGGATGATTTCTTAAAAAGGAGGACATTAATTTGTGGAATTTTAAAGGTGAGCGGAATATAGAGAAAAAATTCATGGATTATCATATGATGTCAATCAATGAACCTGAATTTACCAATACTCAAGTATATGCTCATAGACCGAGGGAATTACAGGCAAATGGACATTATCCGTTAATAGATTTAGAGTATACGATAGACGAAAATAATATATTTGAAAAAATTTTAGGGACAAGATATACGGCAAGGGAACCATTCAAAGCGAATGTCAAAGTCAATAAAAAGTTAATGGCGCAATTTACTCAATTGGCTATGATTGGTGGTGAAAAAGAAAATCGTACATACCCTTCTGGGGGGGCACAGTACTATGTTAACATTTATTTTTTATTCAATGAGCAATTGGTTGACATGGATTTGATAGAGCAGGGAAATATTATGCTACTGAATAGTGATACTCAAAAGCTATTAGTTAAACAGTACGTGTCGTGGGATGAAATTAGTAAAGCGTTTATCCAAAAGTATTTGGCTAATACCGCTCAGTTTGCTGTTGCTTTGAGCTGTGATATGTCTGGAATCTCTGGAAAGTATACAGATATCTCCTATAAACTAGTTCAACAGGAGGCTGGACATATTGGACAAAATATCCAATTAGTAGCGAATTACCTTGGATTGGAAAGTGTTCCCCTGGGTGGTTTTTATGATATTGAGCTATCAAAACTTTTGAGTGATCATCAAACATCCTTGTATGCATTTCTGATAGGATAGAAAGGAGCTGAGGTAGAATATGTATTGCTTAAAATTAAAATATCAAGTAAAAAAAATGAACGATTTCTTTATGATTCAGGATTGTATAACATTAGAGACAGTCATGGCCTTTAAAGTTAAAGATATTGAGTTTAATAAATTAAAAGAGATTATCTATCATGGAATAGATGAAACAACAGACTCTTCGGAGAATAAGCTTGGAAAACAGCTTTTGGAAAAGGACCCTACATTGTTTATCTCCTATGAAAAACAAAAATCCAGAGATCTTTTGAATCTAGTTAGGAGCTATACAGAATTTTTTACACCTTATTTCATTTCCACGGAAGCAATTGTTGAATACTTGATTTTTGCAGAAAAAATTATTGATACAGGGAAAATCTTTAACATTCAAGTCATATTGGAAGATAAATTCCCAAATGTTCAAGAGTTTCTGGAAAAATCGCCATTTGTACAAACTGTCTATGATGATAAGCCTCAGGACAATATTGATCTCCTAATTGGAACACAAAAGAAAATCGCAGAAATGAATCCAGTGGAGTCTTTTTCAAAGTATGTACTGGCATTGAGTTGTCAGGAAAAAAGTTTGGAGATTGGTCCATTAATTAATGCAACAAAGTTCGAAATTCCAAAATTTTCAATAGAAGGCGAGCAGAATGCAGCCATAATGCATCATGAAGAGTTATTGATATGTTTCTTCCTAGAAAGAATTCTATTTATTCAGTTATTTAATTTGTATAATAAAATGCGGCAAAATGAATTTTTCCCAACAAGAAACAAAGTCTGTATCAATCGTATGAATCTTCAAGGATACAGTGAAGCGGTTACGCTTTATCCCAAATATTTTGTAGAGTTTGTCGTATGATAAATTTCATGATTGTAAGGAAAATACTCGTAACTGTGTATTTTCCTCTTTTTTTTTTGCATATAAGTAATCAGAGTAGTAAGTTACTAAACATTTGAAAAAATGCTAGATAACAAAGCTATACTTTTATTGTAAAGACAAACAAGGAGGGGGAAAAATGGAAATACTGCTAAAAGGATTTAGGGAAGACGTGTTGGCAGAATATATGGTTAGGAAATTAAAAGCAAGACAAGATTTAACCAGAATTCAAGAACTGAAGTGTAAATTGGGTATTGAAGTCTGCCTCATTAATCTCGGGAAGGCCATTCCTGTTTATTTAACTGCATTTCTACTTCATTCAGTTTGGCTAACATTTATCTTTCACAGTGCTTATTTATTAGTACGGCTCTATGCTAGAGGTATTCATGCTAAAAAAAGCAGTACCTGCACGTTGATAAGCATTTTCCTTTTTGGAATACTACCGATCATCATACGAGATATTTCAATTTCAGAATCGATTTTCTGGATTGGCATTCTAGCTGTATATATCTGTCTTTATAAATATGCCCCTCAAGATACAGAAAAGAACCGTGTTAATGATAAAGCGTTGAGAGTAAAACTGAGAAATAGAGCCATTATTGGCTATTCGATTTGTGTAGCAGTAATGATTAGTACAAGCTCAGAAATAGTAATCAATCAAGTATTTTTTGGAAGTCTACTAGCTGTATTTTGTATTCTTCCGTTGACATATAAATTATTGAAAAAATAAGGGAGGAAGAAGAAAATGAAAAAAATCCAACATATGTTTGCAGAAGGTCTAACAAAGCTGTTTGTTGTAGTAGGAGGGTTGAGTGTTCATAATTTCTGTGTATTGTATTCCTTTGAACCAACAATTCCAGAAGAATTGAAGAAGTAATTTATGTGTGAAATGATAGATTTTCACTAAAAATTCTAAATTTTGCTAATTCCATTATCTATAGTATAATATTCATAATAGATGACTAAAGAGAGATGAGGATTAGTGAGTGATTCTATTAGCTATTGTTCAAGTTGCCATTCAGTGTATTTTAGTAGCTTTTGTCATAGGTAAACCTTTTTTTCGAAAGGAAACTATTTTTGCAGTCATATTGTTTAGTCTAATAATGGGTTGGCTATATCCATACCTGGATATTTTTGGTTCGCTCTTAATATTTGCGTTTGTTCTTGGTATGTTTAAGTATACATATCTAAAGTGGATACCTGCACTGTACTACGCATCAACAATAATGATTGGTATGATCCTCATTGATCATATAACTACTTTCATTTTGGGAAAAGTTTTAGATATTGATACAATCTCCTCAGAAACAAACGAACTCATTTTTTCAGCGGTATTACTTCATCAATTTATTACCCTCATCATTGGTATTATATTTATAAAGTTTTGGAAAAAAATCACTTTTAGAATTTTTGAAAAGGATGCAGAAGATAGGATTACAAAACGTATTTTAGCTTTCTTGGGTCTTTTTACGTATACAATTTATTTTACAATGATTGTTTATGTACGATTAACAGGAAATCAAAAAACGCTAGTATTGATGAATACGCTATACTTATTTATCTATTTCGTCATTTTTGCTGTTAGCTTGTCGTTCCTAGTATACACCTTCAGAAAGCAGTTAGAGATGAGGGAGAAGGAAATTGAGCTGAACAGTATACAAATGTACACGGAACAGCTAGAAAAAAACTATTATGAAATGCGAACTTTTCGCCATGATTACATCAATATCCTATCTTCTATGTCCGAATATATTAATAATCGTGATATGGATGCTTTAGAAAGCTATTTTAATGACAATATTATGCGTGTCAGTCAAGAGATTCGTGATAATGATTTTAAAATGAGGGGTTTGTCTGAAATTAAAATTCCAGAAGTAAAAGGTTTGGTTTCCTCCAAACTGATTACAGCACAAGAAAAGGGGATAGATGTGGTTTTTGAATGCCCTAACGAAATACATTATTTGAATATGGATAGTGTACTGTTGTGTCGCTGTATTGGAATTATTTTAGACAATGCCATTGAAGCAGCAGAAGAGATAGAGAAGGGTATGATACGAGTGGGGTTTGTAGAGCTCGAACAATCCGTGTCCTTTGTAGTTTGGAATACGTTTAGAGATACCGGTCATAAGCTTTTTCAATATTTCGAAGAAGGTTTCTCGACAAAAGGAGAAAATCGCGGATTGGGGCTGAACAGTCTGAAGAAGATGGTTGATCAAGAAAATATGACACAGTTGGATACAGTAATAGAGGATGGTTTTTTTAAACAGGAAATTGTAATTTTAAAGTGAGGGATTGAGATGATTGATGTTTTTATCTGCGAAGATCAAAAGGAACAAAGAGAAAGAATAGCCAGATATGTGTCAAATTATATAATGATTGAAAATCTGGATATGCAGCTGGTACTAACAACCGCAGATCCAGAAGAGATATTACACTATATTAATGAGAGTCAACGATCTGGTTTATATTTTCTTGATATCGACCTAAATCATGAGATGAATGGTATCACACTTGGCGCAGAAATCAGAAAAATTGATCCTATAGGTGATATTGTTTTTATCACAACACACTCAGAGCTTACTTATTTAAATTTCATTTATAAAGTAGCAGCGATGGATTTTATTATTAAGGATGATGTTGATTCTATACAGAGTAAAATTATAAGCTGTTTGAAGGTGACGAATGAAAGAAGGCAAGTGACGAACAAGGCATCCAATAAAAAATTCGTTCAAAAAATTGCTGATAAAATTATTAGTGTTAACTTTGATGAAATTATGTTTTTTGAGTCCTCTCCGTTACATAAAGTTGTTTTACATTTGGATAATCGTCAAGTGGAGTTTTATGGGAAACTGAAAGACGTAGAAAAAGAGTATGAAGGTTTCATACGTTGCCATAATTCTTTTGTAGTTAATATCGACAATATTCAGGAAGTGGATTTTAAGAGGAAAGAAATATTAATGAAAAATGGAGAAATTTGTTATGGGTCAGCACGAATGATAAAGGCTGTACAGAAAAAATTAGAAATCAATGTTTTCGAATAAAGGTTGCTTGGCCCTCTCTTAATGTAAAATAGATGAACTTAAAGAAATTAAAAAAGATACAGTTATTATTTAAAATCCGGTAAATGATAGTTAAAAAAACTAACATTTACTGGATATTTTTATGACAGCATTTGTGTTAATTAGTAATGATTATACGAATTGTCTATTGTGATACCTAACAACTTGACATAAGTCTAAATGGGGAGTACTATACATTGGTCGCGAAAAAAGCTATCGTGACCTAACATTATTTTAAATGCAACGTTAATACTTATAATCTCTAAGTTAATATACATCAAGATTCAATTCAATAAGTAAAAGGTAGGTGCAAGAAATGAGAAATCTAATAAGTAAAAAAGACGACCTATTGAACAACTTTTTTGGAATATATGTAGTAGCTGTTTTAATGTTATGGATTAAAACATATATATCGCAACAAACACAATTTGACTTAGGCGTAGAAGGAGTTATTCAACAATTTCTTTTACTATTAAATCCATTAGGCTCAGCAATGCTATTTCTAGGATTTTCATTTATCTTTAGAGGAAAACGAAAATATACATCACTCGTTGTAGTGTACATGCTGATGTCAATCCTTTTGTATGCTAATATTGTTTATTACCGATTTTTTAGTGATTTCATTACATTACCTACACTTTCTCAAACGCAGAACTTTGGTGATTTAGGTGGTAGTGTTCTTTCTTTATTAAAACCATATGATATCTTATTCTTTGTAGATGTATTCGTAATGTTTTATCTACGCTTCTCAAAAAGAATTCAAAAAGATACTACACGCTTTGGATATAAAAAAGCGATGACGGTCATTACATGTGCTTTAGCTATTTCAATTCTTAATTTAGGGCTAGCTGAGGCTAATCGTCCGCAGCTATTAACAAGAGGTTTTGATAGAAACTATATTGTGAAATATTTAGGGATGTATAACTATACGATTTATGATTCAGTCGAAACGATGAAAGCATCCTCACAAAGAGCTTTGGCGGATAGTAGTGATATTACAGAAGTGATTAACTATACTAAATCTAACTATGCAAAGCCAAATGCAAACTATTTTGGTAAAGCAAAAGGAATGAACGTTATTTATTTACATTTAGAATCATTCCAGAACTTTCTTATCGACTATAAATTAAACGGTGAAGAAGTTACACCATTTTTAAATTCATTAGCAAAAGATCAAAATACATTGTATTTTGATAATTTTTTCCATCAAACTGGGCAGGGTAAAACATCCGATGCAGAATTTATGCTAGAAAACTCTTTATTTGGGCTACCACAAGGTTCTGCTTATATTACAAAAGCACAAAATACGTACCAGGCAGCTCCTAGCATTTTAAAAGATTATGGTTATACATCGGCTGTATTCCATGGTAATAACGGAAGTTTCTGGAACAGAAATGTGATTTATAAATCCTTTGGCTTTGATAAATTCTATGATGCTAGTTATTATAATACGGGCACTTCAGGTGACATGGCTGAATATGGGTTATTGGATAAACCGTTCTTTGAACAATCGCAAAGTCTTTTAAGTTCTTTACCACAACCGTTTTATACAAAATTAATTACGGTTGGGAATCACTATCCATATAAAATGAATCAAGACCTAGTAACAATCGATAAAGCAAATACTGGAGATGCAAGTGTTGATAATTATTTCCAAACTGCTCGTTATGCAGATGAAGCAATCAAACAAGTTTTCCAACAATTAAAAGAATCTGGTTTATATGATCATTCGATGATTGTTCTTTATGGAGACCATTATGGTATTTCAGATAATCATAACGCTGCAATGAGCCAAGTAATTGGAAAAGATATTACACCATATGAAAGTGCTAATTTACAACGCGTTCCATTATTCATACATGTTCCAGGTATGGAGGGTGGAGCTAACCATACGTATGGTGGGCAAACAGACCTTCTTCCAACGCTATTACATTTACTTGGAATTGATTCGCAACAATTTGTTCAATTTGGCTCTGACCTTTTGTCAGAAGAGCATCATGAAATTGTGCCTTTTAGAAATGGCGATTTTGTCAGCCCTAAAATCTATTCAATCAATGAAAAATTTTATGATAATGAAACAGGTTTACCACTAGATGATAGTCAATTAGAGTCTGCGAGAACAATTAAGAATGAAGTAGATCTTAAATTGCAACTATCTGATAAAGTCGTGAATGGTGACTTATTGAGATTTTATAAGCCAACAGGCTATACGCCAGTTGATCCTTCCCAATTTAATTACTCCAAAGAAGACGATGTAGAATCGCATTAATAGTTAGCCTTTGCTAGGCAGGTTAAGAAAATGAGTAAGGTATCTAGGAGAGTATATAAAGTACTCTAATGATATCTTACCGTTAGCTTGACCTGTTTTTTATGTTTGGTGATTCAACACTAAGCAAACTATATCAGTTAAACCTTACAGCCATTACGGTTGTAAGGCTTTTTTTTGCAGAAAGGGGGCTGCAATTTTAATGAAACTAACGAGTATCAGCAGTAATAACCTAAAAAAATTCTGAGAAAATGGAGGGAAACTATCCATAAAGGAAGAAGTAGTAGAGGGCTATTATATTTTTTTAGAGGGGGATTATTTTGCAATTATTGTTTAAATATAATTGGATGGTAAGAGAAGATTGGTTCCGTTGGTGTGAAGAGTTGAGTGAAGAAGAACTTTTAGAAAATCGAACAGGTGGTATGGGAAATATACTACATACACTCTTCCATATAGTGGATGTAGAGTGGAGTTGGATACGCGTTTTACAAGGTAAAGAGGATTTTCAGGAGAATTTTGATGACTATAAAAGCCTTGAGAAAGTTCGAAAATTAACAGCTGAATTTCATTTAGAAGTAGAAAGTTTTGTAAACAAATGGGATGCTAGTATGGAAGAGCGTTTACTTCATCTTCCATTAGAGGATGGAAAAATTGAAACGCATACATGGGGTGAAATCATTCGTCATACCATTGCACATGAAATTCACCATATAGGACAATTATCAATTTGGTCTAGGGAAATTGGGAGAAAGCCAGTTTCTGCAAACCTAATTAGACGAGGTCTTTCTTCAGCATTTGTGGATTCAGTAGATGCACTCCAAGCAGACTCAAAATAAAAAGTCACTCAGTTGAGTGACAATTTCAAGATAATCTTTGAATGGATGAATTTCTAACAAAGAAAAGCAGACGAACCTCGCTCATTTGGGTGAGGTTTTTATAGAGTTTCGAACTTTTTTACAGAATGGCTTAGGCCAAAATCATCCATCAAATGTCTATCTTTTCATCTTACGAATATATGCTAATTGTCCAATATGGTAGGCATTATGTGTTGTGGCATTGGAAATGATAGCCCACCATTCCGCCTTCACTGGGTAACCATTTACAACAGATAGAAGTTGCTCCTCCTCAAGAAGCTCCTGCCACTGAAGTAGCGTTTTTAATAATTTATCCTTTAGCTCCAAAAAAGTCACCTTATCTCTCAATAGAAAAGTATCATGATTGCTTTGGACTTGTGGACTAGCTTGAACATGATTTTCAATGTATCTGATTTGCCAAGTTTCATTCCAATAAATGAGATGTTGGACAATTTCAGCAATACTATGACTGGTATTATCGGGTTTCCAAAATGCTTCTTCCTCAGATAGTCCTTCAACTGCCTCATGAAATGAAATATACCAGCTACGATCATTTGCATTTGCTAGAAGTTGGTCCAATAAAATGGTCTTAGCATCCATCATTCACATTCCATCTCCTTCCTATCATGCTTCTTACTAGTTTATCATTTTAATGAATGGCAAGGAAATTGTGCCAGATGAAATATGTAAATACGAGCTAAATTTGTACAAAACATTCTTTATTATCGTGAGTGCATTGATATAATAAAAAATGCACCTGTCGCACAGCTTGAAATGGGATTGGAGGAATCAGATGAAGAAAGAGCAAATTATAGCAAAAGCTATTTGTATATTTAGGAAAGAAGATGCAATACTTGTCTCTGAAGGCTTTGATGAAGTAAAGGAGACATTTTATTATCGACCAATTGGTGGGAAAATTGAATATGGTGAGACGAGTTCAAAGGCAATAAGGCGAGAAATATTGGAGGAAATCGAGGCGAGTATTACTAACCTAAAGCATGTAGGTACAATTGAAAATATATTTACATATAATGGTGATAATGGACATGAAGTAGTGTTTGTTTATGAAGCGGATTTTATTGAAATGTCCTTTTATGAAAATGCTTCTTTTTTTGGGGAAGAAGATAATGGCACACGCTTCAAATTGCTTTGGAAGCCCATTAGTGACTTCTCAAATAATAAATTAGTATTAGTTCCAAATGGATTATTTGAATTGCTCTAGCTTTACATAATGACTTGTAAAATCTAATGTAATGATCTTATGATGGCTAAGTTTAGTGAGGTGAGGATATGAGTAAAACAAGAATTTTTGTGATGTTCGTCTTATTTGCTTTTGTAGCCTTATTTGTAGCAGGTGTTTATTCTCTTAATAATGTACAAGTTGAAAGCACCTATCTTCTTGACGAACAAAACATTATGGAAAAAAATGGTCAATACTATTTGTTAATTGATGACCGAGAGTTGACTTTATCAAAGAAGTTTTACGAAAAAATACAATTAGAAAAGTACAATGAATATAAAATTAATTATGTATATAATCGTTTGGTCAATAATGATGGTGAAATCGTGAAGCTTAAAAGATATGGTGAACAGCCATGGGGGAAATAACGAAACACTTTGAATGTTCAACATTAATTTTACAGGGTAAGGAATTCACGGATATTCAAATACATCTGCAATTAATCTACCTATACCTCTAAGCAACCAAAATACTAATCTGAATGGGACTAGAAAGAGCTCTGGTAACCAAAAAAGCACATCAAGTAATAATTCAAATAGGGAGTAATTATTATTTACTTTCCTTTTTGTCGTTTTTCTTTTCTTACTTTGCCACCATTCCTTCATCAAACAACCTCGTTTTCTAAAAATAGTCGAATTTAAATAAATTTACGTGCTAGCTTTGATTTAGTTTCATTTTTGGAACGTTTGCCTTTGTATTCACAAGTGTCATAGCCAGTTACTCACTATTCGAGTAACTGGCTATATGAATAAGCTATAAAAGGAAGTTGAGTTAAAACTTGTTCTCGTTTAGAGTAGCCTATGTAGAAAATCCTATTAAATTCATCTTAAAAAGAGTCGGGCATCCTGATTATCTACATACTAAAACATTCCATAGACAATTAATCTAGCGCTTTCCTTTTTGTCATAATGAGTATAATCCCCCATGTTAAATATAGAATACAAGCCCATATAGTGCTATACAATAATACCGATATAGAGGTCGGTGCCCACACCTTAATAAATGCCCAATTTAAACCGCCAAGTAAAACTTCTGGTGCCAGAAAAATTGCGATTAACATGCTGGCAACAAGCATTGAATGGAGAGTTAATAATAGTATTCTCTTGGAAGCAAGCTTTGTCAATTGGCGTTGTTTTTTATAAATGCTTGAGGTCATTTTGATTACAAAATAGCAAAAGATTAGACTGATTCCTATAATAATGATACTTATAATCGTGGCGATTTTATCCAACTTTTGATAGCTGTTAGTATGTAGAGGAGTTGTTGTTTTACCTTCCCACAAATCCATAATCCCTTGTCCAATAGCAGTTGTCGAGCTTGTATTCATATTGGCTAAGATGGCTACCCCTATTTGCTCATCGGGCTGCATGATGAAATACGATGTAAAGGTTGGATTTTCTCCAGCATGGTAAATGTATGGCTTGTTTTCTTTTTCAACCACTGCCCAACCGGTAGCATAATAAGTATTTGTATCAAAAGGTTCTACCGTTTGGTCAGGGTTATGTGATTCTTTAATGGTTGTAGCATCAATTGAATAAATTTCACTATTGCCTAACTGTAATTTCAACCATTTTGCGATATCATTTGCGTTACTGATAATATAGCCAGCAGGGATATTTCCACGGTAAATAGGTGGTGTAAAAGGTAACTCTCTCATAAGTCCTATTTTATAACCAGAAGCCATATGAGGGAATGCTACTTGATGAATTCCTACAAACGATTGATACATACCAATAGGTTGTAAAATCTTCTGTTTGACATATTGATCATAGGGCAGCTTAGTTACTTGCTCTATGATTAGTCCTAACACATCATAATTAATAGTTGCATACTCAAAAGAACTTCCTGGTTTTCTATTTAATGTTTGATCTAGTAATGTTTTGACCGTTAATTCAAGGGCGTTTTTGGCTGTGCTTTCTGGAATTTGAACAATTGAATTAGAAGGAATTCCACTTGTATGCGACAGTAACTGCTGAATTGTTATGATTTCCTTTTTTCCATTATAGGTCAATGTTAACCATGGGATATACGTTTGAATATCATCCGAACGCTTTAGTAACCCTTGTTTTTCCAATTGAAGAATGGCAAGGCCTGTAAAGGCTTTAGATGTGGAGCCTAGCTCAAAAAGAGTATCTGAAGTGACGGGTGTTTTTGTTTTTATATTTGCATACCCAAATCCCTTTTGATATACGGTTACCCCCTTATCGACAATAGTGACAGAAAGGCCGGGGATTTTACTAATGGCTTGTTGCTCCTCAATAAAGAGTTCAATGTTACGAATTTTGTCATCAGATGCTGCATGCGCAAATTCTGGTAGCATTGTACAACATACTAGCATTACAGTCATCATCACAGTTTTTTTAATAAATTGTGTCATGCTCATTTCTCCTTAACTTATAAATTACTTGTTTCAACAACGATTACTATAACAAGCAAATTATGGTCAAACCATCGATTCACATGACTATTCAATGGAGTACATGACAATTTTGTCATGTACTAGAAAAGGGCTACTCCTTATAGTGAATAGGAGAGCCCCAAAAACATTATTTTGTTTGTTCTGGAAGTAAATCGTTACCGTGAATGATTAACTTCGATGCTGAGATTAGAATGTCTCTATTTGCCGAATAATAGGGATCTAAAATTTGATAGAAGGCTTCCCATTGGGCAGCAGCCTTTTCATCTTCACCTTTTTGATCTAAGGCATTTGCTTCCTCATAGAGCTGTTTTAATTTTGTGTAATCCGATTCGCTAATGTCAAATTCGATATCTGACATATATTCTTCAAAGGAAACAGGTTTGTAATATGAATTAATTATTTCATAGAATTGATCCCATAACTTGATTGAGAGCTCTTCGTTTTTATCTTTATCTGCTTTTTGAGCTTCCTCATAGAACGCCTTAAGCTTTACGAGATCCTCTTTTGTTATGTCTAAGTCCATATCAGCCATATATTGTTCAAAAGTTAGTGGAGGATATAGCTCTTGGAAGTATGGCTCTAAAATAGTAAAGATTTTATCTATTTTTTCTCCTGCCTCATCTGTTTTATCTTCTTTAGTGAATTTTACCCAGTCATTATAAAGTGCTTTAAGCTGTTCTTTATCTTGTTTTTTGATGACTATGTTTTGCTCAGAAAATGCAGCTTCGTTAATAAAATCTTCAAAAGGCTCAGGCTGCCAATTTGCTAATTCATAAGGTCTTGTAATGTTATTCATGGCCTGATAAACTCGATCCATTTCTTCATAATTCTCTTCTTTTTCTGCTTTTTTCATGTCAGTAAAGAGTTTTTCTAATTGAACTAACTCTTCTTTTGTGACTTCTTTAGGTAAGCTTTTTTTATACACATCAAAAGTATAGAAATCTGAATAATCTTCTACAATGCTTCCTTCAACAGCGATTTCCTGTCCTTCCACTAGCTTCAATTTTTCGATTTGCTTGTCAGAGAATTTGTGTAAGCCAATAAAATAATTTTTGCCGTCAGACCCTTTAATTGAGATGCCATCGCCATCAAAGTACTTAATAGTACCTTTTATTTTTTGTTCTACTTGTATAGTGACTTGTTTAGTTGTATCTACTGAAGTTGCACCAGCTTGAAGCGGGGTCATTACGGCCATTCCTAGTGTTAATGCGGAAGCTAAAATCCATGTTTTCTTAAACGGTTTTTTCATCTTTATTCATTCTCCTTTAGGTTAACTTCTGTTACCAATTATTAGACGTTTTACCAAACAAAAAAGTTTTATCTTTTTAAGAAAAATTTGAAAAGAAATAGTGTTTTTTTTAAGACAAAAGAGCAACTCCTAAAATGGGAATGTCTCTTTTACAAAAAAATAAAAGCGTTGATTTTCACTACAGCGGTCGAGCTGTAGCACTCTAAAAAGATAAAAACCATCGAGCGTGAACTTTTCGATGGTTTTGGTCAATAATTTGAGGCATTTTTAAGTGAGCCTCCTTTATATTTCATCCTGGAAATAAATCTTATAAAATTTTCGATTTGTTGCCTCATCATAGCCAACTTCAATCAGTTCGTCTATTTGATCGATATGCTGAATATTGACTTGAATTTCAATATTGGAATCAAGCTTTATTTTACGTTTGTATTTTTTTTCAGCTTTTTCTAGTGCACTGTCAGAAATAACTGTTTCATAAGGTTTGACTGCATTGACGAGGATATCTTTTTGGGTAGCATCCGCTTGATCAAATACGGTTTCGATGTAATGGTCCACTTGAAACTCATCTTCGTTTCTAAAGTAGTCCAATGTTTTATTTAAAAAGCCTAGCTTCTCTGTGTTCGAATAATTCTCTTCTTTTAAAATATACTTTTTGCATTCATTTAGCGCTAAATCTGTATTGTGATAATGTTCATCGGCTGCTTTAATGTTTAAAAATCGTTCCTGCCAGTATACGATATCCTCTTTTCGCTTCGTTTTTATAAAAACAACAGGGGGTTTCTCTTCCCCCATATCTACAATGATGGCCATATTATTAATTTTTTTCACGTTTATGCCATCAACACCATGAATGATCATCTTATTATTGTCATTTTTGACATCTAAAAACATCTCTTTTTCATCAATTTTGACAATGGCAATGACCTTTTTAACTTCATTTAATAGAAAGCAATTTTCAAACAAGCCAATAAATAGCTCTCCGCTTTTAATATTTGGGTGCTGGGATACACTGTGTAAGTGCTTCGCCATATTTTGAGATTGTTCAAGAAAGCTACTGTCCTGTTCGAATATTTTTTTTGAATAGGTAAAAACTTCATTAAGCGCAATATCTGTTTCATGGAAAAATTCATATTGCTGCTCAAGCTCTACTTTACTAAATGCAAGCTGTGTAAAGGCTGCTTCTAGCATGAGCTCTGGCTGTATATAATCCTCTTCTCCTAAAATTAGTGTCGTCTCGCTCAAAAAATGGATACTATAGTGAGCTAATTTACTTTCATTAACTTCTAACATTTATTTCACCTTCTAATTTTTCATAGTAGCTAGTATACCATATCTTATTTTCTAAATTTCAATGATTAGAAATAATAAAACGGGATGTAAGGACTTGGAAATTCATGGATTAGAAAACAAAAAATATACCCCAATGTCAGCACTCAGGCATATTGAGGCTGATTTTTTGTCATGGGAGGATGTTGATGTTTAGAAGTTTAAAATAGGACTGCTTAGATAAAAATATGTAGTAATTAATTCCTTGTGGATTGGTAAAGAGGGTGATCATCATGTGGGAAAGGGTAATATCCTATATACCACAATGGCAAGTTTTTATGCAGGGTTTTTTAGCATTCGTTATTCCATTTTTGATTTTCAAATTATTTAATGGTTTAATACTTGAAAAAAAGAATAATGGCAAGATCGACATGAAAGAATACACGAATCAAAAGGAAGTAGATCAGCCATCTAGCCAAGAAACAGTTGCCTCACTAACGGGTGATTTTATCAAAGATTTTGAACGAATAAAACAAGAACTTGGGCATAATTGGGATGCCCACTTTAGAGAATTTCACATAGGAAATACTCATATTCGTGCGGCTATTGTTTATCTTGAAGGTCTAGCAGATAAAGGGCAAATCGAAGAGCATATTTTGACTTCGATGATGGAGCGTTTTTCGGACACATCCGCCACTGCTTTAACAGAAAACGGCAACATGCAGAACCTCATGAAAAATAATATACCTATCGGGGATGTACTAGAAGAATCAACGATGCAAGGAATAGTAAGTAAGGTATTAATAGGTTATACAGCTTTATTTGTAGATGGTATGCCTAATGCTTTATTACTTTGTACGATAAATGGCAAGACGCGTAATATAGAGGAGCCTATTTCAGAAGCGGTTGTTAGAGGGCCAAGGGTAGGCTTTACAGAAAGATTAAGTGACAATACAGCTCTTCTAAGACAGCAAGGTGAAAATCAGCAATTATCTATCATTCAGATGAAAGTGGGGAAGAGGGTAAAAAAAGAGTTAGTCATTGCCTATATGGATGAGATAGTGGATCCGGAGTTGGTGGATGAAGTAAAAAATCGGATACAAACAATCGACCTTGATAACCTATTAGAATCGGGCTATATAGAGCAGTTAATTGAAGATAATTTTCTGAGCCCTTTTACACAAGTGCAGAACACGGAGCGTCCTGATCGAGTATATGGGGCATTAATGGAGGGGCGGGTTGCCATTATATTAGATGGCACACCATTTGCTTTAATTGTACCAGTTACAATTAATATGCTACTACAATCTCCGGAAGATTATTATGAACGCTGGTTTGCAAGTTCGCTCATTCGGCTTCTACGATACTTGGCTGCTGCGATAACACTTTTTGGTCCATCCATGTATATTGCTTTTGTGTCGTTCCATCAGGGATTAATCCCAACTAAGCTAGCACTGTCCATGATGTCCACAAGGGAAGGAGTTCCATTTCCAGCGTTAATCGAGGCGCTTATTATGGAGGTAGCCATCGAAATTTTACGAGAAGCTGGACTTCGTTTGCCCAAGCCGATCGGTCCCACAATGGGTATCGTCGGGGGTCTTGTTATTGGAGAAGCAGCTGTACAGGCTGGAATTGTAAGTCCGATTATGGTTATCGTCGTTGCTTTAACCGCTATTTCGTCCTTTGCTATCCCTCAATATAACGCAGGGATTACATTACGAATGCTACGATTTGTTGCTATGTTTTTTGCTGCCATATTTGGTCTTTACGGGGTCATTCTATTTTTCCTTTTCCTGGGCAGTCATTTAGTAAAGCTGAAGAGTTTTGGTGTTCCTTATGTTAGTCCGACTGTCCCATATAGAGCAGGGGATTGGAAAGATTTTATGGTACGTATGCCATTAATGATGATGAAACGCCGACCAAAATTATTACAGCCAAAAGATTCTGTTCGTAAAGGGGAAATACGAGGAAAGGAAAGCAGTAGCCATGATTACCAGTCCAAAAGATAACATTACGACGTCCCAAACAATGGTCATTATTATTAATTATATTCTTGCAACTGGCATCCTCACCTTGCCTCGTGCCTCGGTAGAGAAGGTAAAAACGCCAGATGTTTGGATTAGTGTTTTTTTAGGTGGTCTTATCGCCATGATTGCTGGAGTGATTATCGTCAAGCTAAGTCAACAATATCCAGACAAGACATTTTATCAATACAATCAAGATATTGTTGGAAAATGGCTAGGATGGTTGATTAGTGCACTTGTCATTACTTATTTCTTTACGATTTCTGCTTTTGAGGTTCGAATAATGGCTGAAGTAACCTCCCTCTTTTTATTGGAGGGAACACCCACATGGGCTATTATTCTACCTTTCTTATGGGTGGGGCTCTATTTGGTGAGTGGTGGAATTAATTCGATCGGTCGTTTATTCGAAATTATATTTCCCATTACCTTTGTGATTTTCTTACTTGTCGCTTTTTTAAGCTTAGGAATCTTTGAAATCGATAATCTTCGACCAGTTTTAGGGCTGGGAGTCGTTCCGATGCTGAAAGGAATAAAAACGGCAACATTAGCGTTTCTAGGTCCTGAGATTATGTTGCTCTTAGTGGCATTTATGTACCCATCTGATAAAAAGAAAGCAGTCAAAGTCGTCTTAGTGGGCATAGCGATTCCATTACTTTTTTATGTTATTACTGTTGTAATGGTGATTGGCGCTCTTTCCATCGAAGGGGTCATGACAAGAACATGGCCAACAATCGAACTCATGCGGAGTTTTGAAATTCCAGGATTAATTTTCGAACGCTTTGAATCATTTTTACTTGTTATATGGATTATGCAAATTTTCGCCACCTTTACCATTACCTATTATGCTGCCGCTCTAGGGTTAGCTCAGCTTTTTAAAAAAAGTATGCACCCTTTTCTATATGGATTATTACCGATTATTTATATTATCGCGATGACACCCAAAAATATAAATGACCTTTTTAAATTTGGCGATAAGCTCGGTCATGCTGCTTTATTTTTATTTGGTGCACTACCCGTAACCTTACTCCTTATATCAAAATTGAAGGGCGATAAAACATGAAGAAACTCTATCCATTTTTACGTATTTCTCTAGTAATGATTGTATCTCTCCTACTTACTGGTTGCTGGAGTAGTAAAGAGATTGAGGATTTAGGATTGATTGTTGGTACCTCATTAGATTTAGCAACAGAAGAGGCTACCACTGAGGAACAAAAAGAGGCTAAATATGCTAATAGAACGTTACTCACCGTTACGAATCAAATGGTCACTTCTGAGACAACTGTTACAGGAATGAAAGATGGAACATTACGAGAAAAGGCATATAAAAATGTTTCTGAAACAGGGGATGTTGTTTTGCCTACATTACGAAATATGCTATTAAAGTCTGACAAACATTCATTCGCGGAGCATTCCAAGGTTACCATTATTGGCGAAGAACTTGCCAGCACCATTAACCTGCAACAGCTGTTGGACTTTTTTCTAAGAGAGCTGGAGATACGGCCAAGCGGATTGCTTCTTATTGCTCAGGGGCGGGCAAGTGAGACACTTGAAACAAATGAACCAACGAAAATTCCTGCCTTTCAATTGGTAGAGATGATGGAGGGGAATGAAAGAACAACCAAAATTTTGCCACCTATGACCATTGCAAAATTAGAGGGGAAATTATATTCTGATTCAAGCTTTTTATTACAAAACGTCGTTTCAGAAGATGGAGAAGTAAAATTTGTAGGTGCTGCTGTCATTGATGGGAAAACTAAAAAACTTCGAGGCTTTCTGGATGAAAACGACTTAGGGGGCATTGCATGGATCACGGGGAAAGGGGAAGGGGGGTTAGTGAAGGGGTTTGATAAAGAATCGGATTCACCTATCGTTTATGAAATAATGTCTATGAAAAGTAAAATCATACCAAAAATAGATGATGATCGTATTTCATTTACAGTGAACATTCAATCGGAAGGAAGAATTGCTGAACATTGGGTACTGTCAGACAAAGCATTTAATAATAAATTTTTAAAAAAAGCAGAGAAAACAATTGAGGAAGAAATTCAACGATTAGTGATGAAAACGTCGGAAAAGCTGCAACAGGAATATCAAACAGATGTTGCAGGATTCGGCAATAAATTAAGAATAAAGTATCCAAAAGAGTGGGAAAAGATAAAAAAGGATTGGGATAAAATATTTAGTGAAGCAGCTATAAAATGTGAAGTTTCCATAACCATCAAGGATTATGGAACGTCAGGTGATTAACGTATTAATCACCTTTTTATTTATTTCTATATATTGGAATTATAGGGAGGATTATAATATTCAATAATGTCTTTGAAAGACTGGTGCCAACTGCCGCAAAGCTGTTACAGAATATGTAGAAGCCGCTAAATATGTTTTAAATTGAACAATCTGAGTTCCTTTAAATAGTTTGTAATTCCTCTTTTTAGGATAGACTTTTATCAAGTGAAAGGAGGAGGTTTCAACATGCTACAGTTTGATTCAAAAATAGTTGGAAAAGAGATAGGCTATGGTTATTTGCGAGATCATATTATTCATCGCGGTTTTACAATTGGTGGGAATTGGGAGTATCATAAAGGGAGCTTCGACGCGGTACTATGGAGAGGCGGCGGCGAAACAATATATTTACGCGTGCCCTTTATCGTAACAGCAGGGGAATTAGACAATGAAGATGCCCAAATTCGATTTCAAAAGCCGTTTGTCATTAAACATGTTGCTAACGTTGGTTTAGATTATGATGAAGGTTCTCTACTGGATGCTACAGGTGCTAGCCAGTTCCAGACACCGCTTGATAAGGATGGGCATATTCATGATAAAAGTAGATGGATTCAGGCGGGTGAACAAGTTGTAGAAGAAAAAGTACTGCCTTTTTTTATCAACTAATTAGATAAATATGTATATTCTTTCGAGCGTTCTTATGTCTTTTATCCTTCCATTTTTGGGAACTTATAATCAAAAATAGAAAATAGAATTGTCGTAAGAATTTACCAACCTTATAATAGTGGTAGCAGACAACTACTATAAGAGGTGAGTTTATGGATAAAATAGCTATAGATGACTTTTATTATTCCTATCTAAAATTACGACAAGAACGACTCATCCATCGAAAAGAAGCTTATCTTAAAGTGCTAGAGCACACAAAAACATTTGGTGAAATAATTATGTTCGAAAGTATAAAAGTAAGTAAAAGAGACGTCTAGGGCGACGTCTTTTTCTATTTCAAAAAATAGTATTATTTTTATGACAGAAAAGGAGGAAACAAAATGAGGCGAATGATTCCGTTTTTACTGCTAGTCATTTTTCTATGTTTGGGCTGTACATCTACAGAGGGGAAGGATGAACGGAAGGTCATACAAGAGGAACCCTTAAAAGTCACTCCAAACGTTGAAGTAATAGCAGAGCAATTACATACACCATGGTCTATTGAAAAGAGTGATACAGCGTTATATGTAGCAGAAAGACCAGGGAATATTGTGAAGATTACGGAAGATGTAGTTGAAAGACAACAGGTTTTATTAAAGAAGGATTTGTCGTCAGCTCCAGAAGCAGGTCTCCTAGGATTTGTGTTAGCTCCTGATTTTACAACAACATATATTGCTTATGCGTACTATACGTATGAAGAGGAATCAGCGCAATTTAATCGGGTTGTGACATTAACGTTAATCGATAATAAGTGGCAGGAAACGGATCTCCTAATTGATCGAATACAGAGTGGTACATATCATCATGGTGGACGTTTAAAAATAGGTCCCGATAGCAAATTGTATGTTACTGTGGGCGATGCCACCCAGCCATCATTAGCACAGGATTTAGATGCGTTGGAAGGAAAAATTTTACGTCTCAATTTGGACGGTTCCATACCGAATGACAATCCCTTTCCTCGTTCTTATGTGTATAGCTATGGGCATCGAAATCCGCAGGGATTAGCATGGGCAACGGATGGTACGATGTACGCAAGCGAACATGGCAATGCAGCAAATGACGAAATCAACGTGATTGAAAAAGGGAAGAATTATGGTTGGCCGCTCATGGAGGGAACAGACAAACAGCAACGAATGGTTACACCTCTATTTACTTCAGGCCCATCAAAAACGTGGGCACCCTCTGGCATAACCGTAGTGAATGATCGATTATATGTTGCGGCACTAAGGGGGACAGCGGTGCTAACATTTGATATGAGCAAGCATAAACAAGATGTACTATTATCAGATTTCGGAAGAATACGAGATGTCTTTATGGATGATAGCTATTTGTACTTTATCAGCAATAATACGGATGGACGTGGCAATCCACAACCCGATGACGATAAACTATACAGAACACCGTTATGATATAATATTTGTGAAAACATGGAATGCCATGTTGAAGGGAGAGGACTAATATGGCTAATTATCTAAAAATCGCAGTAGCAATTGATTTCTCAGAACAATCATTGAAGGCTTTAGAAAGAGCGAGTCAATTAGCGATGCAACACAATGCTACTTTGCAACTAGTGAATGTGATTGATACAAAATCTTTTGGTGCGGTGTCAGCCTATGATTTAAAATATGCAGAGGAATTGAAGAAAGAAAACAAGAGCAAAATGGCAAGCTTGGAAGAGCAAGTGGTTCAGACCGGTGTTCAAAGCGTAGAGTCAGTTGTAGAAACGGGTTCGCCAAAGGGGATTTTGACACAGCTTACGAATGTTGATTTGATTGTATGTGGAGCAACAGGGTTAAATCGAATGGAAAAAATGATGCTAGGGTCTGTAGCAGAAAAAGTAGTACGTCATGCTCATTGTGATGTATTAATCGTTCGATAATTTTACGGAAATCTTCGTCATATTTATATGGATAATAACACAACAAACCTGCTTGTCATCTATATACAAGCAGGTTTGTTTTTTATTCGATTGTTTGTGCGTTATCTACTATGTTTTGAGGAATATCAATTGTTTTAAGGTGATTGAAATCAGTATAAGTAACGACTGATTTTGTATTCATTAACAATTCATCACCTTCTACTGCCATTTTCAAATCAAAATTCATATCCATTTTGTTTGTATCGAAAGTCTTTTTATCGATGTGTAGCACATAGTTGATTTTTTCAATTGTTAGTTGATCCATAGGGTTTTCTTCTAATCCCATATCCTGCATTGATTTATTAATCTCAGAATCAATTAGCTCTTTAAATTTATCACCTTTTGCTTCTAATGTAAGGACGTATTCTTTATCAGTTTGTTCAAATGTAAAATCTTTGATGAACTTTTTAAGTTGTTCTAACTGTTCCTTTGCATCAGCAGAAGCAGCCGTTTGATCTAAAATAGCATCAAAATTCTCATCAGGAAGTTTTAACCAACTGTCTGTAGTCACATCTTTCATGAAAAGGCCAGCGTCTTTTTTCATATACATTTCAATAGGCATGTCCGTTGTTTCTTGGCCTTCACTCATCATATCTGGCATTGACATTGAGCCTGATAAATGCATAGCAAGTGGATCAACGATAATGTCCATTTCCATTTTAGAGTTGATAGAGAATTCCATAGCCTCTTCGCCAGCTCCAACCTTTGTTACCTGTGTCATGTCCATATTAGCACTAGCACTTTTAATATCAGCCTGGCGATCCACTGCTTTGTCATACACTTGTTCTAAAGTGAGTTTGCTTTTTTCGGTTGTGTCTTTCGTAGGTGTGGCACTTGAATTACAAGCAGCAAGCGTTAATGCTAGTGTTCCAACTGCTAATACTTTAAAAATCTTCTTCATTACTTTCATCTCCTATTCTTGGTAAAAAACACTATCTACTAGTATACGCCCAAGAAAAGGAAAAGTTTCGTTATTTTATAAAATGAATCTAATTCCTTAGTAATAAAACAATAATCTTGCAACAACGACCAGTGACAAGCATGAAAATTATTAAAAAAGCTGTCACTGACCAATCGAATAATGCGAAAGGCCGTGACAGCTTTTAGAGGAGCTTTTCTTCAACAAGCTCGAAAATATCTAAATGAAATTAATTACTTAGTAACCCCAGATCATGGCGAACAATGTACCAATGATTGTTACAACACCTACAAATACTGAATATAAAATCGTTGTATATAACGTTTTCTTATCTTCAGATTCACCGATGTGCATAAATAACACTAATTGTACAGTTGCTTGTGCAAGGGCAGTGACAAGTAAAATAGCGAATGCCATTTTATAACTCATATCAAAGGTTACAACGGCTAAAGCGACAAGTGTCAGTAATAGTGAGAAGCCGAAGCCCATGACATGTTGTTTTGGGAATAATTCCTTCATCAGCTAATCAGTCCTTTCAAATAGACGAAGCTGAAGATGAAAATCCAAACAACGTCTAGGAAATGCCAGTACAATGAGAAGATAAACGCTTTGTTCGCTGTTTGTGGATTTAAACCACGTTTAGCTACTTGGATAATGATAGCTAGTCCCCAGAAGAAACCAAATGTTACGTGGGCACCGTGTGTTCCAAGTAAAGTCATTAATGATGACAAGAATGCGCTTGTTTGAATTGTCGCACCTTCATGTACATAAGTGATGAACTCATCAATCTCAATAGCTAAGAAACCTAGTCCAAGTAAAAGGGTAATGATGAAGAAAGTCATCATTGCCTTTTTACGACCAATACGCATTGCATGAACACCCAGACCAATGGTGAAACTACTTGTTAATAATAAGAATGTTTCCCATAGTACTGGTGTTAACTCAAAGATTTCGGCACCATTCGGGCCATTACCTGTCCGTGTGTGAAGTGTGAAATACACAGTAAACAATGTGGCAAATAACACGATCTCGGCGCCAAGGAATATCCAGAAACCAAAGATTTTTAGGCGATTTTCCTCTGTACTATATTCTAATGGAAGTGAAGAATCGATTTTCATATTATTTATCACCTCTCAAGCTTTTCTCAGTTGCCATAACTTCCTCAACTGAAATATAACGACCATGGTCTTTTTCGAAAGAACGATGGATCATGAAGCCAAATACACCAAGCATACTAATGATGGCTGGAACCCATAGATTAAATACAGCGAAGAATGCTGCAAGGAAGAAGAATCCACTCATCCAGAATGGTGTGCCTGTATTATTTGGCATGTGAATTTTTTCAATTTTACCTGCTGTAATATCGCGACCTTCTTTTTTCGCGAACCAGAACTCATCTAAGCGAGTAACAGTTGGAACTACTGCAAAGTTGTATTCTGGTACTGGAGAATGAGTAGCCCATTCAAGTGTACGACCATCCCATACATCTGCCTTTTCATTGCGAGGCATATGTTTCCAGCTGTAGTAGATATTATAAACGATCAACGCAAAGCCGACTGCAAGTCCTAAAGCACCAACGAATGATAACATGTTCAATGGTCCATAGCCTGTTGATTCTGAGTAAGTGTACATACGACGAGCATAGCCATCTAAACCTAAAATGAATAATGGGAAGAATGTTACATTGAAGCTGATTGCAATAAACCAGAACGCAGTTTTCCCTAATTTTTCATTTAAACGGAAACCGAACATTTTTGGCCACCAGTAGTGATAACCTGCAAGTACACCGAATACTGTACCTGGAATTAAAACGTAGTGGAAGTGGGCAACTAGGAACATCGTATTATGATATTGATAGTCAGCACTTGCCATCGCTAACATTACCCCTGTAACCCCACCAATTGTGAAGATTGGAATAAAGCCAAGTGCATAAAGCATCGGTGTTGTAAATTGAATTTTCCCGTGCCTCATCGTCAGTAGCCAGTTAAATATTTTAACACCAGTAGGAACGGCGATTGCCATTGTCGTAATAGAGAATACGCTGTTTACCATTACCCCGTGACCCATTGTATAGAAGTGGTGAGCCCAAACTAAGAATGATAGTAAAGAAATGACAACCATACTCATAACCATTGATTTATAACCATACAAGTTTTTACGTGCAAATGTTGCAATGATTTCTGAGAAAATACCGAAAGCAGGTAGAATAACGATATAAACTTCAGGATGTCCCCAAACCCAGAATAGGTTGGCCCAAAGCATATCCATACCGCCGTCTTGCATAGCAAAGAATTTTGTACCGAATTGACGGTCTAACATCATAAGAGCAAGCGCTACAGTTAATACTGGGAATGCGAATACAATAATTACGTTTGTAATTAAAATCGACCACGTAAACATTGGCATTTTCATTAATTTCATACCAGGTGCACGCATTTTAATAATGGTCGTGATGAAGTTAACACCTGTCATCAATGTACCAATACCTGATAATTGAAGTGCTAAAGAATAATAGTTATTCCCTACAGTCGGACTAAAATCCGTACTTGCAAGTGGGAAGTAGGCTGTCCAACCAGCATCTGGCGAACCACCGATAATGAATGATAAGTTTAATAAACCCGCACCTGCTGCAAATAACCAAAAGCTGACAGCATTTAGACGTGGGAAAGCAACGTCACGTGCACCGATTTGAAGGGGGATGACAATGTTCATTAAACCAATAACAAATGGCATAGCCATAAATAAAATCATTAATAAACCGTGTGTTGTAAAAATCTCATTATAATGTTGTGCATCAAGAAGTCCGTTATCCGGAACTGCTGTTTGTGCACGCATTAACAGTGCATCGATACCACCGCGGAATAGCATTAATAATGCTACAGCGATATACATAATCCCGATTTTTTTATGGTCAACAGTTGATAGCCAGTTTTTGTAGAAATAGCCCCATTTTTTGAAATAAGTAAGGCCAGCTACGATAACGACTGCTCCAACTACGATACTAATAGCTGCCGCTAAAATCATCGGTTCTTGCATTGGATGGAATAATTCTTCCATACTCATTGGATGCGCTCCTTTCAAAATTAAAAATTAATATTCTACTCGTTCAAGTTAAATGTAAATTAATGACCTGAATGTTCATTATTCATATCTTCTTCAGACATGTCACCATGATCCATGTCACCCATTTTCATGTTTTTACCATGTTCCATTGGGGCAGGGCTGAATTCTAAGTGTGTAGATGAGAAGCTTTGGCGACCAACATGCTCAGCCTTTAAAAGCTCATCAAATTTTTCTTCTGTTAATGGTTTTTCTTTTGCTTTAACATCAGCTACCCATTTGTCGAAGTCTTCTTGTGTCATAGATTGTGCTTCAAATTCCATTTCTGCAAATCCGCGTCCATTGAAGTTAGAGTTACGTCCCATGAATGAACCCACCTCATCTGCAGCAAGGTGAATGGTTGTTAACATATCACTCATGGCATATTTTTGACCTGCTAATTGAGGAATCCAGAAACTTGTGATCGGACCAAATGAGTATAATTTAAACTCAATTGGACGATCCACTGGAATGTTGACATAGTTAACTGTTTCAACACCTTCTTCAGGGTAACTAAAATGCCATTTCCAGTTTGATGATGAAGCATAAATTACTAAAGGTTCTTTATCGTCATATCCTGCTGGCTGAGCCTCTACAGTAGATGTTGTTCTTACAGTTACAACGGCCAAGAATGCAACAATAATAATTGGAATTACTGTCCATGTGATTTCTAGAAGATGGCTACCCTCTTCATGAGGTGGCTCATAATCAGCAGCTGTTTTAGATGCACGATATTTAGTTAGCATAAAGGCTAAAAGCACATACACGACTAGTAATATAAAGGCCATTGTAATAATGGATAAAATAATTGTGTTTGATAATGTTTCGGCATTTGGCCCTTTAGGATTGAACACTGTTAATGGCTCACATCCAGAAAGAAGTGCAAGAGCACCCAATGCTACAAACATTAAACTTAATTTTTTCTTCATGTTTGACTCCTTTCTATAGAACGGCTATTCATAAAATTCATGTGTTTTTTGTCAGTTCACATTTATAAATAGTGGATACTGAGGTCACCTCTTTTATCTTGGCGTACCAATCAACAACTTAAGAATTTACAATGGCATGGTTCAATATGAAACATAAATCTTGAAGTTGATTGGTCTAATGCAAGCGTTAGCAAAATCAATGATTTGTGCAATCGTTTCACATACGTACATGTCTATAACGATTGTCACATCTTGTCGTTGTTTGCACATTGGATTATACGCCCTGTTTTTAAGAAAAAACATAATTTTGTTATGAAAAAGATAGTAAAGATACATTGAATTTGAACATTTTTTGAACAAAAATCGTTATTTTAGTATTGGTATTTTAAGGTTTTGTTCATTAAACACTGTGGAAACGTTGAAAACACTGGATTCTTCATGTTTAACTAAGTAAATAGTTTTTTTTATGAAAAATTGCATTTCACATTTTGGACGCTGTTTTGTAATAAAATCAGTATCTCATCGGGCATAATAATGTTTTTTATTTGCCTTTTTTATATAAAAGGAGTAGCTAAAGAGTCTTTGTATGGAAACATTAGGATGAACTATCAATGAAAGGAATGATTGAAAAGGGAATAAATGGGGAGTGTTATTAATTATGTTAATATAACAAATAGTTTTCTTGATTATACATAAATTTACATATTCATATTCTGTTTGAAAAACAAAAAGCAAACTAAGAAAAGTCTTAGTTTGCTAGTATGGTAGAAATTTTTCATGTTTTTGAGAAAGAAACGTATTGAATCAGCATTTTTTAGTCAGTCACCAAGCTTTAGCCATTTGGCTACTTGTCCATAAATTGTATTTTGTAATTGAGGGGCTTTATTATTCATTTTTAAAGAAAAATATAAAGTCTTCATGAAGTTTAATGTACAAGTACGCCCACTAAAAAAGCTTTCGTTATAACCTTGAGTCATTAAATGCATTTCAAATTTGTCAAAGGCTTGTTCAACAAATTCAATCAAAGCTTCCTCCGAGTAATTTTGTTGTAATAAAGCATCTACGATGTTAATTAATCGCTCTTCTTCATCGTTAACATAGACTGTACCTTTCCAAGTGGCAAGCTTTAGTGCATGTAAAATGGACGGAGCATATTGCAAATCGAATTTTGGGTGTTTAATGGTCATGGCGGCTAAATCAGCTCCATGTGAAATACTATGTGCCCATCCTTTATCCTGTACGTAACCTCTTGTATCTTGCTCTAATAATAGATAACGTCCAATTTTTTTAAAAAACGGTTGCAACTCATCGTCCTTTAAAACAAGCATCTCGGCATCCTTTGCAAGCAAACCTGCAATAAGCAATGCAGAGAATGACCTAGTAAAGACACTGTCTGTTGGCGCTTCTCCGATATGTAAATATAAGGAGTTATCACTAGTTGCTGTTTCAAATAAAAATTGTAATTGTTGTGTGCTTAATAAATTATCACTCAGTAAATTAATAAACGTACGATAAATTAAATGATCGCGCAATTCAGCATCAGTTGAGCCAATATGAATCATCATTTCCTGTAAGAGCCATTCTCCTTTGTCCTTCATCATTGCCTGACGTTCATGCAGTGTCATGGTAGAAAAAGATTGTAGTGTTTCTTTTAAATTCATATTTAAATGTGCCTCCATCATAAGGATTGTTCTATTATTATAGCTCTTTTTTTAAGCAAATCGACCAATTTGCAATCCTGATGGACGGTAAGTATACAAATACTTTAATGTTGAGAGTTGCTATAATATTATTTCCAGAAGCTATAGAAAGTTGTTATGATAGAAACGCAACAAAATGGAAATGCTTAAATAGGAGTAACAAAAAAAGACATACCGATGAAGTATGTCTATCTCTACCTATATTATGGCGGCTGACTTTATACCGATTGGCCACTCAATCAGTGAGTGTTGGTTTGTCTTCAGCTCAACGAGAATATTGGTATTTTTTATAGCATCAATAAGCCATTCACTGTAATGACGATTCGGCTCAGGATGTTGTAAAATTTGATGCATATCTTTTTTGTCAACATGTAACAGTTTGTCATTACATTCAATATTTACTCTTTGAGGAATTATAGAAAGAGTTTCATTTTGATGTCCAATTGCAATAGAACCGGGGATTGTTCCAAGAATACGTAAAAGATAAGTGCTAGCCTCTTGCGTGTAAACATCAATTTTTGTACGTGTTAAAAATTCAAATTCAATCGGACTATCTTGAGTAGGTCCGTCCGCTGTAGAAAATGAAATGACTTTAATCGATAATGCCTCGAATGCAGGTGAGATACAATGGTCAAATTCTGTGATTGTATCTAGTAATTGCATGTATTCCACTCCTTGTTAAGAACTTGATTTTCTGGATGCAGACAACCGTGTAGAAAGTCTGCAAGTTGTAATAGATTTTCGACTAATGTAATTATAATACATTTTATTACAAAATATGAATGTAAAAACAATTATTTTTGTAAAAAATAAGAAACTTGTGGATATTTTTAGTAAATAATTGAAAAGAAAAATAGAACGGAGGAGGTGAGGGGAATGACAAAACGTAAGCGTCATGTCATTAAACATGACAATATTGTTGTTTTTCCAGGAGCTGTCCAAACATTAATACGTGAAGGGCATATGTTTGCAGAAAATTATCAATATGAGAAAGCTATTGCAAGTTTTGAAAAGGCCTTTATATATGAAACGGGTGATGAATTTGCACTTAGTGCTTATGCCTTTGCTCTATACGAGTTAAAGGATTATGACAAAGCGAAAGGTGTTTGTGAACAGCTTTTTGCCATGGGGACAACCATGTATGTGGAAGTCATGGAATTGTACATTACAATTTGTATGCAGCTGAAGGAATACCATCAAGTAGAGACGTTAATCACAACCCTCCTTGAGGAAAGCGTACTGCCAAGTGATCAAGTGGAGAAATTTGAACGATTAAAAAACCTTAATAGAGAAGTATCTAAAAATCTTGAAAAAAAAGAAAATGTGCAACAGTTTATTGAGGAGCAGGAATATGAACTAGAAAAATTCAGTGCACTAACAGCCAATGAGCAATCTATAAAATTACATCGTCTGATGGATACCAATGTAAGGCAATTAAAAACGGCATTGCAAGAAATTATTGAAAGTTCGACCGTTCATCCTTTTGTCCAGAGCTTGGCTTTAATCTTATTAGTTGAACAGGAAGTTTCAATGGATATTATGGTTTCGAAATTAGGGCATTCAAAAACGATAAACCCAGCACAACTATCGTTACCTAATCAATTACCACAATATGGTGAAATAAAAAATATAATTGAAGATAAGTTGGCACAAGACCCAACGACGTTAGAAATGGTACAATATTTAATGGCGAAACATGCTATTGTCACATTTCCCTTTGAATGGCATCCTTTTGTGGCAGAGGATGTAGCCTATAGTTATATAGATTTTGTATCATCAATGCTAGGAAATGTGAAAGAAATGGATGATGAAATCGTAGACTTTTTACAAATGTTAGAAAAGCTAACAGAACTACATTAGGCATGAAAAAAGTTGAAACTATACACATCTATGTTATACTAAAATGGTTGTCAAAATCGTAGTTACGAATGAATTGTCTAACATCCTAAACTTGATTATTTATTTGGAGGTATTTATACATGTCAGCAAAATGGGAAAAACAAGAAGGTAATATCGGTACTCTTACAATTGAAGTACCAGCTGCAGAAGTAGATGCAGCAATGGACCAAGCGTTCAAAAAAGTTGTAAAACAAATTAATGTACCAGGTTTCCGTAAAGGTAAAATGCCTCGTAAAATGTTCGAACAACGTTTTGGTATCGAATCTTTATACCAAGATGCATTAGAAATTATCGTTCCTGATTCTTATGCAAAGGCAATCGATGAAGCTGGAATTATGCCAGTTGATTACCCAGAAATCGCAGGTACAGAAAACTTTGTACATGGTCAAGATTTCTCATTCACTGCACAAGTAACAGTTAAACCAGAACCAAAACTAGGTGACTACAAAGGTCTAGAAGTAGCTAAGCTTCCAGTTGAAGTAACTGATGAAGAAGTAGATGCTCAAATTCAAGAGCAATTAGCTCGTAAAGCTGAACTAGAAATTAAAGAAGATGAAGCAATCGTTGAAGGCGATACAGCAGTAATCGATTTCGAAGGTTTCGTAGGTGACGAAGCTTTTGAAGGTGGTAAAGGTGAAGACTATCCACTAGAAATCGGTTCAGGTTCTTTCATTCCTGGTTTTGAAGAGCAATTAACTGGTGTGAAAGCTGGCGAATCTAAAGATGTAGTTGTTACATTCCCAGAAGAATACCATGCGGCTGAATTAGCAGGTAAAGAAGCTACTTTCAAAGTAACAGTGAAAGAAGTTAAAACAAAAGTTCTTCCTGAATTAAATGATGAATTCGCAAAAGAATTAGATTCAGAAGTGGAAAGCGTAGAAGCTTTACGCGCTAAAATTAAAGAACAAACTGCAGCACAAAAGGTAGCTGAATCTGATGCAGCTCTTCGTGATGAGCTAGTAGAAAAAGCTTCTGAAAATGCTGAGTTTGAAGTACCAGCAGGTATGATTAACTCTGAAACTGATCGTATGTTACAAGAGTTTGGCCAACGTCTACAAACACAAGGTATGAACTTAGATTTATACTACCAATTCTCTGGTCAATCAGAAGAAGATTTACGTGGTCAAATGAAAGAAGAAGCAGAAAGCCGTGTACGTGTATCTTTAACACTAGAAGCGATTGCTGAAGCTGAAAAAATTGAAGCAACTGAAGCTGATATTGAAGCAGAATTAGAAAAAATGGCTGCTCAATTCAACATGACTAAAGAGCAAATCACAGGTGCTTTAGGTGGTACGGCAGTACTTGAAAACGACATCAAAATCCAAAAAACAGTTGAGTTTTTAGTAGAAAACGCTAAAATTACTGAATAAGATTTTATGTAATTAGATAGCTAAAAAAAACAAGGTACGGCATTAAACCGTGCCTTGTTTTATCACATCAACTAAAAATCAGTCCCCTTAAAGTTTAGTACGACTCACTTTACACTTCACATACATAGTATTGTTTTTATTTTTACACGAAGCTCATTTAACTTCATTCTGTAAGATCATAAGGACATTAACAATCAACATATCTTCGAATGAACAAAGCCTTTGTAGATGAATGTAGTAGATTTATAAATAAAAAGCTATGTAGCTGATCGAGAAATCAGTAGTTGATGACAGCTTGAATCTTATGTGTCAGTAGTGAAGAACCGAGACCTTAGGTAACGAAAGGTTACGCAAATGGGTTCCTGAAAAATATGCTGCAGACGGCGAAGGAAGTAAACAACATGACGTTATAATCTACTTGCATGAATGCGAAGGCGTGAATGATGCAGACAATTTATTTGATAAAGGTTCAATAATCTTGTAAGATTGTTGCTTGAATAGGGGTGAAACATATTGTTCAAATTTAATGATGAAAAAGGCAATTTAAAATGCTCATTCTGTGGAAAACCACAAGAACAAGTACGTAAATTAGTAGCAGGTCCTGGTGTGTATATTTGTGATGAGTGTATTGAGCTTTGTTCAGAAATCGTTGTTGAGGAACTAGGTGTAGAAGAGGAAATCGAATTTCAAGATATTCCAAAACCAAAAGAGATTCTAACGATTTTAGATGAGTATGTAATTGGACAAGAGCGTGCTAAAAAAGCATTAGCAGTTGCGGTTTATAATCACTATAAACGCATCAATACAAACAGTAAAATTGATGATGTAGAATTGGCAAAATCGAACATTGTGTTAATCGGCCCAACTGGTAGCGGTAAAACTTTATTAGCTCAAACGTTAGCACGTATATTAAATGTTCCATTCGCCATCGCGGATGCTACTTCATTAACTGAAGCAGGATATGTTGGTGAGGACGTTGAAAATATTTTATTAAAGCTAATCCAATCAGCAGATTATGATATCGAACGCGCTGAAAAAGGTATTATCTATATTGATGAAATTGATAAAGTTGCACGTAAGTCAGAAAACCCATCCATTACACGTGATGTTTCTGGCGAAGGTGTTCAACAAGCACTTCTTAAAATTTTAGAAGGAACTGTTGCAAGTGTTCCACCACAAGGTGGCCGAAAACATCCTCATCAAGAGTTTTTACAAATCGATACAACCAATATTCTATTCATTGTAGGTGGAGCATTCGATGGTATTGAATCCATCATTAAACGTCGCCAAGGTGAAAAAATAATTGGATTTGGATCAGATCCGAATATAGTGGACGTAGATGAAGGTTCTATCATGTCTAAGCTGATTCCTGAGGATTTACTGAAATTTGGTCTAATACCAGAGTTCATTGGTCGATTACCAGTACTAGCTAGCCTAGAGCAATTAAATGAAGCTGCACTTGTACAAATTTTGACGGAGCCTAAAAATGCACTAGCTAAGCAATATCAGAAAATGCTTGAACTAGACGGTGTTGAGCTTGAGTTTGATGAAGGTGCGCTTGCGGAAATTGCGAAGGAAGCAATCGAGCGTAAAACAGGTGCACGTGGTCTTCGTTCAATAATTGAGTCAACGATGCTTGATGTAATGTACGAACTGCCTTCACGTGAAGACGTAAAAAAATGTATCATTACTGCAAAAACAATTACGGATAAAGAAAAACCGAAATTGCTTCTTGAAGATGGCACTGAACTCGATGAAGGTAGCGACACAAAAACTTCAGCATAGCGTATAGAATTGGCTGTCTACCGTTATGAGATAAAGAGTAATTAGCTGACTTCGATTGTGCAATGTTCGCACATATCGACAGTCAGCTTTTTATTCATTCTTACATATTGGCCAACTGACTTGTAGAAATTTTTGGCTCGTTTCAATAACTAGTGTGAATCAGTTTTTTAAACACATACTAGTAGCGCGGGAATTGAACATGAAAATTTTGACGGAGGTGAATACCCGCATGGTAACTATACAAAAAACAACAAATGTACCATTATTACCTTTACGTGGACTTTTAGTATTCCCATCGATGGTGTTACATATTGATGTGGGTAGAAATCGTTCTGTAGCGGCGCTAGAACAGGCAATGTTAGAGGACCAGATGATTTTATTGGTAACACAAAAGGAAATGCACGATGAACAGCCAGAAGAACAAGATTTATATGCGATTGGTACAATGGCTTATGTCAAACAAATGTTAAAATTACCAAATGGTACGTTGCGAATTTTAGTTGAAGGAGTTGCGCGTGCTTCTTGGAAAAACTATCATGCGCTAGAAAATTATACATTGGTTGATATTGATGTAAAAGAGGATTTGTTGGATAAGGATGTGGAAACGCAAGCTTTAATGCGTACACTCTTAACGTATTTTGAAAAATATGCCAAATCTTCTAATAAAATAACAACCGAAACCATCAACACTGTTGCAGATATTGAGGAACCTGGACGTTTAGCAGATATTATTGCATCACATTTGCCTTTTAAAATTGCAGATAAGCAAGAAGTATTGGAAATGCTAAATGTAAAAAAACGACTAGATCACTTAATTATTCGTTTGCATGATGAGCAAGAAGTACTCGATCTGGAAAAGAAGATTAATTCAAAAGTAAAGCAATCGATGGAGCGCACGCAAAAAGAGTACTATTTACGTGAACAGATGAAGGCTATCCAAACAGAGCTTGGCGATCGTGAAGGAAAAACGGGTGAAGTAGCCGAGTTACGAAAATCCATTGATGAGTCTGGGATGCCAGAGTCGACAAAAGAAGTGGCACTAAAAGAATTAGATAGATATGAAAAAATTCCAAGTGCTAGTGCCGAGAGTGGCGTTATCCGAAATTACATCGATTGGCTCATTTCATTACCTTGGACAAATGCAACTGAGGATCGTATGAGTATCGATCATGCTGAGAACATTTTGAATCGTGATCATGCTGGCTTAGAAAAAGTTAAAGAAAGGGTTCTTGAATATTTAGCTGTACGTCAGTTGAAAAATTCACTTCGTGGCCCAATACTTTGCTTAGCGGGACCACCAGGGGTGGGGAAAACTTCATTAGCTCGCTCCATCGCGGAAAGCTTAGATCGTAAATTTATTCGTATTTCATTAGGTGGGGTTCGTGATGAATCTGAAATTCGTGGGCACCGTCGTACGTATGTCGGGGCTATGCCAGGTCGTATTATCCAAGGAATGAAAAAGGCTGGTACCATTAACCCGGTATTTTTATTAGATGAAATTGATAAAATGTCTAATGACTTCAGAGGAGATCCTGCAGCAGCAATGCTAGAAGTTTTAGACCCTGCGCAAAACAATACATTTAGTGATCACTATATCGAGGAAACATATGATTTATCTAATGTCCTATTTATTGCCACTGCCAATGATTTAAGTAGTATTCCAGGGCCATTGTTAGATCGTATGGAAGTAATTTCTATAGCGGGCTATACAGAAATTGAAAAAGCGCAAATTACAAATAATCATTTAATTCCTAAGCAATTGAAAGAACACGGTTTGAAAAAGACACAAGTTGTTATTAAAGATGAAGCAGTAATTGATATAATACGTTATTATACACGTGAGGCTGGGGTACGTGGTTTAGAACGTCAAATTGCTACGCTATGTCGTAAAATTGCCAAAATAATTGTCTCTGGTGAGAAAAAACGAGTGACGGTTAGCTCAAAATCCTTACAAGAATTGCTTGGTAAACACCGTTTCCGTTATGGACAGGCTGAAAAGGAAAATCAAGTAGGGGTTGCAACTGGTCTTGCTTACACAACAGTTGGTGGCGACACGTTACAAATTGAAGTATCCTTAACCCCTGGAAAAGGCAAATTGCAACTAACAGGTAAGCTGGGAGATGTCATGAAGGAATCAGCTCAAACTGCTTTATCCTATGTTCGAACAAAAATGGAGCAGCTTCAAGTAGATCCAGAATATTTTGATACACATGATATTCATATTCATGTTCCAGAAGGTGCTGTCCCTAAAGATGGACCATCTGCAGGTATTACAATGGCAACAGCCATTGTCTCTGCAATTCTTAACCGACCGATTCGCAGGGAAGTAGGGATGACAGGCGAGATCACATTACGTGGTCGAGTACTGCCTATAGGTGGTTTGAAAGAAAAAACATTAAGTGCTCATCGTGCAGGATTAACGACTATTATTTGTCCAAAGGATAATGAACGCGATATAGAAGATATTCCTGACAGTGTCCGTGAGCAACTTACATTTAAACTAGTGTCATCGGCAGATGAAGTATTAGCCTATGCACTGGACGGAGGTATTTAGAAAAATGAAAGTCCATAATGTCGAAATGGTCATTAGTGCGGTAAGACCAGACCAATATCCAGAAGATGGACTGCCAGAATTTGCATTAGCTGGTCGTTCAAATGTAGGGAAATCTTCCTTCATTAATCGAATGATCGGACGTAAAGCTTTAGCGCGTATTTCGTCAAAACCAGGTAAGACACAAACACTTAACTTCTATAAAATCGAAGAACAATTATTTTTTGTAGACGTTCCAGGTTATGGTTATGCTAAGGTTTCGAAATCAGAGCGTGAAGCGTGGGGAAAAATGATTGAGCGTTACTTTACAGGGCGCCAAGAATTAAAAGCAGTTGTACAAATTGTTGATTTGCGTCATCCTCCAACGGCAGATGATCGCATGATGTATGATTTTTTAAAGCATTATAATATTCCTTGCATTGTGATTGCAACAAAGGCAGATAAAATTCCAAAAGGTAAATGGGATAAGCATAAAAAAATTGTCAAAGAGACATTGGAGATGGAAAAAAATGATCCACTTATTGTCTTTTCTTCAGAATCAGGCCTTGGTTTTGAAGAGGCTTGGCGAACTATCGAAAATAGAATGTAAAAAAAAGCATCTATTGGTTCTATTGATTAGGACTGTAGATGCTTTTTATTTTTGTATAAGGTATGGAGAGAAAGTTGGAGAATATACTTGAGAAATTAAATATTTGACCGATAAGGTAGATAGGAGGTGGACTGTATGGATATAGCAGCTTTATCGATGGCAATGAATCAAGCAACACTTATGCAAAATGTATCTTTAGCTGTAACAAAACAAGCGATGGAGATGCAACAGCAAAACACAGAACAATTAGTTGAAATGTTAGATGCTCCACATCCGACAGCTGGACATACAATTGATGTTCAGGTCTGAGCAGGAAAGGTAGCTTTAATTGAAAGCTACCTCTACTTTTAAAAATTAACGGGTAGCGATAGAAATTGTAACTTTATGAATGAGAAAAACTACCAATAATACGATATACTATTCATGACTAAATTTTAGCAAGGAGGCAGCAGTTTTGAAAAAGTATTCATACATACTATCGATTATGTTACTAATGGTTCTAGTTTTTTCCTTTAACCAAACAGCTAAGGCAGCCCAACTAGTGACTGGTACCTTTGTCGATGTAACATATTCAGAATATACAAAACCAGATGGCACGATAGAAAAGCAGCTTAGTAAAGTGACATTGCAAAATGATCGAGGGCGTACTGTAACCTACAATATCAATAAGAACACTCGATTATTTATTAATAATACGTCCACAACTATAGAAGGTTTTAAACTGGGTATGGAAGTGGAAGCTGACATTTCTTTAAGAAGTGTGGTGGAACTACGAGGGAAATCAAATTTACCAACAGAAACGAATGTTCCATCGACTGGAGGCAACAGTACAACAATTGCTGGTGTTGTAACGAGTATTGATCCTAATGGATTATTTATTATGGTAAAACCAGATGTTGGTGCAGAATCTATCTATTATATAAATAAAGAAACCGTTTATCAAAAAAGCTCATCAGCAACAGATATCAGTGCACTGTATGTTGGAGATCGAATTAAATTGAGCTTGAAGAATAAAAATACTTCTATCGTTACTAAAATAGCGATAAGTGAAACGGGTACTCTAGTAGAAAACCTATATAAAGGCGAAATACAAGCGGTAAACCCTAATGCCAATAAATTAACTGTCAAAAATCAACATGCTTTTGTTAACTGGCAGTTTGGCTCTAAAATTACTACAGACCTTTCAACGATGCCTTTTACTTCCAAGGTGCCAATATATGTTGGAAATACTAAAGTAGAGAAAGGTCAACTTAAAAATTATATTGGTAGTGAAGCATACTACGCGACTGTAAAACAATTTGGAAAAGAAGTTATAGAGAAAATTGTAGTATTAAAAAACAATGAACGCACTTATTATGAACCAATGCTATCTGTGGATACAGATTACAAACTGTTAAAGCTTAAAACAGCGGGTTCAATGTATTTCCATAACGGAACTATTTTAATTCGTAATGGACGTTTAATTGAACCAACGGGGCTTATGGCTTATGGTACTGCATTTGTGATTGCAGATGGTGCTGCCCGTGATCATTATGCACAGGTAGTGCAAGTGACGAGTGATAGCTTTATGTCACCAAACTTAGCTGGTCATGAATTATATTATGGACGATTATCTCAAGCTGATGGATATCTGATTGAAATTGATGATGCTATGAAAATTGAATCCAATGTTTTCAAGAAAACGGATCGTACTGTACTTTCTGTAAGTAATTCAACAAAGGCAAAAGTTGATGACGGAAATAGAACCTATAGTGTTATGCCTGATATTGAACTTTATTTATCCGAGGGCCGTTATGGTTACTTCTATGTGAAGGATGGCCATGTACAAGCACTTCACATTTTAGATAATGCGAAGCCTGTTGCACCATTAATGCTTACAGGGAAGTTGCAATCTGTGAAATCAACGTACCCTGCTGTCATTAACGTTAAGAGTGTTAGTCAATGGCAAAATGGCCGTTGGTATGAAGCAGGTGAGATGATTAATATGAATATTGATCAAGCGACACTGATAAAAGCAGGCAAAGTGATTCAGGCCTCTGATTTACAGCCATCGGATCGTTTAGTTGTATTATCGGATCGCTTTGTGAAGGGACATTTTATTTTAGTAGATTAATGTAAATAACAAATTAAAAAATCTGCGAGTCTAATGCGAACAGTATTAGCAAAAAAGGCGATGTATTCCTGATTAAAAAGAATTCTTCGCTTAGGCTTATAGGCTAAAATTGTCAATACTTTCGAAGGATAAGCAGATTTTTGTTTTAGAGTTTAAAGTTAGCATCATGATTCACTTTATGTACAGTGAAAGAGAGGATAAACGCATGCAAAAACATTGGTCAAAATTAGTGTTAGTCGTTCTGGCTATTTTTGTCATTAATTCGATTACGCCATTCAGTGCTTCTGCTGCTTCATTAGAAACAACGGGTGCCGTGAAAAATGAATATACATATGAGGAAGCGATATTTCTTTCAGGGTCACCTGTTATTTTTAAAGGAACAAGCAAAGATATTAAAATTTCACAAAAAGAATCCAAGGGCAAACTAACTGAAACGTATAGTATGAAGTTAACTGGCAACAATGGCGCTACATTAACAAGAAACATTGCCTATGAGTCAGATGTTGTGGATTATGCAAGTATTGGTCAGAAAACTTCTAATGGAGAGGTTAAGAAATATACTGAAAAAATTACTATCGGATCGATTACTTATTCTTTAGTCGATTATCAATTTTCCCAAGGAACTGTTACAGATAATCGCGCAGCTTCTGATTATTACTCGGGAAATGTAATTTCGAGAAAGACCTATGCTTATGAAACTGGCAAAGGGAAAAATGCGGTTAAAAACACGATTACAATTGAAACTGATAGCAGACATGCAGGCTATGAAAACTTTTGGGGTGCAACTGAAACACAAATTTCAGAGTCTGTTTATACATTTAGTGATGGTAAGACAAGCCATGTGAAAAATCGTGTATCTACAAGTAAATCACGTGTCTTGAATTACGAGGAGAATCTAGGTACTTTAGGCAGCTTCGAAGGTGGATATGCTGTTGTCAGTGAAAAGGATGTTATATCGGAATACACTTATAATTTAGCTTCAGGACAAAAAGGCACACTAGATTTAGATACAGAATATATGCCAACTATTGAACGCCTTATTATTCCTAAATTCCGGGATTTAACAAACCATTATGCGAAAGAAGCAATTGAAAAACTTTATTCTCTAGGTATTTATTCGGATTCAAGCAATTTCTTCTCACCTAAAACGCCAATGAAACGTATTGATTTTACTACAGCTATTGGTAAAGCAGTTGACTTACGCGTGTTTGAAGAGAAGAAATCAAGAAAGGCTCCTACTGCAAGTGTCTTTAAGGATTTAAAAAGATCGACTAAAGACTATTCCTATATTGAATCAGCCTTAAATAAAGGAATCATTAAAGGGGTTTCTGCCGATTATTTCATGCCTGATGGTGCTATCACAAGAGCACAGGCTGCTACTATCTTTGTTCGTGCCTTAGGACTAGAAAATAGAGCGCCGAATCCTGGCTATTTAACGAAATTTACTGATGACAATCAAATTCCGAACTATGCAAGAGATGGTATCTATATCGCCAATGAGCTTGGATTGATGATTGGCGATTCTGCCGGACGTTTTAATCCAAATAAGCCGCTATCTCGTGCAGAAGCTTCCGTTGTCCTAGAACGATTCCTGAAATATTTGGAGGACGACTTAAAACAAAACTATCGTGATGACATATTGTTCTTTAACTAAAGAAAGGGCTGAACTACCATGACATATATAAAAAAAGCATGGCTTACTATGCTGTGCTTCATGCTTCTCTTGATGACAGCAACACCTGTTGTTACACAAGCAGCAACAACAATTAGAGATGTTCCGACAAATAGTAGCAACTATAAAGCCATTTCTTGGGCTGTTGACAATGAATTGATGTCTTTGAACAATGCCAATAACTTTTTACCAAATGAGCAAGTGACAGATCGAGAGCTTGTCCTTATGTTTGCTAAGCTAGACCGCAACTACGCATTATCTTATATCGATAGTGTGGCTTATAACTTTTATAGTGACTTTTATTTACCGTTTAATGGAACGCACGTAAATGCTAATCGATCAAAAGCGATTACTCGGGGTCAATTTGCACGAATATATGCTGCTTTTAAAGGTGTGGATTTAGATGAACCACAGGCAGTTCAATATTTATATTCAAATAATTTATCTACAAGTAGTTCAGGCAAAAAGACATTTGCAAGCTTTAATCCATCAACAAAATTAACGCGTGGTGATGTCGCAACATTCTTATACAGAGCAGTTCAAAATGGTAACTTTGCAGTACAAGGATTAACACGTAGTGCGGCTGGCCGTGATAATGATAGCATTACGTTACCACCAGGGTTTATGGGCTCCAATAGTGCTGATTTTGAAGAACCAAAGGATAATTCCAATGATTTTACTGGACCCGAGTATGTAAATAATGCATTGCAAAGTATTGTGGTGGAAAAACCTGATTTAATTGCGAATGAAGTGGATTCAACACTTGTGACGGTATCGTTAAAGGCTTGTAATGGTGATCCTATTGCGGATGATAAATCCTATACATTCCGTGTGACTTCAAATTACGGTACGATTATCGATACTTCCGGTGAAGCAGTTAGAACTGTCCAATCTGATGGTTCAACTGTGTCAGCTATTGTTGTAGCACCAAAATTAATGAAATCTGCTCGTGACATTATTTCCTTTGAATTAGTTAATAACACTGATCCAGCAATGAAGTGTCTTGTTGGGCAAAAATTAAAAGCAGAGGTGCGTTATTCACCACAACCAGAATTGCGTATTGATTACCAAGTATATGATCCTACAAATACAGATGATGATAATGGCAATGTGACACCACCATATGTCCCATATGAGAAATTGCCAGAGTTCTTCACACAAAACTTAATTGATGTGTACGCACCAGTTCCATTGAAGTATGATGGGGATAAAAAGCTATTTAGTATTGGGCAGCAAACTAATGTAACAGACGCTTTAGGTAATGTACAAAATGTCTATTTACGTTACGGAGGCTCAGATTCTAGATATCCAGCCCTAGGCTATGAAAATGCTATTTTACAATTTGAAAACTACAATATTTCTGTTTATCTATTTGAGGAACTTTTAAATCGTCGTTTGGATAACTCTGTAACATCCCCAGCTAAAACAGAAATTATGTATATGATTTCTGAAGATGGTCGTCCGATTTATCGTGTTCAAGGTATTGATGATGCTATCGCCTCTCAGGTAGAGAACATTAACCCAGTTGGAGCCATCATCCAGCTTATGAACCATATGCCAGAAGAAAAAAAATTGACACTAGAACATTATGATAGTGTCATGAAAATTTATTCTATCTTTACAAACTTAAGTAACTATGATCGTACGGTACTATTAAAATATCAAGGCGGGAAGCTACTAGGACAAGTAGAGGCCTATAAAAAACGAGTAGAGGCATTGAAAGAAAGTGCAGATGCTGCTTCTAGACCATCTGGCAAGGATCGATATACAAAAGTCATGGTGACTTTAGTTCGTCCTGGTGGAGAACCTGTTACGGATTATCAAGGAACAGTGAAAATTAAGTTTGATGGAGTAGAAAAAACAGCTTCATTTATTACGAATACTTCAGATCCATTAAACAATACAGGTAGTCCAGGTACGGCTGTTGCATACTTTGATTCCATTATTTATGGGAAATCCAAAGTAGAAGCAACCCTTGTCAATCCAATAGACCCTCGCTATGCAACGATTTTGAAGGGTTTAAAAGATAAAACAGTGACCAAAGATATTTTCACTAATCCGAACTTCAGTAAAAATTCATGCTCATTAGCAACAGAAATGGCTTATGTAGTGGATTATTCTTCTTCTATGAAGGCTGTTGATCCAACGAATTATCGTGGTAAGAAAATGATTGAATTCATCAATCAATTGAAGGCGAAAAATAACATTGTTATCGAAACCAACACAAAGGCAACAATTCTTGGTGAGGGTACAACAGATGCGGTATTGAAGAAGGACCTCTATAAAGCATCTAAAGATAAAGGTGCTACAGATATTTTTGCAGGTATTGATATTGCATTAACGAAATTCTCAAACGATACAAAAACAGCTAAGGCTATTGTGGTTGTATCTGATGGAAAAACAAGCAAATCAAAAATGATAAAAGCTATTAATGATGCGAAAAAGCAAGGTGTAAAAATATATACCGTGAGTATGGGCAAGAAATCACAAATAAATGATGCTACGTTAATGCAACTGTCTACAGAAACAGGCGGAGCTTATTATCATGCGCTTGATAATTTACAATTGCATCAGGTGTTCCAAAAGTTGATTGATGCTATTTTATGTAAAACTCCAGCATCAAGCTGTATCAATCCTGATGATTTATTTGAAGAAGCCAATGTGTCATTACGAAAAGGCTATCTCACAATGAGCGCTCGTATTGATGGTAATTGTCCAAACGTTGCGAAGATTAATGTACGTTACAAATCAATTAGTGGAGATGTACAATTCGAGTTGCTAAAACGTAGTGATCATGTGTTTATGTTAACGAAAACAGTACAAACTATGCAGGACTTTAAAGTTAGCAATGAGATTGACTTAATCGCATACGATAAAGATGGAAATATTATTTCAATGAAAACTGTTTCCATTACAAATTAATGGAAAAAACTGCCGCCATCTAGGGGCAGTTTTTTAATTTGAAACAAAACGTATAATTTGTTACACTTAGTTTATAATAATTCTAATGTAGGTAACGGAATGCGGTTCTTCATGACATGTTCACAAATTATAGATGAACTATTGTCGAACTGTGCTATAATGAGATTTGTGAATTAGAACGTGTGAGGTGTTATTCATGCATACCATCGTAGTAGGCTTGAATTATAAAACAGCGCCTGTTGAAATAAGAGAGAAGTTATCATTCATTGAGAGTGAACTACCTCAGGCAATGGAAGCGCTGCAAAAGCAGAAAAGTATATTAGAAAACGTTATTGTTTCGACATGTAATCGTACAGAAATTTATGCTGTTGTGGATCAATTGCATACTGGACGTCATTTTGTGAAACAATTTTTAGCAGATTGGTTTGACTTGCCTGTGGAGACATTTTCTTCGTATTTAACAATTCGTGAAGAGGATGAGGCAGTCGAACATTTATTTAAAGTGACAGCTGGGATCGATTCAATGGTTCTAGGTGAAACACAAATTTTAGGGCAAGTAAAAAAAAGCTTTTTAAGTGGACAAGAGATTGGCACGACAGGAACGGTTTACAATCAACTATTTAAACAAGCGGTAACATTTGCAAAGCGAGCACATAATGAGACAGCTATCGGCGAGAATGCGGTATCCGTTTCTTATGCAGCAGTAGAATTAGCAAAGAAAATTTTTGGCTCTTTACAACGTAAGCATGTAGCTATTCTAGGCGCAGGGAAAATGGGGGAGCTTGCGATTGAAAATCTCTACGGCAGTGGAGTAGGAAAAGTAACCGTGATTAATCGTACGTTTGAAAAAGCGGAAAGCTTAGCCGCAAAATTCCATGGTCAAGCTAAATCTATGAAGGAATTACAATGTTCCTTATTAGAAGCAGATATTTTAATTACATCGACTGGTGCAACAGATTATGTCATTGATTATGAGCTCATGCAATTTGTCGAACGTTTGCGTAAAGGAAAACCGTTATTTATGGTAGATATAGCTGTTCCTCGTGATATCGATCCACGTGTTGGCGATTTACCAAATGTGTTCTTGTATGATATTGATGATTTACAAGGAATTGTCGAAGCCAATTTAGCTGAGCGCGAACGTGCTGCTGCTGATATTACGGATATGATTGGGCATGAAGTGATTCAATTTAAAGACTGGGTGTCAACACTTGGTGTCGTACCTGTGATTTCTGCATTACGTAAAAAAGCAAATCGTATTCAAGAAGAGACGATGACTAGTATCGAGAACAAAATGCCAGATTTAACGGAACGTGAACGTAAAATTTTAAGTAAACATACAAAATCAATTATTAATCAATTATTAAAAGAGCCAATCTTACAGGCTAAAGAAATGGCCAATTCTCCAAAAGCAAATGAACAGTTACGTTTATTCCAACAAATTTTTGGTATAGAAGAAGCTGTGGAAGCTGAAGTTCAAGAGATGACGAAGCAAGAGCTTGAGCGTAAAGAACGCGCACAGGCAACTCAAACTTCTGCTGAACCAAAGTATTCTTTCTAAATTATCTATTGCGTTTTGTACACTGAAGCTGTACGAAGTGGTTTTATGCAATTGGATTCTCTACTGATATTACATGAGGCGTTTTCGTATCTGTATGGTAAACTTAGGATACGAAAACGTTTTTTGTTTTCTTATTTCAGCATTACAATTTCACTACAAAGAAGGGATGTCTATTGGCGGATTTGACCATGACAAGGCTTTATGAGGTGATGATCGTCTTGTATGCAATCAGTCTAGTTTTTTACTTTACTGATTATTTTTATAAGCAAGTACGAGCAAGGCGCATTGCTTTCTGGCTTGTTTCATTTGTATGGATGATTCAAGGTGCCATTATTATTTTAACGTTTGTGGAAACAAAACGCTTTCCGATCTTATCTTTGTCTGAGGGGATCCTCTTTTATTCCTGGTTACTTGTGACGTTATCCATTATCCTGCACTGTATTGCAAGAGTAGACTTGCCGGTATTTATTATAAATATATTAGGATTTTTGTTCGCTAGTATATTTACGTTTATGCCTAAACGTCCTACTGGGACTGTCGGAGATACTTTAATTTCGGAAATGCTTTTTATTCATATATCATTTGCAATTTTGTCATATGCAGCATTCACTTTAACATTTGTGTTTGCCATATTATATCTAGTTTTATATCGTTTATTGAAGAAGAAAAAGTGGTCGCATCTATGGACAAGACTGCCATCTTTACAGCAAACGAGCAACTGGATGAATGTATCATTCTTTATTGGGATCCCAATGCTATTTATAAGTTTAATATTAGGGTTTGAATGGGCATTATTAACATTAGAAAGTCTTTCGATTTTCGATGCAAAAATCATAGGGTCCTTCATTATTTTAATTTTGTATTGCTTTATCTTATATGTGAATCGCAAAAGCAAGCTGACAGGTACAACTTATGCATGGGTACATATTTATGCCTATCTATTAGTTGTTGTGAATTTCTTCTTAGGAAGTAGTTTATCGCGATTCCATTTATGGTATTAGAGGAAAGGTTGGAGACTGTTGAGAAAAATTATTGTAGGTTCTAGGAGAAGTAAGCTAGCACTAACGCAAACAAATTGGTTCATTAATGAATTAAAGGCTGCTGGTGCTCCATTTGAATTTGAAGTAAAAGAAATTGTGACAAAAGGTGATCAGATTTTAGATGTACAGCTTTCAAAGGTAGGCGGAAAAGGATTGTTCGTTAAAGAAATTGAACAAGCCCTTTACGAAAAAGAGATTGATTTTGCTGTCCATTCTATGAAAGATATGCCTTCTGTATTGCCGGAAGGTTTAGTAATTGGCTGTATTCCTCCACGTGAAGATGCACGTGACGCATTTATTTCGAAGGGACATGTTAAATTTTCTGAACTACCTGCAGGAGCTGTAGTCGGGACAAGTTCTTTACGTCGTAGTGCGCAGCTACTAACAGTACGTCCTGACCTTGAAATTAAATGGATTAGAGGGAACGTTGATACACGTTTAGCTAAGCTTGAGACCGAAGAATATGACGCGATTATTTTAGCAGCAGCCGGTTTAAAACGACTTGGTTGGAGTGAAGATGTTGTCACTGAATTTTTATCAGTGGAGGATTGCCTGCCAGCCGTAGCACAAGGTTCTCTTGGTATTGAATGCCGTGAAGATGATACCGAGCTACTAGACGAGTTAGCTAAATTAACAGACCAATTAACATGGCAAGAGGCACATGCAGAACGAGCATTCTTGGCGGCTATGGATGGCGGGTGCCAAGTACCAATCGCTGGCTATGCCACATCAAATGGGGAAGAAATTACTTTAACAGGCCTTGTTGCTGCACCTGATGCATCAGTTGTATATAAAGAAACAGTAGTTGGTTCGGACGCACAAAAAATAGGGGAAGAGCTGGCTACTATTTTAACGAAGCAAGGAGCCTTCGATTTAATTCAACGTGTGAAGGCAGAGCAAGATGCAAAATGATTTACCTTTAAGAGGTAAAACGGTACTTTTAACAGGTACATCTAAAACAACAGCTATTGTAGATGATATTGCAGCTTTAGGTGGCCATGCAGTTATTGCCCCATTAATTGAAACATGCGAACGTATGGACAACAATGATGCAAAACTAATGAATAGTGCGCTTCAATTTGACTGGGTTATCTTTACGAGTCAAAATGCTGTTGATGCCTTTGCTAATAAAATGGGACGGCATCAAATAAGTGCCAAAAATTTTCGCGCAAAAATTGCTTCCATTGGCACTAAAACAACTACAGCGTTAGAAAATCTAGGATTTCAAGTGAGCTTTATGCCTTCCGTATTTAGTGCTGATATTTTCGTCAAGGAATTTCCAAATATAGCTGGTGACCATCCAAGTTGTCTGTTTATTCGTGGAGAAAAGGCGAAAAGTACGTTGAAGGATGGACTGCCCTTTAATTTAAAAGAATGGACAGTTTATGAAACGATAGAACGACAAGATCAAACGTTAGCTATTATTAATTGCATTCAGCACAATGAGGACGTCACAGTGATTTTTGCTAGTCCTTCAGCTGTAGATGTATATGCAAAAAGTGTAGCGGTACATGTTGGATGGCAGGCTACAAGGGTTGCAGCCATCGGTCATATTACGGAAGCAGCTCTTGAACAATACGGTGCAACTGTGGATATTATGCCGAGTGTATATACAATGCAAGCAGTCATCGAAGAATTAATGAAAGTAGGGGACAAATCATGACAAAACTACAATTTCAAAGACATCGTCGTTTGCGTGCCAATGCAACGATGCGATCAATGGTAAAAGAAACATACTTACATAAAGAGGACCTGATTTATCCTATTTTTGTAATAGAGGGCGAAAATATTAAAAATGAAGTACAGTCTATGCCTGGTGTTTTTCAATTTTCATTAGATAAACTAGAAGCAGAAATTGATGAGGTTGTTGCATTAGGAATCCCAGCTGTCATTTTATTTGGTTTACCAGCTGAAAAAGATGCTGTTGGAACTGGTGCATTCCATGATCATGGTATTGTCCAAGAAGCGACTCGCTTAATTAAAACGCGTCACCCTGAGCTTTTGGTCATTGCGGATACATGCTTATGTGAGTTTACGGATCACGGTCATTGCGGCCTAATTGAAGGCGATCAAATTTTAAATGACCCTTCATTAGATGTTTTAGCTCGCACTGCAGTATCACAAGTAAAGGCAGGCGCAGATATAATTGCTCCGTCTAATATGATGGATGGTTTTGTTGCGGCGATTCGTGCTGGGCTTGATGAAGCCGGCTTTGAACATATTCCAATCATGTCATACGCGGTGAAATATGCGTCAAGTTACTATGGCCCATTCCGTGACGCGGCGGATGGTGCACCACAATTTGGTGATCGTAAATCATATCAAATGGACCCATCAAATCGATTAGAGGCATTCCGTGAGGCAGAATCTGATATTGAAGAGGGGGCGGATTTCTTAATTGTTAAGCCTGCCCTAAGTTATTTAGATATTATCCGAGATATGAAAAATAATTATCCATTACCACTAGTAGCGTATAATGTTTCAGGTGAGTATGCGATGATTAAAGCAGCTGCTATTAATGGTTGGATTGAAGAGAAAAAAGTTGTGCTTGAAACATTATTAGGTATGAAACGTGCAGGCTCTGATTTAATTATTACGTATCATGCAAAAGATGTTGCACGTTGGTTGGAGGAGAAATAAATGACACGCTCTTACGAAAAATCAAAACAAGCCTATGCTGAAGCTGTTCAGTTAATGCCAGGAGGTGTTAACAGCCCTGTACGTGCATTCAAATCAGTAAATATGGACCCTATTTTTATGGAATCTGGCCATGGGGCTATTATTAAAGATATTGATGGTAATGAATATATCGATTATGTATTATCTTGGGGACCACTCATTTTAGGACACACTCATCCAGAGGTTGTCAAAGCAATTGCTGAAACTGCGGCAAAAGGCTCTTCCTTTGGTGCACCAACCTATACAGAAAATCGATTAGCTCAATTAGTATTAGATCGATTACCAGGCATGGAAATGATTCGCTTTGTTTCTTCAGGGACAGAAGCTACGATGTCTGCATTACGTGTAGCACGTGGTGTTACAGGTCGTGATAAGATTTTAAAATTTGAAGGATCGTATCATGGTCATGGTGACTCATTATTAATTAAAGCAGGATCTGGAGTTGCCACATTAGGTCTTCCTGATAGCCCTGGAGTACCAGCAGATGTTGCTCGTAATACGTTAACGGTAGCCTATAATGATTTAGAAGGCGCTAAAGCTGTTTTTGAAAAATTTGGTGCCGAGTTAGCAGCAGTTATTGTAGAGCCAGTTGCAGGGAATATGGGTGTTGTACCACCACAATCAGGTTTCTTAGAAGGTTTACGCGAATTAACATCTACACATGGTTCGTTATTAATCTTTGATGAGGTTATGACGGGCTTCCGTGTCGATTATGGTTGTGCACAAGGTTATTTTGGAGTTACACCTGATATAACGACGTTAGGGAAAGTAATTGGCGGCGGCCTTCCTGTAGGAGCCTTTGCCGGTACAAAAAAAATTATGGAGCAAGTAGCACCAGCTGGTCCAATTTATCAAGCAGGTACACTTTCAGGAAATCCATTAGCTATGACAGCAGGCTATGAAACGTTATCACGTTTAGATCGCAGTACTTATGAACACTTTAAACAACTAGGCGATCAGTTAGAGGCTGGTTTCCGCGAAGCGGCGACGAAATACAATATTCCTCACACTGTTAATCGTGCGGGTTCAATGATTGGCTTCTTCTTTACGAATGAAGAGGTAATTGATTTTGCAACTGCAAAATCATCGGATTTAGCTTTATTTGCTGAATACTTCCGATTGATGGCTGAGGAAGGAATTTTCCTACCACCATCTCAGTTTGAAGGGTTATTTATTTCGACAGCTCATACGGAAGAACATATTGCTAAAACAGTAGCTGCATTCCATAAAGTGTTTGCTCAATTGGCTAAGTAAAGTTTTATAGGGCATGCTAGAAAAAATCTAGCATGCCCTTTTTATATAAGTTAGAAGTCATTGTAGTACTTGAGCAATAAAAGAACAAAAGAGAAAATATAGCATATATTAACTACCAGGGACAATCATCTATACTGGATGAAGGACCTGCTTTTGTCAAAATTATATCTTTCAGCATAGCCAAAATGTGGACGATATCGTTTATAATATAGCTATTCATAAAAGAAAGTAGTGAATTAATATGGCAACAGGCACACATACAGTCGAAGTACCCGTAGGAATTGAACATGTATGGGATTTCGTCAGTGATATGGAGAAATGGGCAAAGCTTGTCCCAGGTTATAACGCACATGAAATGATTGATGACAAACATTCAACATGGACTTTTAAAGGAAATGTTGGAGTTCTGAAAAAAACAGTAGAAGTAGAAATTATTATTTTGGAGTGGGTAGCCCCATCTAAAGTAACATTTGAACTAAAAGGTCTTTCTGATAATTTTACAGGAAATGGCTATTTCCTTGCAGAAAGCATCGATGCTGAAAATACAAAAATGACAGGCTTCTTAGAAGTGATTGCTGGTGGGTTAGCTGGCCCTGTTTTAAACCCGATTTTCAAGCCGATTGTACCAAAGGCAACACAAATATTAACAGATCGTGTAGCGAATAAAATTAAATTAGTACATGTTTAACGGATGTTAGTACATTCATAAAAATGGCATGCTAGAAGTAATGTTCTAGCATGCCATTTTTATACTAATTGCCTCTTTTTTATACTGTTCAATAGGAAGCTTTCTAGCATACTATCCCCTTATAAGACATATGATGCAAAGGGAGGGATTATTATCGAACACAAAACATGGAACATGAGCGAAACATTTTGTTTTCCTGGGTACGGTTGCCCAACAGAAATAGCGGCAGTGCAAATTAAGCCACAGTGGCAAGCAATGCAGTTAGAGGATTCACTTCGACTAATAGGCATATATCATATCACCGCACATGTACGCTTCGATTTTCAAAATATGCAAGCTTTTACAGGCGATGAGGATTTAATTTCAATTGATGCCCTAGATGTCCAAGGAGATACAGGTTATTTTGAGTATGCCGTGCCATTACATGTCGATTTACCAAAAGAATCAGACCTGAAGGATATAATGGTCAAAGATATTCGACCGAGCTTGACGAATCAGAAATGTCAGCTCGAGTGGACAGTCACAAGCGTTTTTAACGAATATGAGCCAGTTGTTGAAAATGACCATGTGATCGAAAATCAGCCCTTTACTGCCAGTGCCTTTGAACATGAAGAGACACTTGCTGTGCTGGAAGAAAGCACGCAAGTGAAAAAACAAACTACCGCAGTAGTAGCGGCTTCACACCAAGAGAAGACTACAACAGTTGATCAAAAAACAATTTTGAGAGAATCCTCAAGTCATATTGTTGTACGTGAGTCCAGCTCTTGGCATGAAGTGCCTTCTATGATTTGGGATCTAACAGAAGAATATACACCGCTTAAAGTTCGTGTATCAAATGATGTCTTTCAAAAGTAAATAGCTGAGAAGTAGCAAGAGTAATAAGAAAATTAAATCACCGGATGTTGGAACAATAATGACACGAATAAACTGAAAACAACAAATCGGCACGATAATCGTTCTACAGTAAAAACGAACTTGCCTTATCCAAGGTGGTAAAAGCCAGGGGTTATACTTGCGTCGACGCATTTGAAAATTCACTTCCTTTTCTATTTACTTTACTCTTATTAAAAGATGACTAAATCACTTGAAAAATTACACGTTTTTGCGGTACAATAAGGAAAATTAAATACAGATGCTATGATAGGGAAGAGTAAATTATGCTTACATTTTCAGAGAGGAAACGGTAGCTGAGAAGTTTCTATTTGTACTTAATTGAAGGTAGCCCTTGAGCAGCTTTAGTGAACTAACAGTAGTTAAAGCCGGTTAAACACCGTTACCGAATTAAGAGCCAGTAGATAAGGCTGAGAAATGTATTCGATGATCATTTTCTTAACCGCTGCTGGAATTAAAGGTGGTACCGCGAACTAAAACTCCTTCGTCCTTTTAGACGAGAGGAGTTTTTTTATTTGGTAAAGTGATTGCTTTATCAATAGTCTTCAAACATTAGGAGGAGTCAATATGACAGAAAACATTTCAATGCCAACTAAATATGACCCACAGTCCATTGAAGCCGGTCGCTATGAATGGTGGCTACAAGGGAAATTTTTTGAGGCGCAGCCAGAAAGCGGGAAAAAACCTTATTCAATTGTTATTCCACCACCGAACGTAACAGGTAAATTACACCTTGGTCATGCATGGGATACGACTTTACAAGACATCCTCATTCGTATGAAGCGTATGCAAGGATATGATGCACTTTGGTTACCAGGTATGGACCATGCCGGTATTGCTACACAGGCAAAAGTAGAAGCAAAGCTACGTGAGGATAATATTACACGTTATGATTTAGGACGTGAAAAATTCCTCGAGAAGACATGGGAATGGAAAGAAGAATATGCTGGACATATTCGTGATCAATGGGCAAAGCTTGGCCTTGGATTAGACTACACACGTGAGCGTTTCACACTTGATAAAGGTCTTTCAGAGGCAGTTAACACAGTATTTGTTCAATTATATGAAAAAGGCTTAATCTATCGTGGTGAACGCATTATTAACTGGGATCCGGCTGCTAAAACGGCATTGTCTGATATTGAGGTTATTTACCAGGATGTGCAGGGTGCCTTCTATCATATGAAATATCCTTTGGCTGATGGCTCAGGATATGTAGAGGTTGCGACAACACGTCCTGAGACAATGCTTGGCGACTCTGGAGTAGCTGTTCACCCGAAAGATGAACGTTATCAGCATTTAATTGGTAAAACAGTTATCTTACCGATTGTAGGTCGCGAAATTCCGATTGTAGCTGATGACTATGTTGATATGGAATTTGGAACAGGGGTTGTAAAAATGACACCTGCACATGATCCAAATGACTTTGAAGTTGGTAATCGTCACAACCTTGAACGTATCCTTGTGATGAATGAAGATGGCACAATGAACGAACTTGCTGGCAAATACAACGGTATGGACCGTTTTGAATGCCGTAAACAAATTGTTGCTGATTTACAAGAAGCAGGCGTGTTAATACGCATCGAAGAACATATGCATTCAGTAGGGCATTCTGAACGCTCTGGTGCTGTTGTAGAGCCATATCTTTCAGCACAATGGTTCGTTAAAATGCAACCACTTGCAGACTCTTCATTAGAGCTTCAAAAAGACCAAGAAGGTAAAGTAAACTTTGTTCCAGCTCGTTTTGAAAACACTTATTCTCGCTGGATGGAAAATATTCGTGATTGGTGTATTTCTCGTCAATTATGGTGGGGCCATCAAATCCCAGCTTGGTACCATAATGAAACAGGTGAAATTTACGTAGGAAAAGAAGCACCGGTTGATGCAGAAAATTGGACACAGGATGAAGATGTACTAGATACATGGTTCTCTTCAGCACTATGGCCGTTTTCTACAATGGGCTGGCCAGACGAGGCAAATGAAGAATATAAACGTTATTACCCAACAAATACACTCGTAACAGGCTATGATATTATTTTCTTCTGGGTATCTCGAATGATTTTCCAAGGTCTTGAATTTACAGAACAACGCCCATTCAAGGATGTATTAATTCACGGATTAGTACGTGATGGTGAAGGGCGAAAAATGAGTAAGTCACTTGGCAATGGTGTAGATCCAATGGATGTTATTGAGCAGTATGGTGCAGACTCATTACGCTACTTCTTAGCAACAGGTTCATCACCTGGTCAAGACTTACGCTATACTACTGAGAAAGTAGAGGCTGTATGGAATTTTTCGAATAAGATTTGGAATGCATCCCGTTTTGCACTTATGAATATGGATGGAATGACATATGATGAAATTGATTTAACAGGTGAAAAATCAGTTGCTGACAAATGGATTTTAACACGCTTAAATGAAACAATTGAACGTGTAACATCTCTGGCAGAGCGCTATGAGTTTGGTGAAGTTGGTCGTGAGCTTTACAATTTCATTTGGGATGATTTCTGTTCTTGGTATATTGAAATGGCGAAGTTACCACTTTATGGTGAGGATGAAGCTGCTAAAAAGACAACTCGTTCTATTTTAGCGTACGTACTCGATCAAACGATGCGTCTATTACATCCATTTATGCCATTCATTACAGAAGAAATTTGGCAACACTTACCACATGATGGAGAATCAATTACAGTAGCTGCATGGCCAACAGTACGCACGGATCTTCATTTTGCTGACGAATCAGATAATATGAAGCTCCTAATGGATATTATACGTTCAGTTCGTAATATTCGTGCGGAAGTAAACACGCCAATGAGCAAAAAAGTGCCGTTGTTTATCTCTGCGAAAGATGCTGCAACAGTGGCAGTACTTGAAGCGAATAAAGCTTATTTAGAGAAATTCTGTAATCCAGATACGTTAACAATTGGTGAAGGTTTAGAGGCACCAGGTCAATCGATGACAGCAGTTATTACAGGTGCCCAAGTTTTCCTACCACTTGTTGGGCTAATTAATTTAGAGGAAGAAATCGCTCGTCTTGAAAAAGAGTTAGAGAAATGGGCGAAAGAAGTAAAGTTAGTGACAGGTAAGCTATCAAATGAAAAGTTCGTATCGAAAGCACCTGAGGCATTAGTAAATGTTGAACGTGAAAAATTAGCAGATTATGAAAGTAAGCACGCGGTTGTATTAAAACGTTTAGAAGAACTAAAAAATATGTAATAGTTGAGCAATGGATGACAATAAAGTCATCCATTGCTTTTTTTATATGGAGCAAAAGTTATGCGTTGAAATGGGTAAAAATATATAGTACTATTTAGAATAATTAGTCTAATAGGTTAGGATGTTTATTAATGTAGTAGGAAACAAAACCTAATATGATGTTGTGTAATCGAGAAAAATGATCTGTAATGAAATAGCTATGGCAATTGAACGTTTTTTTGCGGGTTTGAGGTATGAATGGAGATGTGAAAATGACAGGTAATATGACAACCTATATTACGAAAGTCAATAAAGCATGTGATGACTTAGATTTTGTTAGTGCAAGGGTATTAATTGAAACAAATCTAGTAAAATTATCAGAAGCGAAAAATTATCGTTTATTAAATACCAGTGCGCGTGTGCTTATTAAACATGTATTAGCAAATAGGCAAACTCAACAGGAGTGTACAAAACTATCACGGGCAGATATGTTAATCATCAATAGAATAAATGAGTATTGCTCGAATTTTGATATTTCAATGTTAAAAAGAACATTAAAAAATTCTTTTGAATTAGTACAACGTCCTGATGTTATACCTTTATTAAACAATGATGCAAGAATTATTTTGGACAATATGGGTGCTCTGCTAGGGACTCACCAAGTACATTAACAGAATTACTTATCAAACACGCAGTAGCTAGCTGTGTGTTTTTTCTATTTTTTTGTCATTAATCTATGTTATTAAATGTTACTTGTACTAAAATAGAGATATTGCAGTAAGAGGGAGTGTTTCTTTTGTTTAACACAATGAACGAATGTACGGAATTTATTTTTACCCTAAAAGCCGTTGACCATAAACGTGCACCGCTTGTACTAATGAAAGAAGTACTAGCACATTTAGAGAATCCTCACAATAAACTACGCGTGATTCATGTGGCCGGTTCGAATGGAAAGGGTTCTACAGTGAATGCCCTTAGAGAAATGCTACAACACGCTGGGTACCAAGTAGGGGCATTTACTTCCCCACATTTAGAGCGAGTTAATGAAAGGATGACCATTAATGGTGAGCCGATAACTGATGAACAATTTTTATACTATTTCAATAAACTAACTAAGATTATAGAAGAACAGTATAATGGAGATTTTCCAAGCTTTTTTGAAGTAGTAACACTAGTAATGTTTCAATTTTTTGCCGATCAGGGAATTGATATAGCGCTTATTGAAACGGGGCTTGGAGGGCGTTTAGATGCAACCAATGTCGTGTCGCCACTACTAGCAATTATTACGACAATTTCACTTGAGCATACTGCCTTTTTAGGTGATACATTTGCCAAGGTTGCCTCTGAAAAGGCTGGCATCATAAAAAAGGGTGTTCCGGTTGTTATAGGGGTTAGCAATGAAGAAGCATTAGCTGTTATAAAACAAACAGCAGATGCACAACAGGCTCAATGCTTCATTTTAGGACAAGATTTTACTGTTTCAGATATTTTACAAGGTACAGACGTTCAGCAATTCACGTATGAAAAGAGTAATATTGTAATGACTGATATAGCTTTAAAAATGGCTGGTCCCCATCAAATCAATAATGCAAGCCTTGCCATTACAGCAATCCTCGCATTACGGGAAGAGGGAGCCATTACCCTGTCAGACCAATCCATTCGGCATGGACTTCTATATGCACATTGGGCTGGTCGCTTCGAACAATGGCCACAAAAAATTGTTTTAGATGGTGCCCATAATTCAGAGGGGACTGCTGCACTTATCCAAACACTTAAAAATGTATTTCCAAAAAGCCATTATCGTTTTGTGTATGCAGCATTAGCAGATAAGGATCACGCAAATAGTATTGCACTAATGGATGATGTTGCAACGTCAATTACTTTTACACAAATTAACCTACCCAATGCAATGCCTGCTAAAGATTTATCCATATTATCAACGAATGCCAATAAATCGTACCATGAGGATTGGATGGAATCTGTACAAACTGTACTACGTGAAAGAGCTGAAGAGGATGTTGTTGTGATTACCGGTTCTTTATATTTCATAGCGAATGTTCGCCAGTGGCTACAGGAGGAAGGACGATGATACCGGGATTCAATCACTATAAAGAGAAGTGGGCTGTCCACAGTGATGATGTCATAAAACCTGGTCTTGTGGCGATGGAGGAGGCTTTGCTATTAGTTGGAAACCCTCAGCAAGCCTTACATGTTGTACACTTGGCAGGCACAAATGGGAAGGGCTCCACATTAACCTTTCTTGAGGCTCTCGCCAAAGAACATACATTACGAGTGGGTAAATTTATGTCACCTTGTATAGTCGATGTGCACGACCAAATTCAAATAGATGGTCAACCTATTACCGAAGCTGATATGGATGCCGTTTTTCGACAAATGCATGCAGCCGGTTTAAGTGGGAAACTAACAGATTTTGAACTTTTGACTGTGGCAGCATTTTTATATTTTGTGAATAATGATGTTGATCTTTCATTGATTGAAGCGGGTATGGGGGGATTATTGGATAGTACGAATGTGGTCATACCCATCGTCTCCATTATCCCAAGTATAGCTTTAGAGCACACCCAATTTTTGGGCAATACAATTGACAGTATTGCGCGCCATAAAGCAGGTATTATTAAACAAAATCGCCCTGTCATTATCGGTAATTTGCCAGAAGATGCCAAGCGTGTTGTTTATGCAGAGGCTGCTCAGAAAAAAGCCAACGTATATGAAATAGGTCAACATTTTTCAATATCCTCATCGACTGAAGGAGAATGTTATTTAAATGACGGACGAAATGTCCAATTCTCCCATCTAACACGTTCAATGAAAGGGCCTCATCAGGCCAATAATATGGCACTTGCTATCTCAGCATTCCTTGAAGTGGCAGCATTTTTTAATGTGCCTGTGAAAAAAACAGCAGTTCGAGAGGCTGTGAAAAAAGCGGCTATTTTAGGCCGTTTTGAAGAAATCATACCATTTGTTATTGTCGATGGGGCGCATAACCCAGCCAGTGCTGAAACATTAGTAGAAACGATAAAAAATGAGTTTCCAGGAGAGCAAATCACATTTGTTGTGGGCATACTAGCAGACAAAGATGTTCAACAAATTCTTCGACTGTTAGAGCAAGTTAGTGATGAATTTTATTTTGTTGATTTTGATAATCCAAGAGCGATGGCTGCGCAAAATTTGCTGGGTCTTTCCAAAGCAACATCTAAAAATATCTTAGTGGATTATGTGCAATTTTTACAGGTACAATCAGACAGCAAGCGAAGAACGGTTGTATCTGGCTCATTATATTTATTAACGGCAGTACGAAATAGCTTAAAAGTATGAAATGACTAGGGCTCCTAATAGGAAGTCCTAGTTTTTTTATGAATGTATGTCGCTTTTGTTATGAATCAAATCTCATTAAATTCGCATTTACACCACTAATTCTACATATACTTTTATATATTGAAATCTCGTTTTATTGAAACGTGTACGGATAGGTGGAAGGATGAGGTGATAGATGGATGAAAATTGTAAGTCATGTGATGAAAAAACAAATATTTCGGGCAATGATTATTGGTGGATTTGTGGGTTTGTTAGGTGTAGCCATTTTTTTAGGTGTTTTACAAGCCAGTACCCAGTTACCGATAAAGAATAAGGGTAGTGATGTGGCAACTAATCAATCACAATCAGAAACCATTCCAACTGCCGGTGAGACAACCAGTACATCTAATGCACCTATGTTTTATGCTAGTCAAGCAGGCGTATATTCTAACTATGAGAGTGCAAGTGCATTTGTTGCTGAGTATCCTGCATTAAAAGAGAGCGCCATTATTGAGGTTGATGGTAAGTTTTATGTTTGGACAAGCATGGTAAATGAAGAAAGTCAGCTTAAATTTTTACAGGAACCCGCAACCTTTAAAAAAGCATTTAGTGTTAGTGGTGAAAGCTGTAAGGAGCCAACTCTTGTAGAACTGCCAACAGCATTAGCAGACAAAAAAGCTACAAAATTAAATTTTAAGGAAAACGGGAAGGATTCAACTTTACCTGAGGATTGGCAATCAATTGGAGCGGCTGCCTCTACTATTTCTAACGATGTCAGCGTCATCCGTTTGCAAGTTTTTGCTCATTATCAGGCGAAAAATACTTGTCTCCAAGTGAAATTTTAAAAGTAAAAGATAGTAAATCATTATTATCTTGATTTTTAGAAAATTTTCAAATCGAACATTCTTCTGTATCATAAGGATAAGGAAGGATGGTCGGATCATGTTAAAAACAAACCACAAGCTTATACTTGCCTCTGCTTCACCAAGAAGAAAGGAATTGTTAGAAATGTTAGCACTTCCGTTTGAGGTCATGACAAGTGAAGTTGAAGAAACAAGTGTACAAGCAAGTTCCATGCAGGAATATGTAAAAGGAGTAGCCCTCTTAAAAACACGAGATGTAGCGAAAAAAGTATCCAATGCAACAATCATTGGTGCTGATACAATTGTTGTCGACAATGATGAGCTGCTACATAAACCAAAATCTCGTGAGGAAGCTATTGCTCATTTATTACGTTTATCAGACCGTAAACACGTCGTGATGACAGCGGTCGCTATTATTGAACCTAATGGGAAGGAAAACCTCTTTGTGGAAGAAACCACAGTTGTTTTTCATCCTCTATCGAAGGTATTGATTGAAGCCTATGTCGATTCTGGAGATCCTTTCGATAAAGCAGGAGGCTATGGTATTCAGACGTTAGGCACACTTTTAGTGAAACGAATTGAAGGAGATTATAACAATGTTGTAGGTTTACCACTTGCAGCGTTGTTTTCGCAATTGGTCAACCTACAAATAGTCCAATATGCGAAGGAGTGAGCATTTTTGCTAGATAAAGCTTTACCTACTTTGATGTTACGTGATGTTCATTTGGAGGATCGCCCGCGTGAAAGACTAATGCGACAAGGGGCAGAAAGTCTATCCAATCAAGAGCTAATTGCTATTTTATTGAGGACTGGCACAAAAGAAGAATCCGTTCTTGTCCTCGCGAATAGAGTATTAACTGTTTTCGAACGTCTCCATTATTTAAAACACGCTACCATTGAGGAAATGGTCGCTATTAAAGGAATTGGTGAGGTAAAGGCTATTCAATTATTAGCCGCCATTGAACTTGGTCGACGACTCGCTCAAAAACAAAATGATGAAAAATTTACAATTCGTTCTCCACAAGATGCGGCTGCTTATTTAATGCCTGACATGACTTCTCTTAATCAGGAACATTTTGTTGTTCTTTTTTTAAATATCAAAAACCAAATCATTCACAGACAAACGATTTTCATTGGCAGCTTAAATGCCTCTATCGTGCACCCACGGGAAATTTTTCGAGAAGCAGTGAAGCGATCTGCTGCTTCAATTATTTGTGCGCATAATCATCCTAGTGGAGTACCAACTCCAAGTGAGGAGGACATTGAGGTCACAAAGCGAATTGAAGAGGCTGGTTATATTATGGGGATTGAATTAATTGATCATGTAATTATCGGCGATCACCAATTCATTAGTTTGAAGGAAAAAGGGTATTTTTAACTCTGCAAGAAATTTGCAGAGTTTTTTAGTTTGATTAGATGTCTTAGGAGAGCTTTACAATCAAATTTGAATATCTTATCGCTATGACAATAGAGGCATTTTCCTAAAATTTTTGTATTTTTTTGTGGTTTAATGGCGAACCTTTTTCGATTCAAATCGTTAATGTATTCTAGAAACTGATATTATCTTCACAAAAATTGGTAGCTTGATACACATTGTCTTATGAGAATAAAAATTATATGCTAATCTATACGTACTATTTTTAGTTTAAGAGGGAATTAAAATAGTATCTTTTCTGCGAGATAAAGTATGTGACACTACAAATTCTTGCGCTTTTCCGTTATAATGAAGGGTATGAATTTTATCTTGATTCAGGAAAGACTCCCATCGAAAATGATGGTGAGCTAAATAAGTGTGTAGTTTTTTCAAGGTGTGAAACACTAACTGATGAAGATAAAAACTTTGGCGGAGTGTTATGGGTTTTGAGGAGGAGTCAATTGTATTTTTATACAATTCAAATTCCTATACATGACTGTCAAAGATAATGGATGTCAATGAAAGTATGGCTTAAATAGAAAGGGAGTACACAATTTGTTTGGACTAGGAAGCAAAGATGTCGGGATTGACCTCGGCACAGCGAATACATTAGTGTTTATTAAAGGAAAGGGAATCGTTTTACGCGAACCTTCAGTAGTAGCAAAAAATACGAAAACGGGAGATATCGTTGCCGTTGGTAATGATGCTAAAAATATGATTGGTCGTACACCTGGCTCAATCGTAGCAATTCGCCCAATGAAAGATGGCGTTATCGCTGATTTCGATATTACGACAGCAATGATTCAGTATTATTTAAGAGAAGCCTCTAAAAATTCTGGCGGCAATTGGAAAAAACCAAATGTTATGATTTGTGTGCCTTATGGTATTACTTCAGTGGAACAACGTGCGGTTATTGATGCAGCTCGACAAGCGGGCGCAAAAGAGGCTTTCACAATCGAAGAGCCATTTGCAGCGGCAATCGGATCAAATTTACCAGTATGGGATCCAACAGGGTCAATGGTAGTTGACATCGGTGGTGGTACAACAGAAGTAGCTGTTATTTCACTAGGCGGTATTGTAACAAGTGAGTCCGTACGTGTTGGTGGGGACGCAATGGATCAATCTATCATTTCATATATCCGTAAAACGTATAATTTAACAATTGGTGAACGTACTGCAGAAGCGGTAAAAATGGAAATTGGTACGGCATTAGCTGAAGGACCAGAAGAGAAGATGGAAATTAGAGGTCGTGACCTTCTAACAGGTTTACCAAAAACAATTGAAATCTCTTCACAAGAAATTTCTGAGTCATTACGCGAAGCAGTTGCATCAATTATTGATGGCGTTCGAAAAACATTAGAACAGACACCTCCCGAATTATCTGCGGACGTGATGGAGCGCGGTATCGTATTAACTGGCGGTGGCGCACTATTAACAAACTTAGATAAAGTGATTAGTAAAGAAACAAATATGCCAGTATTTATCGCAGAAGATCCTTTAGACTGTGTAGCAATTGGTACGGGTAAAGCTTTAGATCATATGGACTTAATTCGTCAACAACAGGTTAAAGGGTAAGGAGGTTTAGGCAATGCCACATTTTTTTTTCAATAAGAAAGTAATTTTGCTGCTCGTAGGCATGGTTTTTCTTGTGGCATTGATTAGCTTCTCATTACGTGATCGGACGAATGCTACTTTACCAGAGCAAATTATTAAAGATACTGTCGGCGTCGCACAATCGCTTGTTGCGAAGCCGGCGAATTATGTTAATGGTATTTTTAATAGTATTGACTCCCTCTTAAACACGTACGAAGAAAATAAACGTTTAAAAGCACGCTTAGAAGATTTTGCAGTTGTACAAGCTGAGGCTACGGATTTAAAATCAGAGAATAAAAAGCTTCGTGAGCTTTTGGATAAAAGTGAGAGCTTAAAGGCGTATAATCCTATTCAAGCAACAGTGATTGCTAGAAATCCTGACCAATGGGAAGAGAAAATCATTTTAGACAAAGGATCTTCTCATGGAGTTCAAAAAAACATGGCAGTTATGACGGCGAAGGGGCTAGTTGGGAAAATTACACTAGTGACGCCTTTCACTTCTGAGGTAGAGCTTTTAAATACAAATAATCCTAACTATCGTGTTTCTGCAATGGTGTTAGGTGAAAAAGAAGCATACGGTTTAATCGAGGGCTTTGATGAAGAACGTAATGAACTCATTATGAAGCGAATCGATTCTAGTTTTAAGGTTAAAGAAGGCGAGCAGGTAGTTTCTTCAGGACTCGGAGGTATTTTCCCTAAAGGTGTCCCTATCGGAGAAATTACAGAGGTTAGTACAGATGATCACGGCTTAACAAAAATGGCGTATGTCAGACCATCTGCTGATTTTTCGATTTTAGAGCATGTTGTTATTGCTAAGCGTACATCTACAGTTATTGATGGTTCAGATGGTAGCTCAACGAACGAAGATTTAACAAACCCGCAAGATACGAATGAAGAGGAGGCGGAATGATGGTTCGTTTTCTCATTCCTTCTGTGGCGGTTTTACTATTCTTGCTAGAACCAGAGTTTGCGATGCTTTCTCCAATTGAAATTAAGGGGGAAGTGTATTTTCTAGTACCGCGTTTTTTAATCTTATATCTCATTTTTATCTCCATCTATTACAGCCGTCAACGCGCGGTAATGTATGGACTTTTTTTTGGTGTCTTGTATGATGTGTTTTACATTGATATTATTGGATTATATTCAGTTCTATATCCACTTATATGTTTTTTAGCAGGGTCTATCGTGAAAGTTATACATCAGCACTTAGTCGTAACAACAACTATTTCAGTTGTGTTAGTAGCCATTTTAGAATTTATACTCTATCAATTTTTCTTCTTGATCGATTTTACAGCAATACCTTTAGCAGATTTCTTACGTTCACGACTACTGCCAACAATCATTGCAAATGCTTTATTTTTAATGATTCTTGGTTGGGCCTTCAAGTATCTAATTAATGCGCGTGTCTTACAGAGAGCACGTGAGGTTTCTTAACAAAGAACAACGTGAGGTGAGGCATTCATGAAAAAACAATTAGTTAATATGAAGGGAACGAAGGACGGATTTGTACTGCGTCTTGACGACCAATGTGCTTATAGCGATTTAGTAGAAGAATTAAAGAAAAAAGTGTTAGAAGGCGGTATCGATGGTAAAGTAGATGTACAATTATACTTAGGCTATCGATACTGTACTGATGAACAGATCGATGAACTTATCCATATTGTGCAAGAAACAGAGCAACTCATTGTAGCGAGTGTACAAAGCGAAGTACTGACTGTCCATGAAAGCAACCAGAAAATGATTGAAAGTCAACAAGATACATATTTAGGTGTGGTCAGATCAGGGCAGATTCTACGTTCGTCTGGGGACATTATCATTGTAGGAAATGTCAATCCAAACGGTCGGGTTGAAGCTGGTGGCAATGTGTATGTCTTAGGTAAACTAAAAGGAATCGTGCATGCTGGTGTACAGGGCAATAAGGAAGCAATCATTGCTGCCTCTCAATTTGAAGCTACGCATATTATGATTGCTGATCAAGTGGAAGCAATGTCAGATGAGCATGTGAAAGAAATTAATCAAGCAGAAATGACTTGTGCATTTATTGGTTACGATGGACGCATTACGTACGATCAAATTCACGCCTTAAAAAATATTCGACCATTGTTAAATGTGTCTAAGGGAGGAAGCTAGTGTGGGAGAAGCGATCGTCATAACTTCGGGTAAAGGTGGTGTCGGAAAAACAACGACATCGGCTAACCTTGGGACTGCATTGGCTCTACAAGGTAAAAAAGTATGTTTAGTTGATACAGATATTGGCCTGCGTAATTTAGATGTTATTTTAGGCCTAGAAAATCGTATTATTTATGACCTAGTAGATGTAGTAGAAGGGCGCTGTAAAATACATCAAGCATTGATTAAAGATAAGCGCGTGGATGATAAACTATTTTTATTACCTGCTGCTCAAACGACAGATAAAAATGCTGTTACCCCTGAGCAAATGAAGAGCTTAGTAGAGGAATTAAAAAGGGACTATGATTATGTATTAATAGATTGTCCCGCAGGTATTGAACAAGGCTATAGAAATGCCGTAGCAGGTGCAGATCATGCGATTGTTGTCACAACACCTGAAATTTCTGCTGTTCGAGATGCAGATCGAATTATTGGTTTATTAGAACAGGAAGACATAACTGCTCCTAAGCTCATCATCAATCGTATTCGACAACATATGATGAAGAGCGGTGACACTTTGGATGTTAATGAAATTACAACCCATTTGTCTATCGATTTATTAGGAATTATTGTTGATAGTGAAGGTGTTATTTCATCTTCCAATAAAGGAGAACCAATCGTAATGGACCCTGCTAATAAAGCATCTTTGGGCTATCGAAATATTGCACGTCGTATTCTGGGCGAATCGGTTCCATTAATGGCTATTCAAGATGAGCAAAGAGGTATGTTTTCAAAACTTAAATCATTATTTTCAAGATAAATTAAAACCTTTTCGTGCAATTGTGCGAGAAGGTTTTTTGCATGTTTGGACATGCAATCACATATAGTGTGGAAAAAAGGATGAGGGCTTGTTTAAAAAATGGAAATGGTTTATCACGATACTACTTGTGGCAGCAACTATGCTTGTAATTCGTTTAGAAGATCAGGGTGTAGTTGATACTCCTATTCGAAAAATGGTAACAACCTCGGCAGATTTAACGTACTTAAGTGAGCTAGGGCAAAGTTGGTTCGACAAAGAAAATGAAACCATTACAGTATCTAGTGATGTGGGGCAAGCAGATCTTTTAACATTTGCTAATGCCCAGGTTTTTAAAGAGGGATATTTATTGCAGTACGATGTTGGTTTACCAGTTTATGCCGGACAGAATGGTTTAGTCGTGTTCACAGGTCATACCAAATATACTGGTAAGACTATGACCATTAGTTATGATGATGGTACAACCGTCTCTTATGGCATGCTAGATAGCTTAGCACAGCTTCCGTATACATCTATACAGGCAAATGATTTGATTGGTATGAAAGAAGCTGGGCAACTTTATCTTTCCATTGAAAAGGGAGATAGCCATTACGATTTAGAGCAAATTGTACAATGGTTGGAAACGATGGAGACTAATGAAGATTAAATTACATCTTCTTTGTATTCCTCTCGTATTTGTCATGATTTTTAGTGGACAACTTGCTTATTACGCTATTATTTTTTTCTCGCTATTGTGGCATGAAGCAGGTCATTTATTAGTAGCTTTACTGTGCGGCGTAAGAGTGAAATCATGTGTTATTACACCTTACGGGGGGGAAATACAATTTGAAAATCCAGCGGTTGTGCAAGCATCGTCACTCCTATGGATTGCATTAGGAGGACCAATCGCTACTATCTTGGGGATTGGCCTCGCTTTTTTTATGCCTGAACTAATTGCAGGTAAGCTTATTAGTGTTCAACTTGTGCTATTATTAGTGAATATGATCCCCATCCTACCATTAGATGGTGGTAGGATATTGTTAGCGTGGTTATTCTTAAATTTTCCAAAAGCTCAAGTGGTGGAAGTGTATTATTGGCTGTCCTTCATAGTGGCCACTACATTATTTCTGATAACTTTAAATTTCCTACCGCAATCTATTTTTTTAGCAATTATTTGTTTATTCATTTGGTTACAAGTTTTAAAAGAATGGCGTTACCGAAAATATCGTATAGCTTTTGAAAAATATGTTATGAATAGATTGACTTAAAAAAAGCCGTGTGGTAATATTTTAATGTTATTGTTTGTAGCACCCGTGCTACTACAACCGCTCTGGGAAGGTATAAGTATCTTACTATAAGATCACCTTTATAAAACAGGCGAGTCTGAGTTTAAGAGGAGGTGCAGTAAAATGTACGCAATTATTGAAACTGGTGGTAAACAAATCAAAGTAGAAGCTGGTCAAGAAATCTACGTTGAAAAATTAGGCGTAGAAGCTGACGAGGTTGTAACTTTTGATAAAGTTTTATTCGTAGGTGGCGAAAACGTTAAAGTTGGTGCTCCATTCGTAGATGGTGCTACTGTAACAGCGAAAGTTGTTAAAGAAGGCCGTGCGAAAAAAATCGTTGTTTTCAAATTGAAAGCTAAAAAGAACTACCGTCGTAAACAAGGTCACCGTCAACCTTACACAAAATTAGTTGTTGAAGCAATCAACGCTTAATAGTGAGGTGTAGCGAATGATACAAGTTACGATTCATCATGATGAAAATAGACATGTGTCAGCATTCGAATTTTCAGGACATGCTGGGTACGATGAATCTGGGAAAGATTTAGTATGTGCAGGAGCATCTACCATTGCCATTGGTACGGTAAATGCTATTTATGCATTATTACAAATTCAACCAGAAGTCGAACAAGCTGCTGAAGGTGGAGGCTATCTTAAGGTGGATCTTCCAACAGATTTAGAGCCTGAAGTAGATGCAAAACTACAGTTAATTGTTCAAGTAATGACTGCCCAAGTGTATTCTATGGTGCAGAATTACGGACAATACATCCAAATCAACTACAACCAAGTAGGAGGTGGAACTCGATGAAATTATTATTAGCATTAGACCTTCAACTTTTTGCATCGAAAAAAGGGGTAGGTTCTACTAAAAACGGACGTGACTCTGAGTCTAAACGACTTGGTGCTAAACGTGCTGATGGCCAATTCGTAACTGGTGGTTCAATTCTTTACCGTCAACGCGGTACAAAAATTTACCCAGGTACAAACGTAGGTCGTGGTGGTGACGATACACTATTTGCTAAAGTTGACGGCGTTGTTAAATTCGAACGTTTAGGTCGCGATCGCAAACAAGTATCTGTATACCCAGCACCACAAGAAGCTTAATCTTTTATAAGATATCATAAAGCGGAGGACTGCATTTATTGCAGTCCTTTTTTTGGCTAAATTTCAGCCTCTTTCAACAGACGACTGTAGAATTAAACGTGGATCAATAGCTCAAGGTGATGACGGTTTTCATTTTATTTCAGTAGAGTTAAAACCATCGAAATAAAGGAATTCTGTCTATGGTAGCCATGCCTTGAGGCAAGGACTAATCAACATCTTGTTGGTCCAAAGCAAACTGATTCTTTATTCAAATATGCTCAGGGATAATTGAATAAAGAATTAAGGGAAAAATACAGCAAAACTTGTTATACTAGTAAAGATAACTTTATTGGAGTGAATGGGATGAACAATCAATCACTAACCATTAGTGAAGTATTACGTTTTGCAAATCATGATTTTGTGAATCAACTGCAATTGATTCGCATGAATTTAGATTTAGGTAGAGTTGATGAATCAAAGGAACTTATTCAGCATTTTTCAGAACAGTTAAGAGTGTTTTCTATCCTCAATCGACTACAATTACCACAAACAATTGAATGGCTTCAAACAGCAGGATGGCGTTTCCCTTCCTTCACTTGGAAAATAAACGGCGAGATAAAAAAGCCTGTGACCAATGAGATTGATCAGGAAGTTGTAGATTACTTAAACAAAACAGTTATGCATGTTTATGATACATTAGATCCATTTACAGAGCAGATCCTAACGCTTGATGTACGTGTTGACGATCATACATTTGCCGTGACATTCACGCTAAATGGGTTATGGAGTGCTGATGCATTCACCGAAAAAGGTTTGAAACAATTCGACATTCAAACAATTGAGCAGACAAATACACGCTGGCAATATGTCTTGAGTGCAAATAGGGAGTGAACTAAATGTTTGTCGATCACGTAAAGATTTATGTTAAAGGTGGAGACGGCGGAGATGGCATGGTTGCCTTTCGCCGAGAAAAATATGTACCGAATGGTGGTCCAGCTGGTGGAGATGGTGGACATGGCGGGAATGTCGTATTTGAAGTAGAGGAAGGCTTACGTACGTTAATGGATTTCCGCTATAAACGCCATTTTAAAGCACCGCGTGGCGAGCATGGTATGAGTAAAGGCATGCACGGTAAAAATGCGGAAGATTTAATTGTTAAAGTTCCACCAGGTACAGTGGTTATGAATGAAGAAACAAATGCTGTTATTGCTGACTTAGTCGAGCATGGGCAAAGAGCCGTTATTGCGAAAGCAGGGCGAGGTGGACGTGGAAATTCTCGCTTTGCAACACCTGCCAACCCAGCGCCAGAACTTTCTGAAAAAGGTGAGCCAGGACAAGAATTAAATGTTATATTAGAGTTAAAAGTTTTAGCAGATGTAGGATTAGTTGGTTTCCCAAGTGTTGGTAAATCAACACTTTTATCTGTTGTTTCTGCTGCTAAGCCAAAAATTGGTGCGTATCATTTCACGACAATTGTACCGAACTTAGGCATGATTGAAACAGATGATCACCGAAGCTTTGCGATGGCAGATTTACCAGGGCTAATTGAGGGAGCTCATGAAGGGGTAGGATTAGGCCACCAATTTTTACGACATATTGAACGTACACGCGTTATTGTCCATGTGATTGATATGTCAGGAATGGAAGGTCGCGATCCATATGAGGATTATTTAACAATCAATGAAGAACTAAAACAATATAATCTTCGGTTAACAGAGCGTCCACAAATTATTGTAGCCAATAAAATGGATATGCCAGATGCAGAGGAAAACTTAACAGCATTCCGCCAAAAGGTAGGGGAAGACGTTCAGATTTTCCCAATTTCTGCTGTTTCTCGTCAAGGATTAAAAGAGCTATTGTTTGCTATTGCGGATCTATTAGAAGTAACGCCTGAATTCCCACTGTATGATGAAGTAGAGGAACAATCAGACGCAACGGTTATGTACAAGCATGAGGCAAAAGGTGAAGATTTTGAAATCACTCGTGACGATGATGGTACATTTATTATTAGTGGCTATGCCATTGAACGTTTATTTAAAATGACGGACTTTAGCCGTGAAGATGGAATACGTCGTTTTGCTCGTCAATTGCGTGCAATGGGTGTGGACGAGGCTCTACGTGAACGTGGAGCACAGGATGGCGATACAGTTCGCCTACAAGAGTTTGAATTTGAATTTGTCGATTAAGACATGAGTTTTAGGGGGAAGCGTATGAAGAATGTTGCGAATCAGCGATATTATTTAGTTCGTGAGGATGTTTTAACGGATGCAATGCAAAAAACTTTGGAGGCGAAACACTTATTATCAAGTGGTTCAGTATCTTCCATTTGGGATGCGGTAAAGCAGGTGGATTTATCGCGAAGTGCGTTTTACAAATATCGTGATGCGGTTTTTCCTTTTCATTCAATCGTGCAGGAACGCATTTTAACAGTCTTTTTACAGCTTCAAGATAGAAAAGGAACACTTGCTAAGCTTCTAGAAACTGTGACAATTACACATTGTAACGTATTGACGATTCATCAAACAATCCCTATTCAGGGACGTGCCAATGTTACATTATCACTAGATGTAACAAGTATGACATGTGATCTTGATGACCTAATCCAGCAATTAAAACGGTTAGATTTTGTTGAGTCAGCGGAAGTCATTAGTTCTGGTGCTTTATAATCATAGTAAGGTGTTCGATCCTTTAATTTTTGACAAAAATGACAATTATCGTGTTTAATAATCCATATGCTCTTGAAGCACTGGAGTAATAATACGATACCAAAGCTCAAATAAGGAGCTGTCCCTCAGTGATACATCATCGCTAGGGACTGCTCCTTATTCCATAAAGGAGGTTTTTGCAATGACAAAGCAACAATGGAGAAATCGAATCGCATATTTAGGACCGGAAGCATCATTTACATACTTAGCAACAAAGGCTACTTTTCCAAATGAGTGGCTTGTACCCTGTGCAACGATTCCTGAATGTATTGAGGCAGTAGCAGAGGGAAAGGTAGATCTAGCCGTTGTACCATTAGAAAATGCCTTAGAAGGTTCAGTTACGCTTACACTTGATTATTTATTCCATGAAGCATCACTATATGTAACAGGTGAATTATTACTGAAAATACAGCAGCATTTAATGGTCAATAAAGCACAAAAAGATAATTGGCAGTCCATTGAAGGGGTCTATTCCCATCCACATGCTCTAGCACAATGCCATAAATATTTATTTTATCGTTTCAGTCATGTACCACTACAACAAACAACTTCAACAGCAGCTGCCGCAAAATACGTATCTGAAAACCCAGAACAATGTATAGCAGCGGTTGGAAATGCAGCTGCCGCAGAAAAATATGGCCTTGAAATAGTAGAGTCCAATATCCATGATTTCCATTTTAACCATACTCGTTTCTTTGTTCTGTCTAAGCAAAACCAACGATTGCCACAAGAACTTTCAAATGGGCAAGCGAAAACAACTTTAATGATTACATTGCCGACTGACCGTTCAGGGGCATTGCATCAAGTGCTATCTGTCTTTGCATGGCGTCAACTGAATTTAAGTAAAATTGAATCGCGTCCATTGAAAACAGGACTAGGGGATTATTTCTTCATGATAGATGTGTTAGCGGATGAAAAAGTACCGATGATGCGCGGTGCAATGGAAGAACTAGCTGCACTAGGTTGCAAAGTAAAGTCACTCGGTACATACTTTACGTATCTTACGTCTGACGAAGCATAATAGCTATAAGGGGGAAATAGAATGCGTGGGATTATTTTATTTGATGGTATTTGTAACTTTTGTGATAGCAGCGTTCAATTTATTATCAAACATGATCAAGCAGGCTATTTTCAATTTGCTTCGTTACAAAGTGATGTCGGGCAAACATTGCTCCGACAGTTCAAAATATCTGAGAATATAGATAGTGTAATCCTCATTGAAAATGGGAAAGCATATGTTGAATCGACAGCAGCCTTAAAAATATGCAGAAATTTGGAGAAGATTTGGCTTTGTTATTATCTTTTCATCCTAGTGCCTCCAATTATTCGCAATGCGTTGTATAGAAGGTTTGCTAAGCACCGCTATCGTTTATTTGGTACAAAAAAGGAATGTCTATTACCTACACCTTCACAAAGACAACGATTTCTTTCCTAATAGGTTGGGGTAAAGGGAGAGGAATACTCGAAACACACATTGAAGCACAGTATGAGCAAATACTGTGCTTTTTTATTTTATTGGTCTGTTACCAAATAGCCCTTTTTTTGTAAGGCTTGTTCAATTAACGTTAATACTTCAACAGAGGGGGCTGTAATGACATGAAGATGAATGCCACCCGTTAGTGCAGATAAGTAATTAGCCTGAGTGGCATTAACCCGTTCGATAAATTGTGTTACCTCATGACGGTTTGACACCATGATTGAGGCAGTTAACTCACCATAAATAGGATGTTCAACCATAACATTTTTGACTGTGCCACCACAATCTACAATCGTCATTAGCTCGTCCTCTGTTTGTTCAGATGTGTGTATGCATGGAAATGTGCGTTCAACAGTTTGCTGTAATTGTTCCTGATGCATATAAAGATAACCCTGACTCGTAGCGATAATGGGTTCGTTTCTTGCCTTTAATAAAGTCATATCATTGACGATAACTTGCCTAGAAACATTGGCGAATTTAGCTAAGTCTGTCCCTGTTATAGGTGTTTTACTTTTTTTTAATTGCGCTAATAGTTGCAGTCGGCGTTCCTCGCCTAACATTTTTTTCATAAGAGATCACCTCTGCCCGTAATAATGGAAACAGTATTCCCTATAGGTTAGTGTACCATGAAGCATTTCTAACTTGTTGAAATTTTTGTATCCAAATGAAACATTGAACATATGATACGTAGAGAGGAAGGGAGGAAAAAATTGCGTATTCATATTGTTCAAAAGGGAGACACATTGTGGAAGATTGCGAAAGAGTACGGCATTTCGTTTGAAGATTTGAAGCGGCTCAATGTCCATCTTGCCAACCCAGATTATATTGTCCCGGGCATGGAAATTATTTTGCCTGAAAAAATAAACAAAGAGCCACATAAAGAAATGCCAAAAAAGGAATCACAAATGCATAAGGAGACACCTAAGGAAGTTCCGAAAAAAGAGGTACAGAGACCAATGCCACCTCCACCACCAATTGTACCACCTGCTCCAATGCCAATGCCTGAGCCACAAATGATTCCAATACCTATACCAATGCCAATGCAGATGCCACAACAACCGATGTGGGTTCCACAGCCTGTAGAAATGAATTGGCACCAACAGGTAGTCATGCCACAAGTAGAGCAAACAGTCACAACACCACCACCAGTACAAATACAGCCAGCGCCGCCACCGCCACCACCACCACCAGTAGCGAAGCCAATGCCACATCCAGTACCACAACCAGCACCACCAATGCATATCATGCCACATCCAGTACCACATTGCTCAAGCTGCCATCAACCAATTTATCATCAAATGTGGTGGCCAATGCCAATGCAGCCACAGGCCGAGCAGTATATGATGCCGCAGCAGCCGATGTCCTTTGAGATGCCAGAAAATAAAATGGGCGAGATGGAAGACTTCTTAGAGTCTACATCACCATTTTTCCACACGCCTAATCAACAAATGCAGCCACAATTTAATATGATGCCTGACATGAACATGGGCAAATCATGTGGCTGTGAAGCACAATCATGTGGCTGTCAATCACAACCAATGCAGATGCCAATGCCTGCATGGCAAATGGATCCGTGTCATTGTCCACCACCACCATGCCCAACGCATTGTCCACCGCCATGCCCGTCATCAGTAGGACCTTGGATGTCACCGCATTATTTCCCAGGCGGGATGACGCCTTATCGATGGTGAAAAAGCGTATATTGTCGAAGAGGTAAAATCAAATATTTGGAAATATAGGTATCGATCGAATACTTACTTTGTCAAACGAGCAAAACAACTAGAAATTGCAGAGAAGGTAAGAACAATTCATCGCCAGCTAGGTCGAATTGAACCTAATCTTATCCTACCATTAGTCCAAAGTGACGATGAGCAGCTAATTGTGCAAGAATGGCAAGAAGGTAGCCATGGTGCCAATTTTGCTCATAAAAAGGATCGCAGGGAATCTCTTCAACTACTAATAGCTTTACATGACACATATAAAAAAGTTGCTTGGCAACGCTTGCCTGGCTTGCATACCTATTCACAACTTTTAAAATGGCAAATGCGTCATATGCGTTTTAAAAGCAGAAGAAATGAGTTTCGGGCTTTCTTAACAAAAGAAGAGATCGATCAAATATTGCATTATAGTGATAAATCGCTGCAGTTAATTGCGCTGGAAGATGTAGCCGAAAAAGAAATTACACTATTGCACGGGGATGTCGTGCATCATAATTTTTTATGGTGCACGGATGGACAATTGCGTTTAATTGATTTTGATTTGGCACATCTTGGAGAAGCGGATGACGAGTATATTTTATGGTTGCATCGGGTGCTACCTGCAGTTGATTATGATTTAGCCAAAGTCTTTGCGGAGTTACCAGAACTGAAACGGCTTGATAAAAGAAAGCTTCATCGTTTAAAATATCCGAATGAACTATTAAGGGAATGGCTTTTCGCTGTGGATTTACCCCTTGATCAGCAACTAGTATTTTTAGATTATTTAGTACCATTTACTAAACGAGCCCTCACCTATTGGCCAAAACTGTGGTACGATATTGATAGATTTGTGAAGAAATGACCGTCATTTGGCGGTCATTTTTGTCTTGAACAGCGTTTTGAACAGGACTTTCTGTCGAGCATTCGTTCGCTATATGCTATAATCGAAGACGATGATTGTGAGGGAATATAGATGTATGATTATTTAAAAGGACTAATTACTCGTATTACACCAGAATATATTGTGCTAGAACAAAAGGGTATTGGCTGGCAATTGAATACGCCCAATCCGTTTGCATTTCGAACATCAGCCATGGAGCAACAAATTTATGTTCATTTGCATGTACGAGAGGATGCACAAGTGCTTTATGGTTTCCCAAATCTAGATCAGCGCGAGCTTTTTCGAAAGTTAATTTTAGTATCTGGAATAGGTCCTAAGGGAGCGCTGGCTATCTTAGCGACTGGCAACCCACAGCAGGTTATAAGTGCGATTGAACGGGAAGATGAAACGTTTTTAGTGAAGTTCCCAGGAGTAGGTAAAAAAACTGCTCGTCAGATGATATTAGATTTAAAAGGCAAGCTAGGCTCTTTATTAGAGACAATCGAACTGCCGAGTACAGAAGATGAGCTGCCATTGTTTGGCGTTCATCCTTATAAACACGAATTAGAAGAAGCAATACTTGCTTTAGCGGCACTTGGTTACTCTGAAAAGGAGCTCGAAAAAATTCGCCCACTGCTTGAGGATAACGACAAGCTGGAAACGACAGATGCCTATATGAAACAAGCGTTACAACTATTATTAAAATTAAAATAAGGAAGGAGGGAAGAGGCATGTCTGAACGTATGATGGCTAGTGAGGCAAGTGGCTATGATGAACAATTTGAATTATCTTTACGCCCGCAAAGGTTAGCCCAATACATAGGGCAACATAAAGTAAAGGAAAATTTACAAATTTTCATTGAGGCAGCAAAACTTCGGCAGGAAAGTTTAGATCATGTGCTGTTATATGGGCCACCAGGGCTTGGTAAAACAACATTAGCTGTTGTTATTGCAAATGAGATGAGTGTCAATGTACGCATGACAAGTGGTCCTGCAATTGAACGTCCAGGAGATTTAGCAGCGATTTTAAGTTCACTAGAGCCTGGTGATGTTTTATTTATTGATGAGATTCATCGATTACCTCGTGCCATTGAAGAAGTGTTATATCCAGCAATGGAGGACTTCTGTTTAGATATTGTTGTGGGAAAAGGTCCTGAAGCACGTTCTGTACGCCTTGATTTACCTCCCTTTACCCTTGTAGGTGCTACAACCAGAGCTGGTGCCTTATCAGCACCTCTAAGAGATCGCTTTGGTGTTTTATTACGCTTAGAGTACTATGATGATATTTCCCTTGCTGAAATAGTTGCTCGCAGTGCTCATTTATTTGAGGTAGAAATTGAGCAAATAGCAGCAATGGAAATGGCGAAACGCTCTCGTGGTACACCTCGAATTGCCAATCGCTTATTGAAACGAGTACGAGATTATGCACAAGTGCTTGGAGATGGTATGATAACGGAGGGCCTTGCAAAGCAAGCGCTAGAGCTGTTACAAGTCGATCCAAGAGGGCTTGATCACATTGATCATAAACTTGTCACTAACATGATTGAGCGCTTTCGAGGAGGTCCTGTGGGCTTAGATACGCTTGCAGCATCGATTGGTGAGGAACGGGTGACTATAGAAGATGTATATGAACCCTATCTCATGCAAATTGGGCTTATTCAACGTACACCACGAGGAAGAGTAGCGACACATTTAGCCTACGAACATTTTGGATATGAGTATCCCCAACAAACATAAAGAAGGAAGTTTTTTTCATGCGTGTAGAAGATTTTGATTTTGAATTACCAGAGGAGCTTATTGCTCAAACACCTTTAGTAGATCGGACAGCTAGTCGATTAATGGTCGTAACACCTGGCTCAAATGAAGTAGAGCATCAACATTTTGCTCATGTCTTAGAGGAGTTACGTACTGGAGACTGCCTTGTGTTAAACGATACAAGAGTCTTACCTGCTCGCTTAATGGGTGTAAAAGAGGAGACAGGTGCCCATATAGAGGTACTATTATTAAAGCAATTGCCAGGTACAGATGAGTGGGAAACACTTGTAAAACCAGCAAAACGTGTAAAAGTAGGGACAGTTATTACATTTGGAGATGGATTGTTAACAGCTACTTGTACAGGTGAGCTTGACCATGGTGGACGAACATTTGAATTTCATTATGATGGAATCTTTTTTGAAATACTAGAGCAGCTTGGTGAAATGCCATTACCGCCTTATATACGAGAAAAATTAGAAGACAAAGATCGCTATCAAACGGTCTATGCGAAAGAGCGTGGGTCAGCTGCTGCTCCAACGGCCGGGCTCCATTTTACAGAAGAATTATTAGAACAAGTAAAGGCAAAAGGGGTAGAGGTTGTCTTTATTACACTTCATGTAGGACTTGGAACATTCCGTCCAGTTAGTGTAGATTCTATTGAAAACCATGAAATGCACGCAGAATTTTATAGTGTGACAGAAGAAGCAGCAGACACGATTAATCGTGTAAAGCGTAATGGCGGGAAGATAATAGCTGTTGGGACTACCTCTACACGTACATTGGAGACAATTGGCTCTAAATATGATGGTGAGGTACGAGCAGAGCAAGGTTGGACGTCTATTTTCATCTATCCAGGCTATACTTTTACCGTGGTAGATGGTTTAATTACAAACTTCCATTTACCAAAGTCAACCCTTGTTATGCTAGTGAGTACGCTAGCCACTCGTGAAACTATTTTAAGTGCTTATCAGCAAGCTGTAGAAGAAAAATATCGCTTCTTTAGTTTTGGTGATGCTATGTTTATTCGACCAAAAGAATAAAAAAGAAAAAATCGGAGTACTGTTTTTACTTCAGATCAGAGAGGATTTTTATTTTTATGACACAACCAGCTATTCGCTATGAATTACTTCATACATGTAAACAAACAGGAGCACGTCTTGGCATTGTGCATACACCACACGGCTCTTTTGAAACACCAGCATTTATGCCTGTTGGAACACAAGCAACAGTTAAAACAATGTCACCAGAGGAATTAAAAGAAATGAATGCTGGTATTATCTTATCCAACACGTATCATTTATGGCTTCGTCCAGGCAATGATATCGTTAAGGAAGCAGGCGGACTGCATAAATTTATGAATTGGGATAGACCCATTTTAACAGATTCAGGTGGTTTCCAAGTATTCTCCCTAAGCCAGTTCCGCAAAATTGAAGAGGAAGGCGTACATTTCCGTAACCATCTTAATGGGGATAAACTATTCCTAAGTCCAGAAAAAGCGATGGAAATTCAAAATGACTTAGGCTCGGATATCATGATGGCTTTCGACGAATGTCCACCGTATCCTGCAACACATGAATATATGTTGCAATCGGTAGACCGTACAACACGTTGGGCAAAACGCTGCAAAGAAGCCCATAGTCGTCCAGAAGAACAAGGGTTATTCGGAATTATTCAAGGTGGTGAGTATGAGGATCTACGCCGTCGTTCTGCAGAAGCATTAGTGGAGTTAGATTTCCCAGGCTACGCGATAGGAGGACTATCTGTTGGTGAACCAAAAGATATCATGAACCGTGTTCTTGAGTTCACAACACCGTTAATGCCAGCAAATAAACCTCGATATTTAATGGGAGTGGGTTCACCAGATTCATTAATCGATGGAGCTATTCGTGGTGTTGATATGTTCGACTGTGTTCTACCAACACGTATTGCTCGTAATGGTACACTGATGACATCAGAAGGTCGTTTAGTCGTAAAGAATGCAAAATATGCTCGTGACTTTGGGCCGATTGATCCGAACTGTGATTGCTATACATGTAAAAACTATTCACGTGCTTATATTCGTCACCTGATTCGCACAGAAGAAACGTTCGGTATTCGTTTAACGTCTTATCATAACTTACACTTCCTGTTAAAGCTAATGGAACAAGTGCGTGAGGCAATTCGTCAAGATCGCTTAGGTGATTTCCGAGAAGAATTTTTCGAGAAATATGGCTTTAATGGACCAAATGCGAAAAACTTTTAATTAATTACTTTTCTAAGGATAATAAAGTGAACGAGTTTTTTCATAAAAAGGGACATTAGAAAACCTCTAATGTCCTACATTACTTGCCATAGTATGGCAAAATCATTCAAAACTTTGTAAAAAGTGAATATTTCTAGCAAAATATTGTCAATCATAGAAAAAATATTAGTAAATGAGAAAATTTTTGGGCTTGTCCATCGCTTTTTAATGGTGGAATAGTCTATACTAAAAAAGTGAGATTTGGAAAGGGGGCAAGAAGTAATATGGATCAATTATTAGGCTTAGCACCGATATTATTAATGTTCGTTGCTATGTGGTTTATCTTAATCCGTCCAGCTAAAAAAAGACAGCAGGAAACACAAAATATGCAAGGTAGTTTGCAACGTGGAGATAAAGTCATTACAATCGGTGGCCTGCATGGTGTCATTGATGCAATTGAGGACACAGCAGTAACATTAAAAATCGCTGATAATGTACGTGTAAAATTTGACCGTCAAGCAATCGGACGAGTTGAGAAAGACATTTAAACATTATAAAGAAAAAGGCTTACAATAGCTATATTGTAAGCCTTTTCTTGTGCGCTGAAGCGCAAGGGAGGGGTATATTCCTCCTGTCACTATTTCATTGTATTTATTTTATGAATTAAGTCGGGACCTGAATCATTGCCATTTACAATAATTCTACTTAATGTGAATAATCCATCGCCCTTTTTAACACTTTTATTCTGAATAACAAAGCCCATCTTAAAACCAGCCTCCTGTGCAATTTTAATGGTGGCAGCAGATTGAATACCGTATGGATAGCTAATGGCGATGGGCTCGTAGCCTAATTTTTCTTTAATTATTTTTCGGGAGTGAATAAAATCATTTCTGACTCTAGCCTCGTACTGCTGCTGGCTCTCTAATTGTCCATTCAAATAGCTTGGACCGTAAATAGCCCCATTCAGTCTGCCGAATTTTGAAGGTAATTTATAATGGGAGTCCCAAGTATGGCTTTGAATCGTTATATAATCTTGCATTTCTTTTAATTGATCCCAGTTCATCTTGGCAATTTCATGTGGATAGGCAAAATCTTTACTTGTATCGACTATTCGGCTTGCAATAACAAAAATTTCAGCATGTATGTCATATTTTTTCAAAATCGGATACGCCATTTCGTAATTGCTGAGATAGCCATCATCGAAAGTAATTAATATAGGCTTCGCGGGTAATTTGCTTTGGTTAGTCAAGTAATCGTGTAATTCTTTGACAGAAATCGCATGATAACCTTCTTCCTTAAGGGACCTCATTTGTTTCTCAAAATTATTGGGTGAAATAACTGTATTATTGTTTATATTTTCCGCTAAATGGTGGTACATAAGAATTGTACGAACAACTACGGACTATTCCTTGTATTTTTAGCAATATCCAATCATTCTTCTGTATAAAAAACAAAAATAAGGTCACCTTGATATTATGGGGGTGTTATTGATGGAAGAATATTTCCACATCATTTTTAGAACCTGTTTTTTATATGTGTTTATCATCATTGTCTTTCGTTTAATGGGTAAACGAGAATTGGGTGAGCTATCTGTCATTGATTTAGTGGTTTTTGTATTAATTGCAGAAGTGGCTGCTTTTGCGTTAGATGATTATAAGAATCCTCTTTTTAATGCCATTTTACCCATTATTATTTTGCTCTTTATACAAATATTAAGTGCTTATTTATCGTTGAAGTTCAAAGGTATACGCGACTTAGTTGATGGTGATCCAGCGTTACTAGTGAAAGACGGTGTGATTTTAGAGAGTGTAATGCGTAAACACCGTTATAATTTAGATGATTTATGTCAGCAATTACGAGAAAATGGTATCGCCTCTGTCACCGATGTTGCATTTGCCTATTTAGAACCTTCGGGAAACCTTTCCGTTTACAAAAAAGATGAAAAAGCATTCGTTTATCCTTTGATTATTGATGGAGAGATTCAAGAGAGACATTTATTAACCATGCATAAAGACGTGGAATGGTTAAAGAGTGAATTAGCTAAAAATAATATTACAGATAGTGAAAAAGTATTTTTTTGTATTTGGGAAGACGAGCGACTGTATATTCAATTAAAGGAAAACTAAACTTTCTTTGCTAATTTACGGATATAGCGGAAATCTGTTATACGTAATTGATTTGTAAATAATAAACTCGTAAATAGTAAAAATAATGTGACAAAGCTATTTAAAATAAATGGTAGTGATAGTAAGGGCATGAGGAAGTACTGGGCGATACAAACGACAATAAAGCAACTATAAGGTACGACAAACATTCTAAAGCCTGCTCGTAAATTTTTCCGTTGTCTAACAGTTGCTATATGCAAGAAAGAGGTCATCAATACGCCAAAACCAATAGCTACCACAGCTCCTTTTTCTTGAATACCGGGCTGAGAGGCAAGTACAAACATAACAAATAATTTCCCTAGGCCCCCATAGATGGAGTTCATCATCGCTGCCCGAGCTTCGCCAATCGCCTGAAGGATGGAGTGCAGAGGGCTTTGAATATAATAAAAATAAAAAATGGGTGCTAAAATTTTTACGTAACCACGATTTTCTTCTAAATGGAAAAGCTTCATAGCCAATTCATCACCATGTACAAAGAAATATGTAGCGGCAAAACAGCCCACTAAAGAAGATAATCTTAGGGAAACCGAAATTCGTTCCTGTAACAAAGGGATATGCTGTCTAGCAACGGCATCACTAACAGCCGGAATAAGGACAATCGATAAAGCGGTTGACACAAAAGCAGGAAATAGTAGTAGTGGCACCAAAACACCTGAGATGACACCGTATAGAATGGTAGCTGCTGATGCTGTTAAGCCTGCTACTGTTAAAGCTTTTAAAAAGATAATTGGTTCTAAAAACCAAGTGAAAGAACCAAAAAGCTTGCTGCCTGCGGAAGGCAGAGCTATACGTAGCATGGGCGATGAAGGATAACCTTCGATTTTTGTTTTGCGCGCAATTAATTTCTTTTTTGAAACTATATAATGCAGCCATAAATAAAGGAATGCTACTACCTCTGCAGCAAGCGTAATACCCATGGCGGCAGCAGCTGTCACAGCGGCATTATTATAATTAGCCACGTATGGAAGCATTAGTGTAATAAAGCTAATCCGAACAACTTGTTCAATCATTTGTGACCATGCGGTAGGTGTAATTTTAGCGATACCTTGTAAATAAGCACGTAATAAACCAGATCCTACTGATACTGGTACGGCAAAGAGAGCAATCCATAAAGTGAAAGTTGTATGTTCATTATGTAAGAGCGTTGTAGAAATATATGGTATAGTGAGTGCAACAAGGGGCATAAAAACGATCATACCAATAAACGACCAAAGAATCGCAGTACGCATGACGCCAAATATGCTTTCGCGTTTATTTTTAGCTAGTAATTCTGCCACAATTTTAGCTACAGCAATAGGTAGTCCAAGTTGAATGAGTGAGATGAAGAAAATAAATGCTGGATAGACGGTCATATAAATACCGACTGCCTCCTCACCAGCAATTCGCATAAATTGCATTCTATAAAAGAAGCCAAAAAGTTTAGATAAGAAAATGACAAACATTAAAAATAATGTACCTCGTACAAAAGAACTCATGCCATCCGTCCCTTCTCAAGCCGCAAAAATTCATTTACACTATTTGTATGCAAGCATGTCTTACGTTACGACTTTGATTGGAGATGATTCAAAATGAGTATGCAATATGAGCAACTGTTTGAAAAAATTCGTCCTGCCATTGATAGTAAGATAGCAGAGTTCAAGTATTTTCGATATGATGCTATAACGGCTGAAGAGCTTTGGCGGTACTGTGTTGAAAAAAAATGGCGTAAAAAGAAAGTAGAACAACTTCGCTTATATGAGGTGATTGCTACCATATTCTCGGTATCACCATCTGATATTGTCTCATTCAATCAAGTAGAGTTTTTACAAAGTGACAATTGGTTTGAAGAATTGAATACAGAAGAATTACAATTACTGCTTGGTCCAGTCAAAACGTAAATAACGATGTGTCAAATCTTGTAATAATTCAAAGAAACCTACATGTGTTGAATTGACACCAAGCGCAACCTGTTTCATAATAAGTGTGTTGCGCTTTTTTTATTTTGAATAACTGTTTACTTACATAAATCTTCTATGCGATTTTACTTGCATTAGGAAGGTTAGTACCTAATAATACAAAGATAAACTTGCGCGTTATGAACGAATGAACTAAGTGAGGCAACCTTTTTGAAACACAGGTAACATGATTCTAAGGAAAAGGAGGATTAATCGTTTCAAAAGGTATTGCTAGTTACTTGTTTGGCGTGTAAGGACAACCCTTACACCATTTCGAGGAGGATTTTCGATGAAACTAAAAAGTCGTATAGTTGCATTCCTATTAATTCTAGTGCTTCTGGCAGCTGGAATTGGTACGACTGTAAACGGCGTCTTAAAGGACATTAAGCTTGGTCTTGACTTACAGGGCGGGTTTGAGGTGCTTTATGAGGTAAATGAATTAAAGGCAGGACAAAAAATCACACCGGAAGTTGTTGCAGCTACGGCAACAGCCCTTGGTAACCGTGTCAATGCCATTGGTGTTAGTGAGCCAAGCATTCAGGTAGAGGGAGAAAACCGTATTCGTGTGCAATTAGCTGGTGTTGAAGATCAGGAATCGGCACGTAAGCTACTATCTACTTCTGCAAATTTAACATTCCGTGATGTGGATGATAATTTATTATTAGATGGGAATGATTTAAAAGAAAATGGGGCTAGTGCTTCCTTTGACCAACAAAATCGCCCAATCGTATCATTAAAATTAAAAGATGCGGGAAAATTTGCTGATGTAACAAGTAAAATTGCTGCGAAACCTGCAGGACAAAATTTATTAGTTGTATGGTTAGACTTTGAAGAGGGTGTAGACTCTTATAAAGCGGAGTCACAAAAAGCGAAGCCACGCTATGCATCAGCAGCAACAGTTAGCCAAACATTAAATACTACAGACGTTATGATAAGTGGTAGTTTCTCTGTTGATGAAACAAAAAATTTATCAGGAATTTTAAATGCAGGGGCACTACCTGTTAAGCTTGATGAAATTTACTCAACTTCTGTTGGTGCTCAGTTTGGTGATGAGGCACTGAAAAGTACCATTTTTGCAGGTATTGTCGGCGTAGTAATTATTTTCTTATTTATGTTATTTTACTATCGTCTACCAGGGGTTATTTCCATCATTACACTTGTTGTATTCACATTCTTAGTATTGGTTGTATTTGATTGGATTAATGCGGTATTAACGCTTCCAGGTATTGCCGCCATTGTACTTGGTATAGGGATGGCTGTAGACGCTAACATTTTAGCGGCAGAACGTATACGTGAAGAGCTTCGAGTAGGGTATTCTGCTAAGCAGGCATTCCAAATTGGTTCTAAACAATCTTTATCGGCTATTGTGGATGCACAGTTGACAACGCTATTAGCAGCGGGCATTCTATTTTACTTCGGGACAAGCTCTGTAAAAGGTTTCGCAACTACATTAATTATAAGTATTCTATTGAGCTTCTTAACAGCAGTTTGGGGTTCCCGTGTTCTATTAGGGTTCCTTGTTAACAGTGGCTATTTCAATAATCCAGCATGGTATGGTATTGCTAAATCAAAACAACATAGCTTGGATGAAAACATTGGTACATTAGATTTAACAACGAAATTTGATCGTTTCGATTTTGTTCACAATCGTAAGAAATTTTATACATTCTCTTTAGCCATTTTAGTGGCTGGTTTAGTGGTTATAGGTATTTTCCGACTAAACCTTGGTATCGATTTCTCTAGTGGTACACGTATTCAAATTGAAGCAGAACAAACGTTAACACAAGAAGAAGTGGCAAAATTCGTTGATAGTATCGGTTTCCCTTCGGAGGATATTGTCCTTTCAGGAGAAAAGAGCACATCTGCAGTTGTTCGTTATAAATCTGATTTATCACAAGCAGATATTTTAAAATTCCAAAAGGAAACAACCGATAAATATGGTCATAAGCCTACTGTAAGTACGGTATCGCCAACAGTTGGTAAGGAGCTTGTGAAAAATGCCATTAAAGCATTGTCACTTGCAGCACTTGGGATTATCATTTATGTAGCAATTCGCTTTGAATGGCGTATGGGTATTGGAGCAATTGTGTCATTATTACACGATGTATTCTTAATCGTTGCTGTCTTTAGCTTTATGCGCTTAGAGGTGGATATTACTTTTATTGCGGCAGTTTTAACCATTGTTGGTTACTCCATCAATGATACGATTGTTACCTTTGACCGTATGCGTGAAAACTTAGATCGATATGATACCATTAATGACCGTGAATTATTGGCGGATATTGTGAATAAGTCGCTCCGTCAAACAATGGGACGTTCTGTTAATACCGTCTTAACAGTTATTATTGTTGTTATAGCTTTATTAATTTTTGGCGCACCATCTATTCAAAACTTCTCAATTGCGTTATTGATTGGTCTAATTACAGGTATGTATTCTTCCATCTGTATCGCAGCTCAAATCTGGTATTCATTAAAAATTCGTGAAATGAAAAAATCAGATGGGCAGCTACACAAAAAAGAGAAAAAACAATGGGGTACAGACGAACCTGTTGTATAATTATGGGCAGGGTATAGAAAACGAATTGTTTTCTATACCCTGCTTTTATGATGCAAAAAAATCTGCTGGCTTTCTAAAAAGCAGCAGATTTTTATAGGTTATAATTTAAATTGCTGAAGCAATGTCTGTAGCTGCTGAGCATGTTGACTTAATTCTTCAGCGACCGCATTCACTTGCTGCATAGTCGCAACTTGTTCATCAACAGACTCTGCAATTATTTGTGAATTGCTGGCTGATTGATTTGAAACGCTTGCTATTTCCGTGACAGAGGCAGCAACCTGCTCAGCACTGGCGGAAATTTCTTCAGATGTGGCAGAGATTTCCTCAATTTGCTCCGTAAATGCTGTCACTGCTGATGTGATGGAGTAGAAAGCATCTCCTGCCTCATGAATTTTGTTTACGCCGTCTTTTACAGAAGCTAGACCATTATCGACAGCGGCTGCAACATTGCGTGTATCTGTCAGAATTTCTTTTGTAATGGCAACGATTTGATTGGCAGACTGATTAGATTCCTCAGCAAGTTTACGTACTTCATCCGCTACTACCGCAAAGCCCTTACCGTGCTCCCCAGCTCTTGCCGCTTCAATTGCCGCATTTAAGGCCAGCAAATTTGTTTGCTCTGAAATGGCCGTGATGACGGCTGTAATTTGTCCGATTTCTTCTGATTGTTTACTTAGTTTATCTGTCAATGTAGCAATTTCAGAGGTAGCCACAGAAATGATAGACATCTGCTCTTTCGCTGTGGAAATGGTTGTTCCTCCTGTTCGCGCAAGCTGGGTCATACTTTCTGCATTGGCATGAAGGCTTTGTGTCGCCTCTGCAATGCGTTGAACACCGGATGCTGTTTCATCCATTGCCACAGCACTTTGCTGTGAAGCACTTGCAGATGAAACGATATGTGTTGAATTTTCTTGAATTCGTTGGGCAATATCATCAGAAGTTGCCGTCACTTCCTCTGTGCTAGCAGACAGCTCTTCAGAGACAGCTGATAGGTGGGAGGCGCTATCTTGAATGTTTGACATTAATCCAGTTAGATTTTGCTTTAAAGTATTGACTGCCACGGCTAGTGTACCAATTTCATCATTTGATTGGTGAGTAAGCTCATCAATCGATAAATCTCCTTGTGCTAAAGTATCAGCCGCTCCAATTGCAAGATGCAATGGCTGAACAATCGATTTTTTAACAAAATACATAAAGTAAACGCCAATAACGGCACTAGCCAATAGAAGCGTGATGGAAATAATAATTGCTCTTGCAACCGTTTGATTAACTTCAGCATCAACCTTTTGTAGCTGCTCATTATGATAATCTAACATTTCCTTCGTTAATTGGAAGAGTTCTTTATTATCTTTTGTCACATCATTATTTATGTAAGAGAGGGCTAAATCCACATTTCCATTATTGAAGGCTTGGACTGCCTTTTCGGAATGAGTAAGTAAATCTTTTTGTAATGCTGTGATTTGCTGCATAATATTTTTTGTGTAGTCTGAACGAACAAGGGTAGAAAGCTCATTCACCGATTCTGGTAAAAGCTTTTCATAGCGCGCTAAGTTTGCTTTAGCGGTTTCATCCTTTGGATTTAAAATATAGGAACGTAAAAATAAACCTTGTGATGCGAGTTCTTGCTGAATTTTCACTGTTAATTGCATTTGTACAATACGGTGCTGCAGTACTTCTTCTAGATCATTTTGCGTAGCTTTGAATTGCAGAAAGCTCACAATACTAGAAATGAAGAGTAAACATGTTAATGAAATGAAGCCCAGATTTAGTTTTTTACGAACGGACATAGACGTTCCTACCTTCTTTTGTTATATGGAAAAAATAAATGTTCTGAAATTACTATAGCTTGATATTTTTACAAGGTCAATACTCAGAAAATTTTCAACAGGAGAAGTATTATTTACTTTTTATGGAATTTAAAAAGGTTTATATACCTATATAAAAGGCTTCTGAAATCCATGTTATCCACTTGATTCTTCAAAATTGATTGACAATTATATTTATTTAGCATAAAATTAAGGCTAACTTTTTGTTCGGTCAAGGTAGAAGGCTACGGGAGCGTGGTCAACCTAAGAACAGATGAGCTGAGTGTAGATGAGAATAGCTGAGAAATTGTTGAATAAGAGTAGTAGCATAGGTGTGCAATATAGAGAGTCAGTGGCTGGTGAGAACTGATTTGTAGCTTATGTGAATGGACTTATGAGAGTCGCTTTTAAAAAGCGAACGTGAATCCCCACGTTATAGGGAATGCTTGAACGTATAGAGGCCTTGCAATCAATATGATTAGCAATGGACCGTACAGGAGCAGGCATTAAAGTGAGAGCAATATGCTCTAATATGAGGTGGCAACGCGGTCATGATCGTCCTCTGCAATTAGGAATAATCCTTTTTGCAGGGGATTTTTGTATTTTCATTCAACAGTACATTTTTCTTCATTCGTCTAGACATTAGCAAAAGGAATCTTTGGAAAAGGAGATTAAAAGCTATGCAAACAACGAGTTCAAGAACAAAAATGAAAACCATCAACGGCGATTCTTTAACACCGATTTTAATTTTTAGACGTTTACAGGGTAAGCATAAATTTTTGCTTGAAAGTTCAGCCCAACATGAGGGAGCAGGAAGGTTTTCTTTTATTGGTGCTAATCCAAGAAAAACGTATAAGGGGATGGGGCAAGAAATTCAGGAGTATTCCTATCAAACTGGAAAAACCTCTGTCCATAAAGGAGAGCTCTTTGCCCTATTGAAAAGACTCATGCCCCGTATTTCCAATACAACTGATTTTCCGTTCTCTGGAGGGGCCATTGGTTATATAGGTCATGGAGCAACATCGATGCTACGAACAGATGGAAAGGATCTCCCAGAAGCTCATTTTCATGTCTATGAAACAATTATTATTTTTGATCATGTAACTGATGAGGTGACATTGATTCATACAAATATAGATGTGGAAAAACAAGAGCCTGATTTGGAGAAATTAGCACAACAGATATTAGAAGGGCATGTAAGTGAAGAAGCAACTTACATGTATCAATCACTTGATACTTCTACACAGGATCAATTTTCAATAGCTCTACAAAATATTCAACGTAATTTGAATGGGGAAATAACAAGAGTTATATTACCGAAGCGCCATGTTGCAAACTTTCAGGGAGATGCTTTTTCGTTATATAGACAGCTTCGTAAAAAAAAGTCAGCTGCCTATATGTATTATGTAGAGTTTGAAGATTATATGGTTTTAGGAACTTCTCCTGAAAGTCTAATACGAGTGAAAGGAGACCGAGTGATTGCAACTCCAACAGAGGGCACATACCCACGGGGGAAAACGAAAAGCGATGACCTAATTAATGAGCGTAAACTATACAACCATCTAAAAATTAGAAAATCACATGCCGTCCTTGTGAGTGCAGTGCAGCAAGAGTTACAGTCTGTTTGTTTTCGGGATTCTGTTCAAGTAATCGATGCTATGCACATTGAGAGATCGAAGCAAGCTATACACATGACTTCAAGGATAGAGGGGCGACTTTTGCCGATGCTACATGCCCTTGATGTATTAGCAGCAATGCTACCACCATATTCAATTACAGGGATACCTAAAGAACAGGCAACCTATTATTTGGAAAAATGGCATCATACTGCGGGTATATTTGGTGGAGCTCTAGGTTTCATCGGTTTTAATGGGCATTTGGATTTTGCTTTAACAGGGCAATCCATTGTGGTGAAACAAACAATGATGCATATGCAATCCACTATTGCGGTGACAAAATATACGGACGTATTAAAAGTTTTACAACAGTTGGAAGAGGAAGAACGTGCATATTTACAGTTATTGGCGAATAATGGAGGGCAAAATAAATGAAACATTTACAGCGGAAAGTGTTACAAGGGCAGCATTTGATGTATGAAGAAATGCTAGAGGTGGCGCAATGGCTATTTCAGGATGACACACCTAAAGATGAAATCGCAAGCTTTTTAACAGCCCTATCTATAAAGGGGGAGACTGCTCATGAGGTAGCGGCCTTAGCAACAATTATGCGGTCATTTGCCAGTAATGTCCCAGTAAAAGAAGGACGTTATATGGATAATTGTGGAACTGGTGGAGATGGCCTTCATACATTTAATATCAGCACTGCCTCTGCATTCGTACTAGCTGGAGCTGGTGTTAAAATTGCCAAGCATGGAAATCGTAAAATTTCGTCCTCCTCTGGCAGTTCGGACGTTTTAGAGGCATTAGGCATTCATACAGAGATGACAATTCCACAAACTGTAGAGCTATTGGAAAAGGAAGGAGTTTCTTTTTTGTATGCACCGAATGTTCATCCCAAACTAAGGAGGATTGGGGAAGTGCGACGTTCACTTGGTAGACCAACCATCTTCAATCTAGTTGGTCCTTTAACAAATCCTGTAGCCCTTTCAACACAATTCACAGGCATTAATCGGCCCCAATTTGTCATGGAATATGCTTCTGTTCTACAAATGCTAGGACGTGAACGTGCCATTGTAGTATCAGGTCCTCAAGGGCTCGACGAGGCTTCCTTAGCAGTGCAAAATACATTGGTTTTACTAGATAAAGGGGATTTGATTCCATTCTCATTAACCGCAGAGGATGTCGGTCTTCGCTCGGCACCATTAGAGGCCATTCGAGGTGGCAATGCTGATGAAAATGCGGTGATTATGAAAAATTTACTGGCTGGGGAGCAAAGTGCCTACTTAGATACGGTATTGATAAATGCCGGCATCGGATTATTCGCTCATGGTCAGGCAGAAACGATTAAAGAAGGAGTGGCTATGGCGAAAGACAGTATTGGTAGTGGGCGAGCACTACAAAAATTGGAAACGGTTGTAGCTTATAGTGAGCAATTAAAAGGAGTGGAGGTCGGACAATGAATATTCTTCAAAAAATACTTCAGCAAAAGAGGATAGAGGTAGGAGCATTATTAGAGCAGCCCGATCCTTTAGCAAATTTTTCAGAAAAGCAACGCCCTTCGTTATTTCAATCATTACGGCAAGCAAACACATTGCAGGTGATTGCTGAAATGAAACGTGCTTCGCCTTCCAAAGGGTTAATTGCTGGCGGGGCAGACCCAGTTGCACAAGCACAAGTTTATGCCCAGGCAGGAGCAGCAGCTATTTCTGTATTAACGGACAAGGAATTTTTTAAAGGCTCCTTTGAAGATTTAGCCGCAGTTGCTCGTGCTGTGGATACGCCTCTTCTTTGTAAAGATTTTATGGTGGATCGAGTGCAAATTCGATTTGCTAAGGCAGCAGGTGCATCTATTATTTTATTGATCGTGGCAGCATTAACGGATGAAGCTTTAGATGATTTATATAGCTATGCAACGAGCTTAGGCTTAGAGGTTTTAGTGGAAGTGCATGATAGAGAGGAGCTAGAACGTGCACTGGCAGTAGATGCGAAATTGATCGGCGTTAATAATCGAGATTTACGTACTTTTAAGGTCAATTTGCAGCGCACAAAGGAGATTGCAAAAGCTTTTCCGTTTGATGAGGGACACATTTTAATTAGCGAAAGTGGCATTTGGTCCCAGGACGATGCGAAACAAGTGGCGGCTATGGGCGCTAGTGGCGTTCTTGTTGGAGAAGCATTAATGCGGAGCGGAGATACAGCGCTAGCACTCAGGCGTTTACAAGTTCAAACCGAGGAGACTTCAGTATGACAAAAGTTAAAATTTGTGGTTTACAAGAATTAGAACATATCCAAACAGCAATTCAAGCTGGTGCAGATGCTGTGGGCTTTGTTTTTGCACCAAGTAAACGTCGTGTATCCATTGAACAGGCACGGCTATTAGCAAAGCAAGTGCCACAAGGTGTTTTGAAAATTGGTGTCTTTGTCAATCCAACTGCTGCTGAATTACAGGAAGCGGTTGAGCGAGTGCCTTTAGATTACGTGCAATACCACGGAGAGGAAACAGCAACATTTATTTTAGAACAAGGTTATCCAGCTATTAAAGCATTGTCTATCAGGACAAAAGAGGATGTGCAAGCTGCTGCTAATTTTCAGGTGGACTATTATTTATTCGATGCTCCTGGAACTACTTTTAAGGGTGGAAGTGGTCAAACTTTTGACTGGACTCTACTCGATGAGGTGGGCATTCCACGAGAAAGATTAATACTAGCTGGTGGACTGAAGGCGGATAATGTTGAAGAAGCCATCACAGCTGTAGACCCATACATGGTGGATGTATCAAGTGGTGTAGAAACAGATGGCATTAAGGATCATAAAAAAATAAGGACATTTTTACAAGTAGTAAAGAGGGGGGATAAATAATGACCATTTCGATAGCTAATAGTGTACCAACAAAGGCAGGGCGGTTCGGTCAATTTGGAGGGCGGTTCGTACCTGAAACATTAATGACTGCCTTGCTAGAATTAGAGAATGCCTACGAGGAAGCTTTAGAAGATTCCTCGTTTACAGAAGAGCTATCCTACTATTTGCAGGACTATGTGGGACGTGAAACCCCGCTTTATTTCGCAGAAAATCTTACAAAGAAGCTTGGTGGAGCTAAAATCTATCTAAAGCGTGAAGACTTAAATCATACAGGTGCTCATAAAATTAATAACGCGATTGGCCAGGCACTTCTTGCCAAACGAATGGGAAAAAAGAAGATTGTTGCAGAGACAGGAGCTGGGCAACATGGTGTAGCAACGGCTACCGCATGCGCCTTATTAAATCTTGAATGTGTTGTTTTTATGGGTGCAGAAGATATTAAACGGCAGCAGTTAAATGTTTTCCGTATGGAACTACTTGGCACGAAGGTTCAGTCGGTAGAAAGTGGGTCAAAAACTTTAAAGGACGCTGTAAATGCTGCTTTGCGCTATTGGGTGACAAATGTGGAGGATACGCATTATATTTTAGGCTCTGCCTTAGGCCCACATCCATTTCCAAAAATTGTTCGTGATTTTCAGCGGATTATCGGGGTTGAGACAAGAACGCAAATTTTGCAAAAGGAAGGTCGTTTACCAGATGCAGTTGTCGCTTGTATTGGTGGTGGCAGTAATGCAATTGGTATGTTTCATCCATTCGTTGACGACGAATCGGTTGCCTTATATGGTGTAGAGGCAGCAGGGAGTGGTCTTGAAACTGGGCGGCATGCAGCGGCTATTGCAGGTGGACAATTAGGGGTATTACATGGCGCTTACATGTATTTACTACAAGATGCAAATGGCTTTGTTCAAGAAGCGCACTCTATTTCAGCGGGGTTAGACTATCCGGGAAAAGGGCCAGAACATTGTTATTTACACGATATTGGTCGAGCTCAATTTAACGCCATTACAGATGCTGAAGCGTTAGAAGGATTACAATTATTAAGTAGAACAGAGGGCATACTTCCCGCGCTTGAAAGCTCCCATGCAATTGCTTATACTGCAAAGCTTGCCAAAACAATGCAGAGTGACAGCGTTATTGTGGTGTGCTTATCTGGCCGAGGGGATAAAGATGTACACACAGTTCGTGCAGCACTAGGAGGGGATATGAAATGACGACTTTACAACAGGCGATTGCCCAGACAAAGATTGAAGGACATAAGGCTTTTATCCCGTATATTATGGCAGGCGATGGAGGGCTAGAAACTATCAAGCCAACGATTTTAAAACTACAGCAGCTTGGCGTAACAGCTGTTGAAGTAGGTATTCCCTTTACAGACCCTGTTGCAGATGGTCCAACAATTGAGCGGGCTGGAGAACGTGCATTGGCAGCAGGTGTAACGTTGAGGAAAGTATTACAAACTCTTGCTTCATTTAGAGAGGAAATAACAGTCCCTTTAGTTATAATGACGTATTTTAATCCAGTAATAGCATATGGCTTGGAGGCCTTTGCTCAAGCTTGTATTGCTGGAGGAGTCAAAGGAATTATCGTGCCAGATGTGCCATTAGAGGAAAGCGAAATTTTACGAGAGGCCTTAAATCCCTATAGCATTGATGTGGTCCAGCTTGTATCATTAACAAGTCCTCCTGAGCGTATTGCTCGAATTGCTGCTGCAAGCCAAGGATTTGTTTATGCAGTGACTGTAAATGGAATTACAGGGGAACGCTCTAATTTTGCTACTAATTTAGAACAACATTTTGCCCACTTACGTCAGGCAAGTCCAATCCCAGTACTAGCGGGATTTGGCATTTCAACACCCGAGCAAGTGAAAAGTATGGGAATGTTGGGGGATGGGGTCATCGTTGGGAGTGCCATTGTGACGGCCTTACATGAAGGCAAGATGGCAACAGTAGAAGCATTAATAGCTGCTTCAAAAAACGTTTATGAAAAGTCTACTCTTTACTAGAGTGGGCTTTTTTTGCTGTGTGACGGATAGCGAGAGGAGAGTGGCGAATAGCAGTGAGAAAGTGAAAGATAGCGAGCAAAACCAGTCGGATAGCCTTCTTAAACCGATGGATAAAACTATCAATCTAACGGATAGTGCGTATCGTCTAGAATTTCGGTATAATAACTTTCGTAAGGAAGTGAGAAGATGATTCTATCGAAAAAAAGATGGCAAGTGGAACGCCCAGACGTAGAACTTGTACAAGCATTACAAAATGACTTACAACTTTCTGCGATTGCAGCAAAAATTTTAGCAGCGCGAGGCTGTGAAACAACTGCTGATGCAGAAAGCTTATTAAATATGACAGAAGCGAATGTTCATGACCCATTTCTTATGCACGGTATGGCAGAAGCAGTGGCACGAATTGAGCAGGCTCTAGATAATGGAGAGAAAATTTTAGTCTATGGCGACTATGATGCGGATGGTGTGACAAGTACGACTGTTATGTTAAATGTCCTACTGGATCTTGGTGCTAATGTATCGTTTAAAATACCGAACCGCTTTATTCATGGCTATGGGCCACACGAGGCTCTTTTTCGGGAAGCCTATGAAGAGGGTGTGCAGTTAATTATCACAGTGGATAATGGGATTTCAGGGATTGAACCTATTCGTGTAGCAAAGGAACTTGGTCTGGATGTTATTGTGACTGATCACCATGAACCAGGGGAGGAACTGCCACCGGCTGATATTATTTTACACCCACGTTTACCTGAAGGACATTATCCTTTTGGAGAGCTTGCCGGTGTAGGTGTAGCTTTTAAGCTTGCACATGCTCTATACGGAGAACTACCAACTCATTTAATAGAATATGTTGCAATTGGAACGGTGGCTGATTTAGTACCATTAGTGGATGAAAATCGTTATCTCGTTAAACGAGGCATAGAAGAAATGCGTCGTTCTCTTAGTCCGTGGGTACAAGCCATGTGTGATATTGCGAGCACAGAACAAGCAAAAATTAGTGAAGAAACGATAGGCTTTTATTTTGGTCCTCGCTTAAATGCAGTGGGTCGACTTGGTGAAGCATCGCCTGGAGTCGAATTATTAATGGCTGAGGATAGTGTAAAGGCAACAGCATTGGCCAAACAGCTAAATGCCTCCAATACCGAGCGTAAGGATATTGTTAAAAATATTACCGAGGAAGCCATTGCTCTAATTGAATCAGAGAAGAAAATTAGCGATTCTTTAGTCCTTGTTGTAGCAGGAGAAGGCTGGAATGCAGGGGTTGTAGGAATTGTTGCTTCACGTCTTGTTGAACAATACTATCGTCCAACGATTGTCCTTTCACTTGACCCTGATAAAGGTACAGCAAAAGGCTCTGCACGAAGCATTGATGGCTTCCATTTATATAATGAATTGGCCAAAAATCGTGATATTTTACCTCACTTTGGAGGGCATCCGATGGCAGCAGGTATGACTTTATCAATCGAGCATGTGGATGAACTACGGTCACGCTTGGATACACAGGCAAGAGCATGTTTAACAGAAGAGCATTTAACTCCTGTGGTTCACATTGATATTCCTCTAAGCCTAGATGAAATTTCTGCAGATGCTATTGAGGAAATAGCATCACTTGGCCCGTTTGGCACCGATTTTCCGAAGCCCGTTTATGTGCTTGAGGATGTTGAAATATCCTCCATGCGAAAAATTGGAGCGGCTGAGAACCATATAAAAATGGAATTAACGAATGGCTGTGACAAATTAGATAGTGTCGGTTTCCATAAGGGCCACTTACACGATGAATTAACCTATGGCATAAAAGTGTCCTTTATTGGTGATTTGCAAATAAACGAGTGGCAGGGTCGTAAAAAAGCTCAATTTATGATTGAAGATGTTCAAACCACTGAATGGCAGCTTTTTGATATTCGTGGTATTCGTCAAACGGCTCGCTGGCTCAATACAGTGCCAAAGGAAGAGGCGACATTTATTGCCTTTCGTCCAGCAACAATGACCTATTATCAATCGTTAATTGATGTTCCTATAATAGTAGCTGATCCTACTCTTTCAAACATCGGACAAAGTGAATATATTGTCCTGTTAGATTTGCCTGAAACTATTCAAAGGCTAGAAGAGGTTTTACAGAAGACGGCCCCTTCACGCATCTATGCACACTTTTATATGCCAGATTCACAATACTTTAATGTTTTACCTACCCGTGAGCAATTTGCATGGTATTATAAATTCCTGAAAAATCGACCAGCATTTCCACTTGATATGCATATAGCAGACATAGCTAAGCATACTGGCTGGCCATTAGAAACATTAAAATTTATGACACAGGTGTTTTTTGAGCTTGATTTTGTTAAAATGGAGAGTGGACTGACGACTGTCAACGAGGATGCTCCAAAACAAGCATTGACCGAGGCACCGTCGTACAAACAACGTTCAGAACAGATTGAAATGGAGCAAATGCTCGTCTATGCTCCTTATATAGAATTAAAACAATGGTTTGATGAACGAATACATGACTAGACGAATACGTTTCGTAGGAGGAGCAATAAAATGGATTTAAAGCAATACGTTACAACGGTTGAAAACTGGCCGAAAGAGGGTATTACATTCAGAGATATTACTACAATTATGGATCATGGACCAGCATACAAATATGCAACAGATCAAATTGTAGAATATGCAAAAGAATTAGGCGCAGAAATTGTAGTGGGTCCTGAAGCACGTGGTTTTATTATTGGATGCCCAGTTGCCTATGCCCTTGAAATCGGCTTTGCCCCTGTGCGTAAACCGGGTAAGTTACCACGCAAAGTTATTAGTGCAGACTATGGTCTTGAATATGGAAAAGATACATTAACGATGCATAATGATGCGATTAAGCCTGGTCAAAAAGTATTAATCTGTGATGATTTACTAGCAACTGGCGGTACAGTAGAAGCCACTGTTCGTCTAGTGGAACAATTAGGTGGTCAGGTAGTAGGTTGTGCCTTCTTAATTGAACTTTTAGAATTAAATGGTCGCGAAAAGCTTGGCGACTTAAATATTAAAACCCTTATTCAATATTAAAAATGTTAAAAAAGCGCCACAACAACGGGCGCTTTTTTTATTGTTTCTCATAGGACTGAATGATCTTCTGCATTGTTCGCAAAGTATCGAAGAAATCAGCATATTTTTCTACGCCAATATCATCAATGATTTTATCTTGAATCGTTTGCCAAATGGGTGCAGCCTCATGCAGCTTTTCTAACCCTTTTTCAGTGAGCATAATATTTTTAGTGCGTGCGTCCTGTGGATCGCGCTTTAACTCGACGTAGCCATATTGCTTTAATAGATTGATATTCCGTGTCACGGTCGTTTGGTCGAGCAATAAAATTTCACCTAAACGACTAATGGAAACGGCTTGTTGAAGGTCGATGTGTGCCAGCATAGAATATTGAGTCACTTTTAAACCGGTAGGCTGCAGTAATTTATCATATAACTGTGTCACGACCCTTGTTTTTTTTCGAAGGTTTGCACAAACACATATTTGTGTGTAATCGATAGTATTCTGTTGATTTTTCATGGTCAGTACTCCTTTGAGGGAATTCTACTAATTTTAAGTATACACCTAAGAGCTAAAAAATACGTATTGACAGCTATCTAATGGAATGGTTACTATCATCATACATGTATATACATATAAATGAACGAATATACTCTAAAACATGTATATACATGCTTTTTAGAGTGACTTTAACAAGAAGAGTAGGTGGAATGATGAAGCGGATTCATTACAGTTGGTTTATTTTAGTAGTCACGTTTTTCTCGATTATCGTTGCTGGGATTACGATGTCATCATCTGGCGTGTTTATTGATTCTTTAGAAAAGGAATTTCAATGGGATCGATCGACGATTGCTCTAGCATTTGCCGTTAGTTTATTTTTATATGGTATCTCTGGCCCATTCATGGCAGCTTTACTTGACGTTATTGGTTTAAAAAAGATGATGATAAGTGCCATGTCTACATTAGTGTTAGGCATGATTTTAACATTTTTCATGAATCAATCATGGCAATTAATCATAATTTGGGGTGGCATTATTGGTCTGGGCGCAAGTCTCTTTTTAACGGTGCTTAGCCCTTATGTTGCTAATCATTGGTTTGTTAAAAGAAGAGGGTTAGCAGTAGGAATTTTGACCGCTAGTACTGCCACAGGCCAACTTATTTTATTGCCTGTACTTGCGATTATCATTGATCACTATTCCTGGAGGTGGGCAATCGGCTTCATTCTTCTTCTGAGTATAGTGATGCTAATCATGATTGCTATTTTTATAAAAAATAAACCTCAGGATTTAGGATTAACACCCTATGGACAAGAGGAGATATTTGATAAACAGCATGTGCAACTAAAGAAAAATCCAATTAGTATTGCCTTCAATGGCTTATTAGAAGCGGTTAAGGTCAAAACCTTTTGGCTGCTAGCAGGGAGTTTTTTCATTTGTGGTCTTTCAACAAGTGGATTAATTGGTACTCATTTTGTCTCTTATTGTATTAGCTTTGGTATTCCATTAGTAACCGCTGCGTCCCTCCTTTCTTTTATGGGAGTGTTTAATTTACTAGGTACCACTGCATCTGGCTGGCTATCAGATCGTTTCGATAATCGTTGGTTATTATTTTGGTATTACTTGTTAAGGGGAGCTTCTTTACTGTTACTTCCATATGCTTTGGCACAGGGCTCCTTTGTTTTATTGACTATTTTTACTATATTTTATGGCCTGGATTGGATTGCTACAGTGCCGCCAACCATTAGTATTACACGACAAATTTTTGGTGTGCAGAAGAGTAGTATTATTTATGGATGGATATTCGCCTCTCATCAAGCTGGAGCAGCAGTCGCTGCTTATGGTGGCGGTTTGATTTATAAATTTTTCAATTCTTATACATGGGCTTTTTTTCTTGCAGGGATGTTTTGTACATTAGCTGGCTTATTCGTTATCATGGTTAAAAAGCAAACGTCTCAGCAAGCACAAACGAACTAATCATGAAAAGTTGAACCTCCTTACGATGGGTTCAACTTTTTTTTGACAAAAACCAAACAAAAGTTTATAATATAAACAAATATAATTAAAGGTGATGCTATGAATGAAAGAGAACAGGCGGTGCTTGCTTTAATTCGCCAAAATCCGTTTATGTCTCAGCAAGAGATGGCGGATGCCATGAATTTATCTCGTCCCGTGCTTGCTAATTTAGTGTCTAGTTTAACGAAGGAAGGAAAAATAGTAGGTCGAGCTTATATTTTACCCGAGGCAAATGAAATTATTTGTATCGGTGGAGCTAACTTAGACCGAAAATTCCACGTGAAGGGCAATGTTCAATTTGGAACATCTAACCCTGCTAGTTCTTCCTTTAGTGTAGGTGGTGTCGGTCGAAACATTGCTGAAAACTTAGGCCGATTAAATCATCAAGTGACGTTGCTCACAACAGCTGGTAAGGATGCGGATTGGCAAGTGATCCAAGATGCTTCAGAATCCTTTATGAATCTACGTTATGTGGAGCAGATACCAGAAGCTTCAACGGGTTCCTATACGGCCATTATGGATGAGCAAGGCGAGCTAGCACTAGCTGTAGCCAATATGGAAGTATATGACTTATTATTGCCTAACTTGTTAAAAAAGCATGAAACGATGCTTGTGAACGCTGGCTGCTTTATTTTGGACTTAAATTGTCCGAAAGAAACAGTGGCTTATATCCAGCAAGTAGCTATTGCTCGCGAAATACCACTGGTCATTGTGCCAGTATCCTCGCCTAAAATGAATCGACTACCTGAAACATTACAAGGCGTAACATGGTTTATCTGTAACACGGATGAAGCAGAAACAATTGTAGGACATACAATTGAAAACGTGAGTCATTATGAAAAAGCATTACAACAGCTTCTACAATTAGGTGCTGAGCATGTAATTATCACGGCTGGCAGTAAGGGCGTATATGCTGCTTCGACAACAATTGCGCCTAGTCATTTTGCTGCCAAAGTAATTGAAAAGATTGAAGATGTGACAGGCGCGGGTGATGCCTTTGTCAGTGCAGTTATTCATGGCTGGCTGACTGGACAAGATTTTGCGACATGTCTTGATGCAGGGTTAACTAATGCAAAAAATACCTTAGCATCTCCGTATACAGTGAGACCTGAATTATCTGTAGATTTGTTAAAAAGTGAAATGGAGGAATTATAATATGAAAGAATTCATCGTATTATCAGAAGAAGTAAAAGCAGGACAAGCAAAGGGTTTACCAATCGTAGCTTTAGAATCAACGATTATTTCACACGGTATGCCATACCCACAAAACGTACAAACTGCCCGTGAAGTTGAGCAAATTATTCGTGATAATGGTGCCGTACCTGCAACAATTGCGTTAATTGATGGGAAAATTAAAATTGGTTTATCAGATGAAGAGCTTGAAATGTTTGGGAACGCACAAGGTGTTGCTAAAGCTTCACGTCGTGACCTTGGCTACCTACTTGCGACAAAAAAACTTGGAGCGACAACAGTTGCAGCTACAATGATCTGTGCAGAGCTAGCAGGCATTGAGATCTTTGTCACAGGTGGTATTGGCGGTGTTCACCGTGGGGCTGAAACGACAATGGATGTCTCTGCTGACTTAGAAGAATTAGCTCAAACAAATGTTGCTGTCATTTGTGCTGGTGCAAAATCTATTTTAGATATCGGCCTTACATTAGAATACCTCGAAACAAAAGGTGTACCTGTAGTTGGCTATGGTACAGATGAATTACCAGCATTCTACACACGTCAAAGTGGTTTTGATGTAAACTTCCAGCTTGATACACCAGAAGAAATTGCCGAAATGCTAAGTGCAAAATGGCAATTAGGTTTAAAAGGAGGAGCAGTTATTGCTAACCCAATCCCTGAAGCAGAAGCTTTAGAGCATGGATTTATTACGAATATAATTGAAAAAGCTTTAGTTGAAGCTGAAGAGAATGGTATTCAAGGTAAAAACGTGACACCATTCCTACTAGGTAAAGTAAAAGAATTAACAGAAGGTAAAAGCCTTGATGCGAATATTGCATTAGTGAAAAACAATGCAGTAGTGGGCGCAAAAATTGCTGTAGCTTTCAATCAATTACACTAATTCCCTTGTCGAAACAAAGACTCTTTGTGACATCATGTCGCAAAGGGTCTTTTTCATTAAAAAGGAGAATATATTTTCCATTTTTAATACTGTTCACGAGATTAACTAAACTAAATGACACAGTCTCTTTACAATGGGCTACAAAATTTTATACAATTAAGTTTATATCTAATCTGAAAAATTTGACGAGCAAGGTGGACATGTTATGGCGAAAGAGCAAATTTTGACTCCTGAGGACGTTTTTGAGTTAGTCAAATCCTACATGAATGATGAAAATGTCGCATTCGTGAAAAAAGCATATGAATTAGCAAGGGATGCCCATATTGAGCAATTCCGTAGCTCTGGTGAACCGTATATTATTCACCCAGTACAAGTAGCGGGTATTCTAGCTGAATTACAAATGGACCCAGAAACTGTAGCGGCAGGTTTTTTACATGATGTTGTCGAAGATACAGATTTTACGCGGGATGATTTGGTACGGGAATTTGGCGAAGAAGTAGCGGTACTTGTGGACGGAGTTACAAAATTAGGGAAAATTAAATATTTATCAAAAGAGGCGCAGCAAGCAGAAAATCATCGAAAAATGTTTGTAGCCATGGCGCAGGACATCCGTGTCATTTTAATAAAGCTAGCAGACCGTCTTCACAATATGCGTACGCTAAAGCATTTGCCTGCCGAAAAGCAAAGACGTATTTCGAAAGAAACATTAGAAATTTTTGCACCGCTTGCACATCGTCTTGGAATATCGACTGTTAAATGGGAGCTTGAAGATACAGCTCTTCGCTATTTAAACCCACAGCAATATTATCGTATTGTCAGTTTGATGAAGAAAAAGCGAGATGAGCGTGAAGCATATTTGGACAATGTCATGGCTGAGATGAAATCACAGCTGAATGAAGTTGAAATTGATGCAGATGTATATGGACGTCCAAAGCATATTTACAGTATTTATCGAAAAATGGTGCTACAAAAAAAACAATTTAATGAAATTTATGATTTATTAGCCATTCGTGTATTGGTCGATAGTATTAAAGATTGCTATGCCGTATTAGGGATTGTGCATACGCTGTGGAAGCCAATGCCAGGTCGTTTTAAAGATTATATTGCTATGCCAAAACAAAACCTATATCAATCATTACACACAACCGTTATTGGTCCATATGGGGATCCGTTAGAGGTACAGATTCGTACGAAGGAAATGCATAAGATTGCTGAGTACGGGATTGCGGCACACTGGGCGTATAAAGAGGGGAAAAAGGCTGACCATCAAAAACAAAATGTTGATCAAAAATTAACATGGTTCCGTGAAATATTAGAATTTCAAAATGAGTCTTCCAACGCTGAAGAGTTCATGGAATCCTTAAAATTTGATCTGTTTTCTGATATGGTTTATGTCTTTACACCTGAAGGTGACGTCATTGAATTACCTGCTGGTTCAGTGCCAATCGATTTCGCCTATCGTGTCCATTCTGAGGTTGGGAATCGTACAATAGGAGCAAAAATTAATGGCAAAATGGTACCGCTTGATACACCGCTGAAAACGGGAGACATCATTGAAATACTTACATCTAAACAATCCTTTGGGCCAAGCAGAGATTGGCTGAAGATAGCACAATCCTCACAGGCAAAAAATAAAATTAAGCAATTTTTTAAACGACACTTGCGTGAGGAGAACATTGTCAAAGGTAAAGAGATGATTGAAAAAGAAATCCGTTCGCAGGATTTCGATTTAAAGGAAACAATGTCTGCAGAAAATCTCAAACGAGTATGTGATAAGTTTAATTATACAAATGAAGAGGACTTATATGCTGCTGTTGGTGTAAGCGGCATAACGGCACAACAGGTTGTTAATCGTTTAGCTGAAAAACGCCGAAAAGAGCGTGAACAGGAAGAAGCCTTAGAAAAAATCGAACAAAAAATGAAAAATCCGATTCCCCAAAAACGTACGGAATCAGGTGTCATTGTTAAGGGTATTGATAATATGCTCATTCGACTTTCACGCTGCTGTACGCCTGTTCCAGGAGATGATATTGTTGGCTTTATTACAAAAGGTCGTGGCGTATCAGTGCATCGTGCTGACTGTCCTAATATTCAAATTGAGGATGAGCAGGAGCGTTTAATAGAGGTCGAGTGGGAGCATGGTGTTATCCCTGAGAAAAAGGAATACCCAGTAGATATTGAGGTTTCTGCTTTTGATCGACCTGGTATTCTAAATGAGATTATGCAAATTGTTAGTGAAACTAAAACTAATATTTTAGCGGTAAGTGGCCGGGCTGATCGTGATAAAATGGCCACGATTCATTTAACAATCTCTATTTCAAATATTTCGCATTTGCATAAGGTAGTAGAGCGAATTAAACAAACACCTGATATTTATTCGGTACAACGAGTTATCAATTAAGCAACAGTTAGAATTGGGGTTATTGAAATGAAGGTAGTATTACAGCGTAGTAAAGCAGCTTCTGTTACAGTTGACGGAACTGTCACAGGAGCCATTGATAGTGGCTACGTTCTTCTAGTTGGTATTACACATGAAGATACTCAGGAAGATGTCGCTTACTTAGCAAAAAAAGTAGCCAATTTACGCCTTTGGGAAGATGCTGATGGAAAAATGAATCATTCTATTTTAGAGCAGGGTGGCGCTATTTTATCCGTCTCGCAATTTACGTTATATGGGGATGCAAAAAAGGGAAATCGTCCAAGTTTCACAAGTGCTGCAAGACCAGAAGTAGCAGAACCGCTGTGGGAAGCTTTTAACCAAGCATTACGTGAACACGGTTTACATGTGGAGACTGGCATTTTTGGTGCAATGATGGATGTTGCTCTCATTAATGATGGTCCAGTGACAATACTTCTAGAGTCAAAATAATGGTACATTTCCTATAATTCCTTCATATACTAAAGAGTATGGTTAGTTTTATAGGAGGGAGTGTCAAGTACATGGCGCAGACAGGAAGTATATCCAATCCATATTTATACGAAACTCTTAAAATGATGATTGGTCAGGCTATTGTAGTGCAAACAGAAAAAAATATTCAAACAGGTATTTTATTATCCATATTACCTGACCATATTATTTTAGAGATTAGTCGTACACCTTTCTTCATACAGTTGGAGGAAATTGTATGGGTTACATTGGAAACAACAACAAAATGAGTATGTGTGAACCTTCGTTGATGGAAGGTTCTTTTTTATTTATTTACGTTATAATGAATGAGTTTAATTATTAGAAAATTCGATTTATTAGAGAGGTTGAAAATTATGCAAACAATAGCGATTTTAGGTTCTTTGTTTTTTTGGAATAATATAAAGGAGCATTTTACAGCATTTCCTCAAGTACAATTTATTCATTTTCCATACACGCACCCTGAACAGTGTGTGGACTTGATGGACACAGCGGCATCGCAATCGGATATGGTATTATTTGCTGGCTCTATTCCCTATTACTACTGCTATGAAAAAATAAAGGCGTATTCTATACAGGCGACATATCTCCCTTTTGATGAATTGTCATTAGCCCTTTCGTTATTATCTCTACACCATCATGAACGAATAGAACTGAGCGAATTGTCGATAGATTTGCCTAAAAAGGATAGCTTTTATCAAGTGATGAAGCAGGCAGGTATTGCATCTACAGGTGTGTATGTAAAAGATTATGCATGGGTCCATGAAAAACCGGAAAAAATAGCAGATTTGAGTATGGCTGATTATGTCCATTATCATAAGGAGTTATATGAAGCTGGAAAGACTAGATTAGCTCTTACTAGCCTTCACGCTGTTTTTATAGAGCTACAGCAATTAGGAATACCTGCGAAGTATATGGTTGAAAGTAAACAAACGTTTACAGCAGCCATTACAAGAGCCCTAGACGCGTATCATCATCAATTATTGGCGTCCTCGCAAATTGCTGTTGTCTCTATTTATAGCCAAGAAAATTTATCTCACCTGCATCCTGTATTTCTAAGTACTTTAGAAACATTAAGCGATCGTTTACAGGCAAAGGTCATGCCAGCACAGCACGAGCCTTATTTAATTATTTCAACTAGAGGGGTAATTGAAAAACTTGAACCTTCGTATTTATGCTCCCTAAAGGAACAGCTTGAAGAGCAATTTGCCACTTTTTTCAGAGTGGGAGTGGGCTATGGTTATTCGCTGCATGAGGCAGAAGCGCATTCATCTCAGGCTTTGTTTTTTACAACCAAATATAGCGAGACCTCTACAGTAATGTGCTTGGTGGATGAACATAATCGATTACATGGACCATTATTTGAAAATAATAATAACGTAGCTTTAAGTACTAATAATAAAAATATTTTAGAGATTGCAGAAAAAGTGAAAATGAGTGCTAAAAATATTAATGTTATGAAGCAATTCATGTTGGTAACAAATAATCGCCCATTTTCCGCTGCTGAATTAGCAGACTATATGAATCTGTCACGTAGATCTGCTGAACGGATAATTAATCGTTTAATGGAACAGAACTATTTTACATTTGCAGGGGAGGAGCACCCTTATCATAAAGGGCGTCCAAGAAAGCTCTATAAGGCAACGACAAAATGGGAAATCTGAAATAATAGAAAATTAACACTTTACAATAAATTTGAACTAATGTATATTTATTTTCAATTAACGACATATAGCGACAAAAGGGTGAGGGGGGATTTTTGACAGAGTTTGCTAATGTCAAAGTCTATCAATAGGTTGGTGATATTTTGGAAAATGAACAGCGTGTAAAAAAGAAGAGTTGGCTGAAAGTACCTCATACATATACGATTATTTTTGCTATTATTTTTCTAGCAGGTATTGCAAGCTATATTATTCCAGCAGGTGAGTTTGACCGAGTAGAAGATCCAGAAGGACGTATGCTTGTGGTGGATGGGAGCTATCATCATATTGACAGTAATCCAGTCTCTATTTTTGAAATGTTTACAGCTATACCGATGGGACTTGAAAAAGGTGCCCAAATTATCTTCTATATTTTCTTAGTTAGTGGTGTATTTGGTATCATTCGTTCGACAGGTGCTATCGAGGCTGGTGTTTATAAAGGTGTAAAAGCATTAGAGGGTAGAGAGAAGCTATTAATTCCATTATCTATGATTCTATTCTCTGTTGGTGGTTTTACAATGGGGATGGCAGAAGAAACGATTATTTTCGTACCGATTGGCGTAGCAATTGCTCGTGCTATGGGCTTTGATGCGGTGACAGGAACTGCCATGATTACACTAGGAGCAGCCAGTGGATTTTTTGGTGGAATGCTTAATCCCTTTACGGTTGGTGTTGCGCAGTCATTAGCAGACGTTCCTTTATTCTCGGGGATTGGTTTCCGTGCAGTTGTCTATATTTTTGTATTAAGTTTTGCTATTTTCTATGTATCTCGCTATGCTTTTAAGGTAAAAAAGAATCCTCAAGCAAGTGTGATTTATGAGATTGAACAACAGGCAAAGTCTAATGTGTCTAAAATCGACATTCCTTCATTAACAGGGAAACATAAGCTAGTATTTATTGTCATGGCATGTGGCATTGGATTTAATATTTATGGTGTGTTTAATTGGGATTGGTTTTTAACACAATTAACGGCTTCATTTTTGATTATGGGCTTAATTGCAGGACTAATTGGCGGTTTAAAGCCTGGCACTATTTTCGACTCCTTTATTGATGGGGCAAAGGCAGTAACGTTTGGTGCTCTTATTGTAGGCTTTGCACGTGCTATTACAGTGGTTTTAGAGCAAGGGAAAATCATTGATACGATTGTTTATGCAGCATCCGAGACAATCGGGCATTTACCGCATGCTATTAGTGCAATCGGTATGTTGTTTATTCAGGCCCTTTTGAATTTATTTATTTCATCTGGTAGTGGACAGGCGGCAGCCACTATGCCAATCATGATTCCGATTACTGATTTATTAGGATTAGAACGACAAGTTGCAGTCTTAGCTTTCCAGTATGGAGATTCATTAACAAACTCAATTATTCCTACTTCATCTGCGTTAATGGCCTATTTAGCTGTAGCAGGTATTCCATATGAAAAGTGGATTAAATTCATTTGGAAGATGATACTTGGCTGGGCAATAATTGCATGTTTAGCATTAATAGCTGCAGTAGCATTAGGTATTTCTTAAAATATGAAAAAAGCTGTGGAAAAGATCATTCCACAGCTTTTTGTATTATTCTTCATCCGCATTAAAGTAATTTAAGATGCCTTGATATATTCCAAGAGTAGCCTGCTCACGGAATTTAGCCGTGGTGATGGAACGCTCTTCACTAGCATTACTTAAGTAACCTAATTCAATAAGCACGGCCTTTTGTCGATTTTCACGTAGCACTAAGTAGTTGCCTTGTTGGGTTCCACGATCTCTCAAATCAATTTTACTCGAAAGTCCATCGTGTATTGCCTCTGCAAGCCCTTTTTGATTACTATTCATATAATAAGACGTGAAGCCGTTAATAGAACTATCATCTGTTGCATCATAATGAAGACTAATAAAGGCGTCTGCCTCATACTGATGGGCAATTGAGACTCGCTTTCGTAATGCCACATATTCGTCCGACTCTCTTGTCATAACAACATTGGCACCTGCTGCACTTAGCTTAGAAGCAAGGAGAGTGGCTGTTTTCAAAGTAATTCCTTTTTCTTCTGTTCCTCGTTGACCTGTTGTCCCATGGTCATTGCCCCCATGTCCAGCATCTACAACAATGGTTAATCCATTTAATGTTCCTTTTTTACGAGGTTCTTGTGGATCCTTTTGTGGGATGGAAGTTTTATTGGAGCTCGTTGTGACAACCCAATTCGCAACAAACGCTGTTTCTTTGTCTAATTGAATTTCGTAAAAATCATTTTTTACGCCGACGATTGGATAGGTTTTACCAGCATCTACTCGTTCGATAACTTCAGCTGCAGTTGACGCATCAGTTCGCAAGTTTGTCCCATTATAAATAATGGTAACGGATTCTAAATCTTTTGAAGAGGACGATTTAGATGTACTCTTTACTTTATTTGAAAAAGTACCGTAAAAACTATAGACCCATCCAGCTTTTTTATCATTGTACTGAATTTGTACCCAATTGTGCTCATGCGCAAGGACTTTATAAGCCTGTCCTTTAGTAACTGTGCCAATTTTTTTGGCATTCAAGTCAGGTTTTTTACGAACATTCAGTGCATCCACCAAAATAGTAAAGGTTGTATCTTTATTAACAGGAGTAGTTGTTGTAGAAACCTCTACAGAATCCTCTTTTGGCTTGGTTTCTTTTTTAGGACTGTCGTTAATCGTCACATAATCCTTAGAGACCCAACCGGATTGTCCATTCCAATCAATTTTTGCCCATTCATTATTTTCCTCTATAAGGTTAGCTTGGTTACCCGTAGAAAGCTGTCCAAGAACAGCTGAAGAAATATCTGGATCAGTGCGAATATTTAAACGGTCAACCTGTGAAATAACAGTTTTATCAATGGTTTTTTGAGTGCTTGTAGAGGCAGTTAGCCAGGATGCTACCCAGCCTTCATAGCTACCTGCTTTTACTTGTATCCAATCACCTTCACGATCAATTGAAGTTAAAGGATCACCTTCTTCTAAAGTTGTAATAATTGGATAAGACAATCCAGGACCCTCACGTAAATGAAGAATCGTACCTGCTACTTTTAAATCACTAGTATCAGCGGAAGCATTTTGAATAAAGTTCTTATTTGGAATCGCAATTGTTACTATTAGTACGAAGATGATAATACTATGTAAAATTTTTGTCCTCATCAGATTCCTCCTATTCCTTGTGCTATTTTACCATGCTTTTGTATAATAATTCGTGGTAAAAAGGTAATGGAATTTAATATTTTCGTTACTGTCTGATGAAAAATACAAAAATAGTTGACATTAGGTTAGCTAGTGACTAACATAAAGGGTAATCGAAAAATGATTAATCGCTTATGACCAAGCAAGTAGCGTGTACCTCTATTGGAACAGAGAGGGAAAGACTTAGGCTGCAATCTTTCCTACAAAAATGTATGACGTGAATAACACTTGAGAGGCTTTTTTCTGAAAGGCAGTGCCTAGTAGGAAAAAACGGAATCGGCCGTTATCCGATTACGAGGAGGACACATGTAAAATTTTGTGTCAACTAGGGTGGAACCGCGGAAGCTTATACAGCTCTCGTCCCTTGCATAGGCAAGGTGACGGGAGCTTTTTGTGTTGTCCAAAAACATGGAATGCTTTTTATGAACCGGTTTGTGCTCAGTATGAGAATGTCCGCTACTCGCTCTGCATGAGGTAAACCAGCTTAGTCTCGATAAAAATGTCTTAAATGTGGCGTAATCTCGTCTAAACTTGGCGAGAAAATGGCTAAATCATAGGCAATCAATATAGGAGGGAATTACATGAGTTTTAAAGTGCCAAGAGGGACACAAGATATTTTGCCAGGCCAATCTGAAAAGTGGCAGAAGGTTGAAGCAATTATTCGTGATATTTGTCGTGTTTATCGCTACAACGAAATACGTACACCGATTTTCGAGCAGACTGATTTATTTGCACGTGGTGTAGGGGAAACAACGGATGTTGTCCAAAAAGAAATGTATACATTTGAGGATCGTGGAGGTCGTTCATTAACACTACGTCCTGAAAATACAGCTGGTGTTGTACGTGCATATGTTGAACATAAAATGTTTGGTGCTCCCGATCAACCTGTTAAGCTGTCATATTTAGGACCTATGTTCCGCTATGAGCGTCAACAAGCTGGTCGCTATCGCCAATTTGTTCAATTTGGTGTAGAGGCAATTGGTTCAGCAGATCCTGCAATTGATGCAGAAGTCATTGCTCTTGCAATGGATGTCTATGAATCAGCTGGCTTAAAGGATTTAAAATTAGTGATCAATTCACTGGGTGATAAAGAAACACGTGATACGCACCGTACAGCTTTATTACAGCATTTTGAGCCACATATTCATGAGTTTTGCTCAGATTGCCAAAATCGTTTACAAAAAAACCCATTGCGAATTTTAGATTGTAAGGTGGATCGTGAGCACCCATTAATGAAAACAGCTCCTGCATTAACAGAGTTCCTTACAGAGGAATCGGCTGCTTATTTTGCTCAAGTGAAATCATATTTAGATACTCTCGGCATTACGTATGTGGTTGATCCAAATCTTGTAAGAGGACTGGATTATTACAACCATACGACATTCGAAATTATGTCAACGGCATCTGGCTTTGGAGCTATTACAACACTTTGTGGTGGTGGACGATACAATGGTCTGGTACAAGAAATAGGCGGTCCAGATGTAGCTGGTATTGGTTTCGCTTTAAGTATTGAACGTTTGTTATTAGCACTTGAAGCAGAAGGTGTTGAATTAGATACGGCTTCTGGATTAGACGTTTATATTATTGCCATGGGTGAGGATGCAAAGCAAAAGGCGGTAGAGTTAACTAGTACTTTCCGTGCAAAGGGCCTTGCAACAGAGATGGATTATTTAGATCGTAAAATGAAAGCCCAAATGAAATCAGCTGACCGTCTAGGGGCAAAGTATACAATTGTCCTTGGTGAAACAGAGCTTGAAGAGCAAGCGGCTGCTGTGAAACATATGGAATCTGGTGAGCAGCACAAGGTTGCATTTTCAGAGTTAGTCAATTATTTATCACAACAATCCTAAACAAAGATGGCATTTCTCGTTGAATGCTACATAATCGAATTTATTTTGGAGGAATTTAACAATGGCTACTAGAACACATGCTAGTAACGAGCTTTCAGAAACGTTACAAGGCGAAAAAGTCGTATTAAAAGGATGGGTACAGCGTCGTCGTGACCTTGGTGGATTAATTTTCATTGATTTACGTGACCGTACAGGTATTACACAAGTTGTCTTTAGTCCAGACGTTGCAGAAGCGCATGCATTAGCGGATAAAGTGCGTAGTGAGTATGTAATTGAAATAGAAGGGACAGTTATCCTACGTACAGAGGACCAAATCAACCCGAATGTCCCAAATGGTAAAATCGAAGTGGAAGCCACGCGATTAGTCGTCATTAATACAGCAAAAACTACACCATTCCAAATTGAAGATCGTACAGACGTATCAGAAGATTTACGTTTAAAATACCGTTATCTTGACCTTCGTCGTCCAGTTATGTTTGATACTTTCAAAATGCGTTCTGATGTTACACGTACAATCCGTAACTTCTTGCAAAACGAAGGTTTCCTAGAGGTCGAAACTCCAATTTTAACAAAATCAACGCCAGAGGGTGCTCGTGACTATTTAGTGCCATCCCGTGTCCATGAAGGCGAATTTTATGCGTTACCGCAATCTCCACAGCTATTTAAACAATTATTAATGGTTGCTGGCTTTGAGAAGTATTTCCAAATTGCACGTTGCTTCCGAGATGAGGACTTACGTGCTGACCGTCAACCTGAGTTTACACAGGTGGACATTGAAACAAGCTTCTTAACACAAGAGGAAGTTTTAGAAATGAACGAGCGATTAATCCAAGCAGTGATGAAAGAAGTGAAAGGGATTGATATCCCTGCACCATTCCAACGCATGAAGTACCAAGAAGCCATGGATCGCTATGGTTCTGATAAACCAGATGTACGTTTTGGATTAGAATTAGTGGCTTTAAATGATGTTTTTGAAGGCTGTGGTTTCAAGGTGTTTGCTGATACAGTGGCACAAGGAAAACAAGTAAAAAGTATCAATATTAAAGGTGCAGCTGACAAATATTCCCGTAAAGATATGGATGAACTAACTAAGTTCGTAGGTATTTACGGCGCAAAAGGTCTTGCTTGGTTAAAGGTAACAGAGGAAGGCTTAAATGGTCCAATCGCAAAATTCTTCGATGAGGCGTTAGCGGCAGCATTAATCGAACGAATGGGTGCGGAAGTTGGCGATATTCTAGTATTCGTTGCGGATAAAGCATCTGTTGTAGCAGCATCTTTAGGGGCACTTCGTACGAAATTAGGTCAAGACTTAGATTTAATCGATGAATCACAATTTGCATTCCTATGGATTACAGACTGGCCATTATTTGAATACTCTGAGGAGGACGGTCGTTATTATGCGGCTCACCATCCATTTACACGTCCGTTTGACGAGGATATTCCGTTAATGGATACAGATCCATCAGCTGTTCGTGCACAGGCATATGATATCGTATTAAACGGCTATGAGCTTGGTGGTGGTTCACTACGTATTTACGAACGTGACCTACAAGAAAAAATGTTTGAATTACTTGGTTTCTCAGAAGAAGAAGCTCAAGCTCAATTTGGTTTCTTATTAGAAGCATTTGAATATGGCGTGCCACCACATGCTGGACTTGCATTTGGTCTTGATCGCTTTGTGATGCTTTTAGCAGGCCGTCACAATTTACGTGATACAATTGCATTCCCAAAAACAGCAAGTGCAAGCTGCTTAATGACAGAGGCACCAAGCGAAGTATCTCCTGAGCAACTAAGCGAGTTGAGTTTGGCGATTAAACCATTTAGAAAATAATTAATAATACGAAATACCTGGATTTCCTAGCAAAAAATGTTGGGAATCTAGGTATTTTTTGCGTTTTTCAAGAAATCATAGATTATTAGATATAATCGTTTGAATTATCAGAAAAGTAATGCTATGATAACTGTAATACGAATCCTGATGTGTTTGTCTAACTGCTAATTCTACTTCAAAGTTTTGACCGAACACTAACGAATCGGGAGCCTTCATTTTGTAGTCGCAAACATGCCCCTAGCGGAGCGGGACGTTTAAAGCTGCAAAGCGGGCACCCCCCTGCAAATTGCGGGTTCAAAACGAATGTTTCTTGGCATTACGGCACAATTGGGATTCGTCCTATACATAGGGTTGAAAAGGGGCTGATAAAAAAGCTCCTTTTTTATGTGAAAATGAATATATACCTACCATGCAGGCGTATTAGTTTTTTTCAGAATGATTTCAAAGAATTAAATATAATGTATGAAAAATTTAGAAAATAGAAAAAACAGCTTTATATTTTTGGTAAATCGGCATATAATTGGTATAGACAACTATACCTTGAAGAGGATGTTGAAAATTTCTCAGAGCTTTTAATATTTAGCTGGAGGTGAAATTTTGAAGGATACGCTATTAATCTCCCATGTCACAATGATTAATCCTGAGGGAAGACCATTTGAGGGTGATATCTATATTCAGGATGGTGAAATTGCCCAAATTGGCCGCAACTTTAAAATGGAAGCCGCTCAATATATAGATGGTACAGCTAAGGATTGGCTTCTGCTCCCAGGTTTTATTGATATGCATATTCATGGTTCAGCTGGTCATGATACGATGGATGCTACTCAACAGTCCTTACATGCCATAGCTCGTTCTTTAGTGCAAGAAGGTGTTACAAGTTTTCTTGCCACAACGATGACACAATCCATTGGTAAAATTGAAAGCGCTTTAATGAATGTAGCAAAATTCCATCGTAATGTAGGGGAAGCCAATTTATTGGGCATACATGTGGAGGGTCCATTTGTTTCGAAAATACGTGCTGGTGCTCAGCCAGTAGCTTACATGATTAGTCCTACGATTGAGCAATTTGCTCATTGGCAAAACATTAGTAACTATCAAATAAGACAAATCACGATGGCACCAGAAATAGAGGGCGGCTTTACATTTCTTGAAGCACTAATGAACTTTCATGTCATTCCATCAATTGGTCACTCTGATGCTTCAATAGAGGAAGTCCAAAAGGCAGTAGCTTTGGGTGTAAATCAGGTCACTCATTTATATAATCAAATGCGACCCTTTCACCATCGTGACCCTGGTGTTGTGGGAGGAGCATTACTAGACGACAAAATTAAGGTTGAACTTATTGTCGATTTTGTGCATAGTCATCCTCAATCAGTGATGTTAGCATATCGTATGAAGGGTGCAAAGGGCATTATACTTATTACAGATGCAATGCGTGCGAAAGGGTTAATATATGGCGAATATGATTTAGGCGGGCAAACCGTGTTCGTGAGCGAAAAAGGTGCTCATTTAGCAAACGGAGCATTAGCTGGGAGTATTTTAACGATGGAGCAGGCAGTAAAAAATATGAAGGCTGTTACAAATTGTTCACTTCAAGAAATAGTTGCCATGTCCTCTACGAATGCTGCTGAGCAGTTAGGGTTGTCCAAAAAAGGACGAATTAAAGAAGGTTTTGATGCAGATTTTGTATTGCTTGATCGAAAATTAAATGTGCAAAAAACTATTTGTCGAGGTAAAGTTGTATTTGAGAAATCATAAATGAGGCGATAAGGATGGTGCAAGAATTGTTAGAGAAAAATTCTCATATACCTATCTATATACAAATAGAAGAGATTATTAAACAACGAATTTATTTAGAAGAGTACAAAATTGGTGAGACAATACCTTCAGAACGAGAGCTTTCTGCACAATTTGATGTTAGTAGAATGACTGTTCGTCAGTCCATTACTAATCTAGTGAATAGCGGTTTGTTATATCGTGAAAAAGGAAGAGGTACCTATGTTGCCAATCCAAAATTGGAGCAGCCGTTAAAAGGCTTAACAAGTTTTACTGAGGATATGCGAGCAAGAGGGATGGAACCAAGTAGTAAAGTGTTACGATTTGAAAAAATCATACCACCAGTGGATATCGCAAGGGATTTAATGATGGAGCCAGGAGAAGAAGTATTTTATGTCGTACGAATAAGAAATGCCGATTCACAACCAATGGCGATTGAAAAAACATATATACCTGTGAAAGTATATCCGGAGTTAGATGAGAAGCAAATAATGGGCTCTCTCTATGCATTAATTGAGGCGAAGTTCCATCAAAAAATTGGTAATGCCGTTCAACAAATGGAAGCAGCTATTGTGTCTAAAGAGGATGGTAAGTTTTTGCAGATTAATCAAACAGCACCTGTTTTAATTATTAAACGTACGAGTTATTTATCTGACGGTCGACCGTTTGAGCTTGTACGTAGTACGTATCGTGCTGATCGCTACAAATTTATAAGTGAAATTAAAAGGTGATTATATGGATGCATATTTTACTGAAATTGAAAAGCTGATCCACGTTGTGAAGGAGAAGGAGTCTGCTTGTATAAAAGAAGCAGCACAAATTATTGTGCAACGCCTTCAAAAAGGTGGGATTATCCAATTATTTGGTTGTGGTCATTCACAGCTATTAGCACAGGAGGCCTTTTACCGTGCGGGAGGTTTAGTACCTGTTCGTCCGATTTTTATTGAGCCTCTAGCATTACATGCAGGTGCCATAGCCTCTTCAATTAATGAAAAGGACCCAGCAATTATTGAACAACATAAAAAGATATTTGACTTTCGTGAAAATGATATTTGCATTGTGATTTCAACTTCTGGAAGAAATTCAGCACCGATTGATGCTGCTCTATTAGCCAAAAATGCTAACGTATTAGTCCTCTCTCTCCAATCACTTGAATATAGAGAGCAGGCTACACGTCATCACAGTGGGCTACGACTGGAAGAAGTGGTAGATCACGTTATTAATACTCATATACCTATTGGCGATGGTGTTCTACATGCACAAAACATGCAATATGCACCTGCATCGACAGTTATCGGTTCGCTGCTATTGAATGCTTTATTCAGCGAAGTTATTGAAGAAATTGCAAAGACTTCAACCGAGCTGCCCATTTTTGTTAGCAATAATGTAGACTCCGATTGGTCACATAATGAGATAATGATTGCCAATTATCAAGATCGGATAGATTTCACATGAAAATGGAGGCGTTGTGAATGAAGAAAATGTATAAAATTACGACACCAGAAGGAATACATGCAAGGCCCGCTGCATTACTTGTCACTGCGGTTACACCATTCGAAAGTGACATTACCTTAACTTTTCAAGAGAAGGCAGTAAATTTAAAGTCTATTATGGGCGTCATGTCACTTGGGGTTAAACCAGGAAGTGTAGTGGAAATTTCAGCAGATGGTTCAGACGTTGAAAAATTATTTCAAACAATAACAGACATTATGGTGTCGAAGGAAATAGGAGAAGAGCTTTAAGGATTCAAGCAAGCAGTGGTTTCTTTTCAAGCCACTGCAGATGAATCTCATTTAACAGATTGTAGCTATTTAATTATAAGAATATTCAGTTTTTTAAAGGGGTGGTTTTTTGGACATTCGTATCATTTCACCGAATGATTATGAGCAGATTCATCAATTACGGGATTATTGTTTTCCAAATAAATATATAGGGCCACGTAGAGAGGATTTTCATTATTGGATCGAGCATAGTACAACACTAGGTGCCTATGATGCCAAAAAGGTGGTGGGGCAGCTATTAATCCTACCACTTAATATGACCGTGCACGGTATCAGCTACAAAATGGGGGGCATAGGGTTTGTCGCTACATATCCGGAGTATCGTCAGCAGGGAATTATAAAAAGACTGATGATAGAAGCCCTACGAAATATGCGTGAGAATGGGCAGACCATTTCTGTATTAGCCCCTTTCTCTGTATCCTTCTACCGTCATTTCGGATGGGAGCTGTTCTTCGAGAAGTTATATTACACAATACCACAATCAATGTTTCCTTCATTGGGAAGGCAATTAGATGTCATTAAACGGATGAGCTTTGAATGGCCAGACTCCGAGCTTTTCGAGAGGATCAAGGATTTTCAACAGGCAATGGCTATCTCTCAAAATGGTGGTATGATCCGAGATGATGCATGGTGGAAAAGAATTGAAAGAAGGAGCCCAGATAGTCATTTTGCTGCCTATTTAAACGAGGATTATGTAGAGGGATATATCCGATATACGATTCAGCATAATACGTTTGAAATTCAGGATTTTATTGTAGCAAATTATTCAGCAGAGCAAGCAATGTGGCGTTACATAACATCTCATGCAGCGAGTGTTAGTAGTATTAAAGGGGTTACTTCCAACCATATGCCATTTGGCTTTTATTTCGAAGAGCCACAATTTAAAAAGGAAGTTAAACAGGATGTAATGGTCAGAGTAGTCGATGTTTATGCATTTATGCAGCAATATCCTTGGAAGGATATTCATGAAACGTTGTATGTCCGTATTGAAGATAAGTTTTGTCAGTGGAATGAACAAATCTATGAAATAAATAAAAGTGGTCATGTCTCAATAATTAAGACAAATTCGATCATTGACATGCATATGTTAACATTACCAATTAATCTTTTTTCAGCAATGACGGTGGGCTATCTGTCAGTAAAAGAAGCTGTTATGTATGCAAATCAACCTATAGATAAGAAGGTTATTCAGCATTGGCAGTGGGCATTATCTACCGAAAAACCAGCATTTCATGAATATTTTTAAGGAATGAATAGTCAGGAATATTAAAATTTTTTTGAATTCTTTTGTGGACTATACCAGATAAGTAGAATCGTTTATTTTTCTATACAAGAACAATAGCCCAATTTTGTAAATAGTTCTAAAAGTAGAAAATTACTGTAAAAAACATATTGTGGTATATACCAATAGGTGCTATTCTCAAATTAAGTAAGCGATTACACGATTGGAAAATGAAAAAAGGAGTGTTACGAATGAAAAATATTATGTTAGTGTGTGTAGCCGGTATGAGTACTAGTTTATTAGTATCAAAGATGCAAAAAGCTGCACAAGAGCAAAATATTGAGGCAGATATTTATGCAATTGCAGAAGGGGAAGTTGAAAAAGTACTGGCGACTAAAAAAGCTGATGTGCTGTTATTAGGTCCTCAAGTACGCTATTTAAAGGGCTCGTATGAAACAAAATTCAAGGGCATGGATTTCCCAATCGATGTCATTAATATGGCAGATTACGGCATGATGAATGGAGAAAAAGTCTTGCAGCAAGCATTACAATTAATAGGTTAAAGGAGACTCGAAGGGGATGGAAGAAACAGCATTAATGGAATCCATTATGGGGCTTATTGTTCATAGTGGTCATACAAAAAGTGAATGCATGGAAGCTCTTCAACTGGCAAAAAAGGGACAGATAGACGAAGCAAAGGAAAAGATTAAATTAGCGAATGAGGCATTGATTGAGGCGCACCATTCTCAAACAGGTTTATTATCACAAGAGGCAAGGGGAGAAAAAGTCGAAGTATCGATGTTATTAATTCATGCGCAGGATCATTTAATGAACGCTATTACATTTCGGGATTTAGCACAGGAAATGATTGAATTATATGAACGAATCAAAGGGGAGTAACATCAAATTTTGATGTCACAATAAAAAGCAAAGGGAGTGTATGAGAATGTTCCGTTTTTTAGAAGAAAAATTTGTACCGGTTGCTGCTAAGGTTGGGAATCAGCGTCATTTAGTTGCCATTCGTGATGGATTTATTACGATCATGCCTTTGACGATTGTAGGATCACTGGCTGTACTTATTAACAATTTGCCTATCAAATTTTATCAAAATGCACTCGATGCCATTTGGAAACATGAGACATGGACACAGTTTGGAGGTAATGTCTGGGGCGCAACATTTGGAATCATCTCACTATTATTAGCCTTCTCTGTTGCCTACCATTTGACAAAAAGCTATGACAAGGATGCACTATCCGGAGGGGTTATCGGTCTTGCCAGTTATATGACGTTTGGAACGTTTGGGGAAGGTGGTTTAACAGGATTAACGACAGGTACGGGAGGAATATTTGTTGCCCTTATAACGGCTCTAATTTCCGCAGAGCTGTTCTCACGATTATCGGGTAACCCTAAACTACTGATTAAAATGCCTGCAGGTGTACCATCGGCTGTATCCAAATCTTTTGCTGCATTACTGCCTGCAATTATTACGATCGGATTATTTGCATTAGTTCGGACAATTATTTCGGCTGGCTTTGATGTACCAGATATTATTGGATCGTTTTATTCGTCAATTCAAGAGCCTTTTATGGGCTTAACAAATACATGGGTAGCTGGTCTTATTTTAGCTTTCATTCCTACGTTTTTATGGTCATTTGGTATACATGGCGCGAATATTATCGAGCCATTTATGCAATCCATTAACCTACAAGCAATTGATGCTAACGTTGCAGCTATTTCTGCTGGTAAGGTAGCACCGTATATTATTAATAAACCGTTCTTCGATGCATTTATTAATATGGGTGGATCAGGCACAACGATTGCCTTAATTATTGCCATCTTCATTATTGCTCGTAAAAACAAACAATATAATACAGTAGGAAAGCTATCAGCTGCTCCTGGATTATTTAATATTAATGAACCATTATTATTTGGTTTACCAATTGTATTAAATCCAATCTTATTTGTACCATTTATTTTGACACCAATGGTCAATGTGACGATTGCATTCTTCGCAACAAAATGGGGGTTTGTGCCTGCGGCAACCATTGCGGTTCCATGGACGACACCACCGATTATTAATGGTTTCCTAGTAACACAATCTTGGCGTGGAGCCGTATTAAGTATCGTTTTAATTGTAGTAGCTATATGCATTTACTTGCCATTCCTTTCTATGGCAAATCGCATGGCAAAGCAAAACGAACAAAAAGCTGCTTCAGCGGCACAGGGTGAACAATCACCTGTAGCCCAAACGGAAGGCCAAAAGGTAGAAGTATAAGCGTTTACTAACGGAGGGTTTGAAGTGAAGAGATTAGGTATTTCGCTATATCCACAGCATAGTACACTAGACGAAATGAAGCGTTATGTTCAGCTTGCTCATGACAATGGTTTCGATCGTATTTTTACATGTTTGATGTCATTAAGGCAGGAAGAAGAACGACAGAAATTACAACAAATAAATCAATTTGCACAGCAATTGGGTTTTGACATTTCTGCAGATATAGCCCCAGCCGTTTTTCAAGAGCTAAATTTAAGCTATAAAGATATAGGGTATTTGAAAGAGCATTATCATTTAGCTGCTTTGCGTTTAGACATGGGTTTCTCAGGTCAGGAAGAAGCATTCATGTCACTTGATGCCAGTAATCTAAAAATTGAATTAAATATAAGTAATGGTACGAAATATGTAGACAATATTTTATCGTACCGCCCGAATAAAGAAAATATTATCGGCTGTCATAATTTTTATCCGAGACAATTTACAGGTTTATCTCGTCAGCATTTTTTACAAACCTCTCAACAGTTTAAAGCAAATAATATTCGGACAGCTGCCATGATTTCCTCTCAGCATGGTAAGTTTGGACCATGGGAAGTAACAGAACAAGGTTTACCAACATTAGAGGAGCACCGTCACCTTCCCATTACGGTGCAGGCAAAAGATTTATGGCATACAGGGTTAATTGATGATTGCATCATTGGCAATATGTATGCATCGGAGGAAGAAATACGAGCTTTAGGACAATTAAACCGCCAGAAGCTTGAATTAAAGCTTGTTCAGTCAGCAGATACGAGTATATTAGAGGAAACAATTCTTTATAAGGAACAGCATTTTAATCGAGGCGATGTATCTGAGTATGTGATTCGCAGCACACAATCTCGCGTGAAATACAAAAATGGTGACTTTCCTGTGCATAATACACGACCATTAAAGATGGGTGATGTCACAATCGATAATAATTTGGATGTTCGATATAAAGGTGAGCTACAAATCGTACTAAAGGAAATTCCAAATGCTGGGTCAAGTAATGTTGTCGCAAGTGTTGTCGAAGAAGAACAATTTTTACTAGCGCACATTCAACCATGGTCGTCATTTGGTTTTACGAAATGAAAATAAGAGAGGAAGGGATTGAGCTATCAATCTCTTTTTCTTTATGCGAAAGGAAATGGTGTTATGTATGTTTTAGCCATTGATGGTGGAGGCACCAAAACGACAGCGATTATTTGTGATGAAAAAGGTCAATGCTTTGCCCAAATAGACACAACTCGCAGTAACCCCACAGCTATGGACCAACCATATTTCGAGGCAACCATTCATTCAATCATGCAAAGTTTACAGCAACAAAATCCTCAAATAGTAGCAGAGGTGACGAGCTGCTTTGCGGGTATGGCGGGTGTCATGGAGCTTCAAGCTGAGAGCATGGTGGAATCTATATTACGGCAATATGTGTGTGACTCCGCGACCATTAAGGTAGACAATGATGCGTTAATCGCTCTTTATGCGGGTACACTGGGAAAGGCAGGAATTGTTCAAATCGCGGGGACAGGCGCTATCACAATGGGATATGATAAGCAGCAGCATTATCACCGAGTAGGCGGTTGGGGATATCTGTTTGATGATGAAGGAAGTGGCTATGATTTAGGTGTCCAATTACTAAAGGCTGTTCTACAAAGCTATGATGGCAGGGCTCCTCGTACTATATTGACAGAAGCTGTAATGAAGCATTTCTCAGTAGATGATGTACCACAATTAATTGCCTGTGTTTATGGAGAGGAGCATCCGCGCACAGTCATCGCGCCAGTGAGTGCCTATATTGTTGCAGCGGCTGATGATGGTGATCTAGTAGCCAAGAGAATCATTGAGGAAGCCTGTCAAAACTATTTTAAGGCAATTAAAGCATGCTATTTACGGATGGCGTGGGGGCAAGAAGAAGTGCCTGTCGTCCTATGTGGAGGCGTATTTACGAATGAAAATTACTTTGTTCCAAGGCTTCAAGCAATGGCAATGGAGCAGACATTACCGTTCCGCTTTAAGACCCCTGCATTACCCCCAATAGGAGGAGCTGTCATTGCCGCCCTTCAACAAATAAATGTCCAGTATAGTAATTCTTTTATAGAGACCTTTCAAAAAAATATGTATAATGAAGTACAGAGCAATTGAATCGATTCAATTGCTCTATTTTTTTCTTTCTAATTTTCACTTGATGTATAACATGATAAAATGTAATATAGGTTTTGATTTTATCTTAGTATATAACTAGGTTTACTAATAAAATTTCATAGATGGAGAGTGTCAGGATGTTACATCAATTTTCACGTAACGAGCTCGCTATAGGAACAGAGGGTCTCGAAAAATTAAAAAATACAACGGTTGCTATTCTTGGTGTAGGTGGCGTTGGATCATTTGCTGCTGAAGCATGTGCACGAAGTGGTATCGGCCGAATTATATTAGTCGATAAGGATAATGTAGATATTACCAATGTGAATAGACAATTAGTAGCGTATCTATCTACAGTTGGACAATCTAAATCAGCTATTATGAAAGAGCGCATTGCAGATATTAATCCCGATTGTGAAGTCATTGATATGCATATGTTTTATACGGAAGAAACGTATGAAAAATTTTTCGCACAAGGCATTGATTATGTAATCGATGCAAGTGATACAGTCATGTATAAAATTCATATTATGAAAGAATGCTTAAAGCGTAATATTCCTATTATTTCTAGTATGGGTGCTGCGAATAAGATGGACCCTACTCGCTTCCAAATTGCAGATATTTCAAAAACACATACAGACCCACTAGCAAAAATTATACGCACAAAGTTACGTAAAGAAGGAATCCATAAGGGTGTGACAGTTGTATTTTCGGATGAAAGTCCGATTGTCGTACGTCCAGATGTGGTTGAACATGTAGGGAAGCCGGATGCTGCAATTCGTAAAGCGAAGATGCCACCTTCTTCCAATGCCTTCGTGCCATCAGTTGCAGGTTTAATTGCAGCAAGTTGGGTTGTTAATACGATCTTAAAAGATGTGAAAATCACACGCGTACAAGGTTAATACCCTATAAGATTTCAAAAAACAGCATAATGAATCATTTTCGTAGAAGTAGCCGCCTTTATTATTTTTAAAGGGGCTACTTTTTCTATGTTACAATAAGATCGTTATAAAAAGGAGGCATATACAGATGGAAAAAATTTATCAAATGGAGTATAGAGGTTTAAATCTATTCGATGAAATAAGCACTGTCGAGTTGGCTATAGATGAAGAGAAGCAAACGATACATATTTATGATATCGGACAGGTTGTAAGCCCCATTTTTAATTTTGATGTATCTGCCTATGAATTGTCAGATGGATTTTATAAAATGGCCGATATTTTACGGCATAAGAAAATATTAACGAATGAACAAGCAGGTAGTGACCTAACATTGAGTGAATGGTTAATTAAAAACAATGCTTATTTTTATATCCCGAATAAACGTATTAAAAAATATGTCCAGGGAAGTATTGTGGAAATTGTTGATCGAACAATGGAACAAGCGCTATTTGATGAATATGTACAAAGGGTATAATTTTACCAAAATAGTTCTTCTTATGTGCATAAAATGCTATTAATTCACGAAATTGTCTTATTTTTTTCATGTCCCCACTACTCTAATTGGTTTATTGCTATAATTTGAATAATTCCAATAGATAATCGATCAGTTTGTTTGGGATGCTTTGAGCTAATCAAAAATAGCCATGAAGTGCGAAATCAACAAATGACAAATGGGAGAGTGGGAAAATGGAAATTCAAATTATTCGAGATCATTTAGATATTGTCAAGCTTCAAGAGAAAATGAATGCCATTGTATTTGATTACTTAGACACATCTGATAATTATCCGAAAGCGATGCGAGAATTGAATCCTTTATATACACAAGTGACAACTTTTTATAAGGAATATATCGATAATCGGTCAGGGGAAATCCCTAGTGCAAATACGTATTGGCATTTGTTTATCGACTGTAGTGCCAAGCTATGCTATTTTTTAGCTGCTTCAACGTTCTATTCATCTAATGCTTTACAAAAGACGCCTAATAAAGTGGAGAAGTTATTACATATTGCGGCCTCTTCTTTGCCTAGCATCGATCAAGAGGAAAATGAGCAATTATTGACAGATATTTTTACCCTCATGGCTGAAGTAGTAGAGGATAAAGAAAAAGTGACTACTTTGCGTAATGAAGTGCTCGTACAAAAGGGTGATGTAAAGAAATGTCTACAACAGTTTAAATTATTTGTTGATCATGAATTGAATATCTAGACAATTGAAGAAAGTCTATTTTCTGAAAATAGACTATAGATAAGAATCTACGTGAACTTTTGTAATTATTTCTAGTTTTCAACAACGGTACGTGTTGAAAAATGGATGTATTTGCCCATTCAAGTTTCGTGGGTTCTTTTTTTTGTATTTAAAAAAGCAAAGTCGCTTCTAAAGATAGAAGGAAGGACTTTGCTCTGGAAAACTATTTTTTATTTTGATGAAAAGATTTAAGCTTTTCGTAGATACTAGCCATGCGTTTTTCCTCACCTGCAACAACAGGTTTATAAAACTCGGTGCCAACAAGCTCATCGGGTAAGTATTGTTGGTCTACCCAGCCACCGAATGTTCCGATGGGTGTGTTATGAGGATACTGATACCCAACATGACCTAAATCTTTTGCCCCTGCATAATGAGCATCACGCAAATGATGAGGGATACCCCCCGTTTTGCCATCATGAATCGCCTTTATCGCTTCATCGATTGCCAGAATAGCTGAATTAGATTTTGATGCTAAACACATCTCAATAACGGCACTTGCAAGTGGGATACGTGCCTCTGGTAATCCAAGACGTTCTGCTGCCTGAACTGCGGCTAGCATATGAGGACCTACCTCAGGATTAGCAAGGCCAATATCTTCATACGCCATGACAAGCAATCGTCTGCTGACAGCCACTAAATCACCAGTTTCTAATAAATGTGCTAAATAATATAGTGCGGCATTGGTATCACTGCCACGGACAGATTTCTGCAAGGCAGAAAGTAGATTATAAAAATGGGAGCCCTTTTTATCACCATAAACACCAATTCGGCTAATCAGGTGATCAATAATATGATTGGCTGCAATCGTTTGCCCTTCCACTTCATCACTTGCATAATAAATAGATTCTAGCAAAGTCAATGCCTTTCGTGCATCTCCATTAGCTGCTTCTGCAATACGCTCTATTTGTGAATCTGTTAAGATAAAATGATATTTACCTAAGCCCCGCTTTTCATCTGCAAGTGCTTTTTCTACAAGCTCCATTAGATTTTCCTTGGTTAATCGTTTTAGTTGATATATCTCACCACAGCGAGAACGAATAGCTGGATTGACATCGTGGTAAGGATTTTCTGTTGTTGCACCGATTAACACAATCGAGCCGTTTTCAACATGCGGTAGCAAAGTGTCTTGTTGTAATTTATTGAAGCGATGAATTTCATCTAAAAAAAGTAGAACTTTCCCTGAGATTCTAGCTTCCTGGACAATATCTTCCACATCTTTTTTACCAGCTCGTGTCGCGTTAAGTGCGAAGAAAGGGAGCTGAGAGCTTCCAGCAATTGCATTTGCAATCGAGGTTTTGCCTATGCCAGGTTCTCCGTAAAGCAACATGGAAGGGACATGTTCATTTTGAATCATTTTATATAGAGCTGTGTTTGGACCAATAAAGTCCTGATGACCTACAATTTCATCAAGTGTTAAAGGGCGCATTCGAAAAGCAAGTGGTTCATTGTGCAATATAAATCCCCCTTTCAGTCGGTGTCATTTTACATTCATCCATTTATTTGCACTAAAATACAGTGCGGATAGTGGATCACTGAATAATGTTGAATCGCATTATTTAGTATATCATATCCTTCTAGGTGTATTTCCGAGTTCATCAAGAGGAGATTATGATATACTGTTGGTAGTAATTTTGACTAGACTAATTGAGGGTGATAAAATGAAAATTTCAACAAAGGGCCGTTATGGGCTTACGATTATGATTGAATTAGCAAAGCATTACGGAGAGGGTCCTATTCCTTTACGTAAAATTGCTGCCGAAAAGGAGCTTTCAGAGGCGTATTTAGAGCAATTAGTGTCACCGCTTCGTAATTCAGGCTTAGTAAAAAGTGTACGTGGCGCTTATGGTGGTTATATGCTAGCAAATCCACCGAGCGAAATTTCTGCAGCCCATGTTATTAGTGTACTAGAGGGGCCAATTCAACCAGTAGAGGGCATTGAAAACGAGGAAGCACCACAACGAGAGTTATGGTTGCGCATTCGTGACGCAGTAAAAAATGTGTTAGATACAACAACAATTGAAGATTTAGCACAATACACAGAAGAAAATGTAGCGGAAGGCTATATGTTCTATATTTAAAATGTTTAAGCTAAAGCGCTGCTTCCCATACGTATCATAGTTGAGTTGAAACATAAATGGTGAAACTGTTTGTGCACACGGAATGTTTTTCATAAACTTATGATAAATGAGGGTTCCAGCGTTTTTTATTAAAAAGGAGTTTTCAACATGAATTCATATATCTATCTCGATCATGCGGCCACATCACCGATGAATGGCCAAGTTATAGAAGCGATGACGACTGCCATGCAACAGGTATTTGGCAACGCATCCAGTATCCATGGGGCAGGTCGAGAAGCGCGCAAATTTCTTGATGATGCTCGCGACATATTAGCCAAATCTATCGGTGCTCAGGCGGGAGAAATAATCTTTACAAGTGGTGGTACTGAAGCGGATAATACGGCAATTCTGGGCACTGTCTATGCACGAGCTAAAGAGGGAAAGCACATCATTACAACACAAGTAGAGCATCATGCAGTGTTACATACATGTGAAAAACTTGAACGAGACGGCTTTGATGTGACTTATTTACCTGTGGATAAGACAGGACGTGTAGCTGTTGAGGACGTCCAAAAAGCACTTCGTGATGATACTATTTTAGTAACAATTATGTATGGGAATAATGAAGTCGGTACGATTCAGCCTATTGCTGAAATTGGTGAGCTATTGCAAGGGCATCAAGCTACTTTCCATACAGATGCAGTTCAGGCATATGGTTTAGAACAAATTGATGTGGGTCAATTAAAGGTAGATTTATTGAGTGTATCAGCTCATAAAATTAATGGGCCTAAAGGAATTGGGTTCCTTTTCCAAAAGGCTGGAACACCTTTAGCTAATTATGCCTTAGGTGGTGCACAAGAGAAAAAACGTCGTGCAGGAACTGAAAATATACCAGCAATTATTGGCTTTGCGACAGCTGTGCAAGTTGCAAATCAGTTGCGTGAAGAAAAGCGTTCACTATACAATCACTTTAAGCAAATTATGCTTGATGTATTTTCACAGGAAAATTTAGCGTTCCATATTAATGGTGATGAAGAGCAGTCATTGCCACATGTTTTAAATATTAGCTTTGAGGGCATGGAAGTAGAATCATTTTTAGTAAATCTTGATATGGCAGGAATCTGTGTATCTAGTGGTTCTGCATGTACCGCTGGGTCGATTGATCCATCACATGTGTTAGTAGCCATGTTTGGACAAGGTACAGAGGAATTACGAAACTCTATACGATTTAGCTTTGGTCAGGATTTAACAGAAAAAGATATACGTGACGCAGCTGAAAAAACAGCACAAATAGTGAAAAGACTAGCAAAAAGATAATTTGTGAAGAACATGTTAGGTTTCTACAATTGATGAAGCATTAACTGTAAATAGATAAAAGAAAAGGTGACCACAATGAAAGAAACACGTGACCCCTCTCAAATTCGCGTTGTTGTCGGCATGTCTGGTGGGGTAGATTCGTCGGTGGCTGCGTACTTGTTAAAACAACAAGGTTACGAAGTAATCGGGATCTTTATGAAAAACTGGGATGATACTGACGAAAATGGTGTTTGTACAGCAACAGAAGATTATGATGATGTCATAAAAGTATGTAATCAAATCGGCATTCCCTATTATGCTGTAAATTTTGAGAAACAGTACTGGGATAAAGTTTTCACATATTTTTTAGAAGAATATAAAGCAGGACGTACACCAAATCCAGATGTCATGTGCAACAAAGAAATTAAATTTAAAGCATTTTTAGAGCATGCGATGAGCCTGGGCGCTGATTATTTAGCGACAGGTCACTATGCACGTATCGATCGTAGTGGTGACGGAGAAGTAAAAATGTTACGTGGTGTGGATAATAATAAAGATCAAACATACTTTTTAAATCAACTATCACAGGAGCAATTGGCCCATGTAATGTTCCCAATTGGCGATATTGAGAAAAAAGAAGTGCGTAAAATTGCTGAAGAAGCAGGATTGGCAACAGCGAAGAAAAAAGATTCAACGGGGATTTGTTTCATAGGAGAACGTAATTTTAAAGAATTTTTAAGTCAATTTTTACCAGCCCAACCTGGTAATATGGAGACGATGGATGGCGTTGTCATGGGAAAACATGACGGTTTAATGTATTATACACTTGGGCAACGACATGGTCTTGGTATTGGTGGAGACGGTGAACCTTGGTTTGTGTTAGGGAAAGATTTAGAGCGTAATGTTCTTCTTGTTGGACAGGGTTTTGACAATGAGCATCTATATTCTACTTCATTATCTGCTGTAAAAATGAACTATACTTCGACAAAAAAATTGCCTGGGAAATTTTCTTGTACAGCGAAATTCCGCTATCGTCAAACTGATACACCAGTAGAAGTTGAACTATTAGCAGATGGCCGTACTCATATTACATTTGCAGAGCCTGTTCGTGCTATCACTCCAGGACAAGCGGTGGTTCTTTATGATGGAGAAGAATGTATTGGCGGCGGAACAATTGATGAAGTCTTTAAAAGTAATGAAAAACTAACATATGTTGGATAACTTGCGCTAAGACTGCTTTTATTGCCATGTGGCTTCATGGAAGCAGTCTTTCGCTACATAGAGGTGGACAAATAATGAATTATAATGAACAGGGCATTCAAGCGTTTCAAGATAAACGTTATGAAGAGGCTGCACAACTATTTACAAAGGCGATAGAAGCGGAACCTGAAAATGCTATTGGTTATGTAAACTTTGGCAATTTATTAGCAGTCTTAGAGGATACAGAACGTGCAGAGCGTTTTTTCCAAAAGGCTATTACCGTGGATGAGACAGCGGCTACAGCTTATTATGGCTTAGCAAACCTCTATTATAATGCAGAACGCTATGCAGAGGCTGTAAAACTTTATGAACAAGCACTTAAGCATCATATTGAAGGCGCAGATGTGTATTATATGATGGGGAAATGCTTTGAGCGTATGGAAAATTCAAAATTAGCATTGCCTTATTTACAAAGAGCCGTGGAAATTGCTCCCGAAGACACACAGATTCGTTTAGCCTATGCAATCGTGCTATGCGCACTAGAAATGTTTGAGCAAGGGAAGAAGGAACTGGATCTTTTAATTGAACAGGACTGGAATAATGCAGATGCTCACTATAATTTAGGGGTATTGTATGCAGTGTCTACAGAGCAAACAGAAGATGCCATGTATCATTTAAAACAGGCCTTTACCTTACAGCCGGAATACGATCAAGCACGTTATATTTATGATATGATTGCTCAGCGATTTAACTAATAGATAAAAGCAGCAAGTGTGATTGGATGAACTTGCTGCTTTTTTATGTAGTTTATAGTGGGGTGTTGATAGAAAGAATGTGGATCAAATTCTTATGATTACTCAATATTTTTTGTAAAATGTATCCCATCCTCTTTTATTTTAAGGTTAAATTTGTTAGTGTATGTCATGCAGGAAAGGAATGGATGACACGATGAATAAAGTATTTATAGCACTATTACTTGTAACAGCGCTTGCGGCAATTGAAGGGACGATTGTTAGTACAGCTATTCCAAGTATAACGGCAGATTTATTAGGCGTAGACTTAATAAGCTGGATTTATTCCGCTTACTTATTAGCATCTGCTATCGCTGCGATTATTTTTGGTAAGCTAGCTGATTTATTTGGGCGCAAACGGATGATTATTACGGGAATCATTATATTTTTAATGGGTTCCATGTTATGTGGGTTAGCACAATCAATGGAACAATTAATTGTCTTTCGTGCAATCCAAGGGATAGGTGCAGGCTCAATTTTACCAATTACATTAACAATGGTTGGTGAGCTATTTACGACTGAAAAGGCACGTGCTAAAGGACAAAGCTATTTAAGCATGGTATGGGGCGTATCAGGCGTGGTTGGTCCACTATTTGGAGGTTTTATTGTTGACCAAGTATCATGGCACTTTATATTTTTCATTAATGTACCATTTGGGTTAGCTTCTATTTATCTGATTGTTAAACACTATAAAGAACAGCTAGAGGCAGTGAAGCGGAAAATTGATTATTTAGGTGCTGGCCTATTTACGATCGGAATGGTTTCGTTATTATATGTAATTATCGAAAATAGTAAAACACAAGCGTGGTTATCGAATCAATCGCTCATCATGTATGCTGTTGCAGCTATATTTTTAGGCGTGTTTGTATGGGTGGAGCTACGTGCAGAGGAGCCGATTATTCCGTTAACATTGTTTAAAAATGGTCGCCTTATGGTGATTAATTCACTAACGTTAAGTACTATGTCGATCGTTATTGGTGTGACAGTCTATATTCCGATATATGCGCAAAGTGTTCTTGGTAAAAATGCCACACAAGCTGGTCTTCTTCTAACACCCATGTCTATTTTTTGGACGATGAATTCTATTGCAGCAGGCTATTTAATCGGACGTTTAACAAATAAACGAATTATCCAAATGGGGACGATTTTATTAGTTATAGGAACCATTATGCTTGCTAGATTATCTTCAGGCTCTAGTGATATAAGTGTATATCTTGGCTCTTCATTAATCGGGCTTGGTATGGGCTTTATCATGCCGATGTTAATGATTTCTATTCAAAAGGTCGCTCATCCTAAGCAACTGGGTATTTCAATTGGCCTCAATTCCTTCACCAATACATTTAGTCAAGCGGTTGGTGCAGCCCTATTTGGGATGATCTTTAACCTTGCGACAAATGAGAAAATGGCCTCATTAGGTAAAGGGGAAATTCAGCTAAATGGTGAATTTGCAAAAGGTGGCTTTAGTTTAGAAGAAATAAGCTTTTTAAAGGGAACCATTGCTAATGGTGTAAGCTATGTATATATAACAACCTTAGTTTTTGCCATTTGTGCTCTTATTTTATCTTTCTTTATTGTGACGAAATTAAAAGACAAGGCTTAAAAATGAACGAAAATCCACTTCACTTTCAGGCAGACACGTTTGTAGTCTATGCTAGAAGATAGGTGGATTTTTTTGTTCAATAAAATCTGAATGTGTTTAATTATTATTAATATTATTAAGGTTGGGAAGTTGCGCAAAATATTTAGCTAGCTGCGATATAGGCGTACTATCTAATAAAGTGGGCTCGGCCTCATTTTCCTTTAATATATTGATCTCCTTATTTAACCGCTCCATTTTTCGATCTAGCTCTGCAGCTTGTAGTGCGGCTTCTTTTAATTCAATACGAATATGCTCTGGTACTTCTTTATTATATTTATAATAAATTTTATGTTCCAAACTGGCCCAGAAGTCCATCGCAATGGTCCTGATTTGTATTTCTGTATATACCTTCTCCATATGGTCTGACATGAAAATAGGTATTTTTATAATAAGGTGTAAGCTTTGATAGCCATTGTCTTTAGGACTAGCAATATAATCCTTCACCTCTACAACCTCAATGTCGTGCTGTGCCTGCAACATGGCACTGACTTTATAAATATCTTCGACAAATGAACAAGTAATACGAGCACCTGCAATATCACGAATGTTTTCGCGTACGTCTTCCATCGTTGGAGGAAGTTCCTTTTTTAACATCTTTGTTAAAATACTTTTCGGTGATTTTACTCGTGTGGAGATATGTTCGATGGGATTATATTCATGAATAAGCTTAAATTCTTCTTGCAAAATATTAATTTTCGTTTCCACTTCCTGTAAAGCAAATTTATAGGCTAAAAAGAAGCGTGTTAACTCAGTTTGAAATGATTTTAAAGAGCTTACTTCGAGTTCGGTTTTCATATTTTAATAATCCTTTCCTCTATGATGTGTCCACTTTTTTATGTTCTACTTCTTATTCTATGTAGAATTGTCATTCATCTCAATAAAATAGCAGCCAATTATTGGTGAGGTTTAAATGTTAGATAGTTTTTCATATGGATAAAACATTTCTACCTCATATATAACTTACATAAGAGGTAAAAGGTTTCAAAAAGGCTAAATGAATTGATAAAGGTGAAGGAAAGGTGAGGTGTTACAAACAAAGGGGAGAAAACTCTCCCTTTGTGTTAACTAATAATTTCAGCATTTAAGTTATACCGTTTATTAAACTCATCCACAAATATTTGTAGATCAATATATGTCCCTATATAAGGCTCTGTTTCTTGATCGCGTAGGAGACCACAAGTTGCCTTTAATGATTTTGAAAACTCAAGCAGCATTTGTTCATTATCTAGTTGAACATGGATAGCAAGAGAATGATCCTTTTTATTTACTTTGAAATATTTGCCATCAATGATTCGTTCTAAATTTGTTTCTTGAAATGGAAAAATATAATCTTTATAAATGAGATTCACATGATCCCGCCCTTTTACAATATTTCACTACATCTGTATAGGGTAGCTCTCCTCCAAAAAGAGAAAGGGCACTCCCAATTGTGATATGAAGCTTTCCATTGGCTAATTGGTTAAATTTTTCTAAGTCTTTTATTGAACGAATGCCACCTGCATAAGTGGTTGGAATCGAGGTCCAGGCAGCAAGATCTCGTACTAATCTTTCCTGCATCCCCCCTTTTTTTCCTTCCACATCGACTGCGTGAATTAACAGTTCATCACAATAATTCTCGATAGCTTGAATAGTTTCAGCATTGACTTCGAAGTGACTAAATCTTGTCCATTTATCAGTTACGACATACCACTTACCATCTCGCATTTTGCAGCTGAGATCAATGACAAGATGCTCTTTACCGATTAATTTGTTTAAATGTTGTAAACGTTCTAAATCCAGCCTTCCATCATGGAAGATATAGGAAGTGACAATCACGTGTGAGGCACCAGCATCAATATATTTTTGGGCATTTGCAGCAGTAATGCCACCACCAACTTGTAACCCTTGTGGAAATGCAGCTAAAGCAGCTAGAGCAGCATCTTCATTTCCCTGACCAAGCATGATGACGTGTCCACCTGTTAAGTGATCCTGTGCAAACATTTGTGCATAGTAGCTAGAATCATAACTAGAAATAAAATTCTCAACGACTGTTTGATTGGTATAACCTAAAGTACTTCCAACAATTTGTTTTACTTTGCCTTCATGTAAATCGATGCAGGGTCTAAATTCCAAGAACTTCACGATCCTTCCGTGCCATTAATTCTTATTTATCATAGCATGGAAATATGGATAAAAGCAGAGAATTATCATTTGTCGAAATAATGTAAAAATAATGAATGGGAAATATTTTTATCAACGATATTTTGAGATGTCTATGGTAAAATAAAAAGATTGAAAACAATTAGAAAGGGCGGACCGAACATGACAGATCATCTCGATTTATTTGAACTCAATAAATTTTTTATTCTCGGACGTCCGATCGTCTCTATTTTTCATAACACCCAAAATATGTATTCCATTATTCGAGTGAAAATTCAAGAGACAAACTTACAATATGAAGATAAAGAAATTATTGTTGTTGGCTATTTTCCACCGTTACAAATGGATGAGCAATACCGCTTTACAGGTATATTAAAACAGCATCCTAAATATGGTGCACAATTTCAAATCGAGACATTTACAAAAGAGGTACCCGCTACTGAACAAGGAATTATTCATTATTTATCCAGTGACCTATTTGTGGGAATTGGGAGAAAAACAGCTGAAACCATTGTTGAAAAACTGGGTGCTAATGCATTACGCCTTATTTTAGAAGATCCGAGTGCACTGGATGCTGTTCCACGTTTATCATCTGAAAAAAAAGAAGTGATTCATCGGACGATTGAGCAAAACCTTGGTTTAGAACGGGTAATGATACAGTTGAATGAATGGGGCTTTGGTCCACAGCTGGGAATGAAGATCTATCAAACCTATCGAACGGAGGCTGTTGAATTACTAACAGAAAATCCATATCGCTTGATAGAAGATGTGGAAGGTGTTGGGTTCTTTCGAGCAGATGAGCTGGGTGCAAAGCTAGGGATTACCGGTAAACATCCTGATCGTGTCAAAGCAGCGATTTTACATATTTTAAATACGGCTGCATTATCTGACGGGCATGTATATTTAGACGCGGAGCATGTACTACCACTTGTAAAGGAAATGCTTGAACAAAGTCAACGTCAGGAAATTCCGTTTGAAGACATCTCAAAAGCATGTATTGAGCTACGGGAAGATGGAAAAGTTTGCGGAGAAGAAACAAGGTTATATTTGCCTTCACTTTATTTTTCTGAGGTAGGAATTGCCTCCAAAATATTGACGCTTGTTGAACGAAATAGCAAGACTGAACATTTTAGCAAAGATGAGATTCGTAAAGCGATTGGTGAAACTGAGGAACTACTCCAGGTGACATATGCTGAAACACAAGCAAATGCTATTGAACAGGCTTTAAATTCAGCTGTAATGATTTTAACAGGTGGACCTGGTACGGGTAAAACGACTGTTGTACGTGGGGTTGTTGAAGTGTATGCGAAGCTTCATGGTTTATCATTGAATCCAAAAGAATATGCTCAAAAAGAGGAGCCTTTTCCCATTATCCTTTGTGCACCCACTGGGCGAGCTGCCAAGCGCTTAGCTGAATCGACTGAACTACCAGCTATGACCATTCATCGTTTACTTGGCTTTACAGGTCAAGAAAAAGAAGAAGAGACTGAACGGGAGGTAACAGGTAAGCTTATTATTGTAGATGAAATGTCCATGGTGGATACTTGGCTTGCTCATCAGTTATTAAAAGCTTTACATGAGGATGTACAGGTTGTCTTTGTAGGGGACCAGGACCAATTACCGCCTGTAGGACCAGGACAGGTATTAAAGGATTTATTAGCATCCAAGCAACTCCCAACGGTGGAATTGACAGATGTTTACCGACAAGCAGAGGGTTCTACCATTATTGAATTAGCCCATCAAATCAAAAAAGGAACCATTCCGCAAGATTTAACATCGAAAACTACTGATCGCTCGTTTATTAAATCTTCCGTCGATCAGATTGGAAATGTTGTGACACAGGTAGTAAAAAGTGCCGTTGCTAAAGGGCAAGAAATTCGTAATATTCAGGTGTTAGCACCGATGTATAAAGGTCCCGCTGGCATTGATAATTTAAATAAGATGATTCAAGAGCTTATTAATCCTAATGATACAGGGACACGAAAGGAACTTGTCTTTGGGGACGTAACGTATCGGATAAAGGATAAAGTTCTGCAGCTAGTCAATCAGCCTGAAAGTAATGTTTTTAATGGGGATATGGGAGAGGTCATTAGTATTATTAAGGCAAAGGAGACAGTAGAAAAACAAGATTTACTAATTGTATCCTTTGATGGCATTGAAGTGACCTATCAACGCAGTGACCTCAATCAATTGACACTTGCTTATTGCTGCTCCATTCATAAATCTCAAGGTTCAGAGTTTCAAACCGTCATTATGCCTGTTGTCAAAGGGTATTCGAAAATGCTGCGGCGGAATCTTTTATACACAGGTATTACAAGAGCGAAAAACTTTTTAATTTTATGTGGGGAACCAGACGTTCTAGCAGATGGCTTGCAGCGGACAGATGATTTACAGCGTTTTACTTCGTTGCGTGCTCGATTAAATCCAATGGATGTCGACGAAGTAATGGTTGAGGTTGAGGCAGTTCCAGTAAAACAAGAGGCTGTGCAAGAAATAGCTATCGAGGACCATAAATTAACAGTTGAAACAGCTCCTTATATTCATCCAATGATTGGGATGGATGATGTCTCCCCCTATGATTTTTTGGAGATGTAAAGATTGTACCCGATTAGATTCTCGCTAATCGGGTTTTTCTACTGTGCTGTCGTCACCTAATATTTGGACATTTCATATACTACATAAGTACAAAAACATAGGAAATGTTTAGGAGTGACAACATGCCAATAATGACAGGACAGCAGTATATTGAACGTATCGATGCTTTAAACACGTATATTTCAATTGATGGGGAAGTGGTGACGGGCAAGGTGTCAGAACATCCTGCATTTAAGGGAATCATGCAAAGTCAGGCAAAGCTTTTTGATTTACAGCATCAAGAATCATACCTTGAAAAAATGACATATGAATCGCCAACTAGCAAACAGAGAGTCGGCATGTCTTTCCTTCAAGTATTGAGTCCCGAGGATCTCGTAAAAAGACGTATGGCCGCAAGAGAATGGGCTTTACAAACAAACGGTTTGATGGGAAGAAGTCCTGACTACATGAATACGACATTGATGGCTTTGGCATCAGCATCGAACTTTTTGAAAGATAAGCCAAATTGTTTTCCAGACCATTTGCAGAAGTTTTATGAATATGCCCGTGAGAATGATATTTCCATGACACATACGTTTATAGAGCCGCAAGTAAACCGTAAACGTTATTACTATGAGGATGAAGAAGTAACAATAGCTGCCAAAATTGTTGCAAAAACGGGCGAAGGCTTAGTCATTAAAGGAGCTAGGTTACTAGCCACTCAGGGAGGAATAACGGATGAACTTCTTGTTCTATCCACAAATGGCTTTGATGAAGGAAAAGGTTTTGGCTTTTCTATACCGAGTAACACAAAGGGCTTAAAGTTTTTATGTCGGCAATCTTTTGTCGGAGGAGATTCTAGGTTTGATCATCCTTTAAGTGCACGTTTTGAAGAAATGGATGCGATTGTTGTTTTTGATGATGTAGTGGTTCCGTGGGAGCGGGTATTTTATTACGAAAATGTTGAAGTAGCCAATCAATTTATGAATGTTAGTGGCTTCCAATCGTATACTTTGCATCATGTGCTATCACGTCAAATTGCTAAAACAGAATTTATCCTAGGGATTGTACAAACGATTGTAGATACCATAAATATTGGGGATTACCAACATGTCCATCAAAAAGTGGTAGATGTCATCGTAGCATTAGAAACGATGAAAGCACTGCAATTAAAATCAGAAATTGAGGCACAAAGGGATTCCTTCGGCTTTATACGACCAGACCTATCGACATTACAGGTTGCTATTCATATTTTCCCGAAAGTATATCCTACCTTTACAGATATCATCCAGCTATTGGGAGCAAGTGGTTTAATGTCCATACCGAGTGAAAAAGCTTTTGCCACAGATGATGGGGATCTTGATCATTATCTGCAATCATTTCAAGACAAAGGGGAAGAACGAGTTAAAAAGTTCCGTTTAGCTTGGGATTTAACGATGAGTAATTTCGGCACAAGGCAAACACTATATGAACGATTTTTCTTTGGAGATCCTGTTCGTCTGTCAAGCCTACTCTATCAATCGTATAAACGCGATCATTTAGTGAAAAGAGTAGAAGACTTTTTGAAAAATGATTGATAGAAAGTTTGACAGTTATGAAACTATCCGTTATTATTTACAGGAACAAAAAAATAAGACTCCCTTCGTTAGGTGAGGCTCCTATGTGGAGATACGCTACTACCCAAAAATGTCGAGAGACGCCAATGGGTCAACAGAAATCATCGAAATAAGGTGTTTTTTAACGTAGCTGGGCAATTTCCTATGCCGCATAGTGCTAAAACTCAACGTTTGAAGGTAACAAATAGGCAAAGTTTTTTTGCTATTTTTTGATATGTGTATTCAACACGCCTTCATTCGTAGAAGGCGTGTTTTTGTTATGAAAGGAAGGTGATGAGAAATGGATAGTAGTCCTGAACCGAGTAAGCATGGGGTAGGTAGTCAGCATTTATGGAGACAGCCGTCGTTTCTTATCGCCGGCACAGACAGAAGGTTTGAAAAGATGACCTTTTGTTACTTTTTATAATAAAACACGAGGTGAAGTATCATGATTAAAATTCACTATTTCAATCACAATAGCAAAACAGTTCAACACGATTTCAATATGAATGATTTACGACTTCCCATTCATAGCGAGGATTTACTATGGGTAGATTTATATGCGTATAGTCATAATGAATTAAATAATATAGCAGATGTATTTGGCTTTCATCCACTAGCAGTGGAAGATTGCTTACATGAAGGCTCACGCCCAAAAATGGATAGTTATGGGGATTATAAATTTTTCGTTTTCCATGCACCTATCTATAATGAAAAAAGTAACAATGAAATTTCAACGGTCGAGTTGAATATTTTTATGGGACCAAATTATATTGTTACAGTCCATAAACAAAAATTACAATGGCTAGGCCAGATAGAAAAAGTTTGTTTAAATAGTCCTAAATATTTGGAAAAAGGCACTGACTTTTTATTGCATACCATCATTGATGGAATAACAGATGAGTATTTCCCTGTATTAGAACGAATTCGAGCACGGATTGATGAGCTAGAACAAGAGGTTTATGATTATCAACCGAAAGTAGTAACAGAGGAATTCCTTTCATTAAAACGAACAATTATTTTAATTCGTCAGGCCATCATGCCACAGCGAAGAATTTTTTCTACCATTAATGGTCAATGGAAATTTGATGTACAAGAGGAAAATATCCCCTTCTATAAGGATTTAAATGATCATCTTGAACGGATTGTCGACTCCACTGAAACGTATAGAGATTTAGTCAACAGCACGCTAGATACGTATTACTCCATTATTAGCGGCAAGTCTATTGAAAAGCTGAACCTGTTAACCGTTATTTCCACAATTATGCTACCGTTAACTGTTATTACTAGCTTCTTTGGCATGAATGTACCTTTACCTTATCAGGATTCACCTATTACAACAATTGCACTCAGTGCCTTTTTAGTGTTATTTACATGGGGAATGTGGGCATACTTCAGAAAAATGATTGCCTAGTTATAATTAGTCATACGAGTGCTAATTGACAGGTGAATATATTTTTCTTATAATTTTCGTTAGAAAAAGTAAACACGATGATGGAAAAAGTACGTAATTGCACGTGTAGTAGAAAGGGATTTCTAGGCTGGAAAAATCCTCACAGTGCAAATGCCGAAAGCTACTCCGGAGTGCAGTTAATCCCTGCCGTTCACTGACGTTACAAGTGCTAAAGAGGTAAGTAAGAGCTTTTACTTACAACTAGGGTGGTACCGCGAGACAGCTGATAAGTCCTCGTCCCTTTTTGGGATGAGGGCTTTTTTATTTTCATTTAGTAAAAGAAACCCATTTATAGTGGTTGATGCCAAATGTTGCTGGCAGGGAATAGATGGGTCGTCAAGGTTTGATTCATATCGTGATTTTACAATATAAACTAGGAGGAATTTATCCAATGAAAGCAGTAGATATTCGTCAAATGTATTTGGAATTTTTTAAAGAAAAGGGGCATCACCATGAACCTTCTGCACCTCTAGTGCCAATCAATGATCCATCCCTACTTTGGATTAATTCAGGTGTTGCTACACTTAAACCGTATTTTGACGGTCGTGTTATTCCTGACAACCCTCGAATTACAAATGCACAAAAATCAATTCGTACCAACGATATTGAAAACGTAGGGAAAACAGCGCGTCACCATACTTTTTTTGAAATGTTAGGGAACTTCTCTATTGGTGATTACTTTAAAAAAGAAGCTATTCACTATGCTTGGGAATTTTTAACGGATAAAAAGTGGATGGGCTTTGATCCTGAATTACTATCAATCACAATCCATCCTGAAGATCAGGAAGCATATGATGTTTGGCATCAAGAAATTGGTATTCCTGAAGAACGTTTAATTCGTTTAGAAGGGAACTTTTGGGATATTGGTGAAGGTCCATCTGGTCCAAACTCAGAGATTTTCTATGACCGGGGCGTAGAATACGGCTCAGACGAAAATGACCCAGAAATGTACCCAGGTGGGGAAAATGAGCGTTATTTAGAAATTTGGAACCTAGTGTTCTCTCAATTCAACCATAATCCTGATGGGACGTATACACCGCTACCAAAGCAAAATATTGATACTGGTATGGGGCTGGAGCGTATTGTCTCAGTTGTTCAAAATGTACCAACAAATTTTGATACGGATTTATTTATGCCTATCATTGAAAAAATTGAGGAATTTGCCAACCGTAAATACAAACGACCAAGTGAAGTGGATTTAAATGAAATTTTTGGCTCAGAAGAAGATATTAATACGCCATTTAAAGTTATTGCAGACCACATTCGTACTGTAGCGTTTGCTATTGGTGACGGCGCACTTCCTTCAAACGAAGGGCGTGGCTATGTATTACGTCGCTTACTTCGTCGTGCTGTACGTTATGCAAAACAAATTGGCATTGAGAAACCATTTATGTTTGAACTGGTCCCAACAGTGGGTAAAATTATGGAAGACTTCTATCCAGAGGTAACGGAAAAATGTGAATTTATCCAACGCGTGATTAAGAATGAAGAAATTCGTTTCCATGAAACATTAGATGGTGGTCTTGCAATCTTTAATGAAGTGGCAGAATCACAAAAAGCCGCTGGTCATGATTTTATCCCAGGAGCAGATGCTTTCCGTTTATATGATACTTACGGTTTCCCAATCGAGTTAACGGAAGAATATGCAGAAGAAGTAGGAATGAAAGTCGATCATGAAGGCTTCGAAACAGCAATGGAGGAACAACGTGAACGTGCGCGTGCGGCTCGTCAAGATGTTGACTCTATGCAAGTACAAAATGAAGTATTAGCAAACTTAACAGTTGCCAGCGAATTTGTTGGCTTTGATACATTAGTAGCCAATACTGAAATTGCTGCAATGATTGTGAATGGTCAAGTAGAAAAAGTAGCATCTGAAGGCCAAGAAGCTTTAGTTATTTTAGCTAAAACACCATTCTATGCTGAAATGGGTGGTCAAATTGCCGATAGCGGTATCATTTCTAATGATAGCTTCACTGCTGTGGTAAAGGATGTTCAAAAAGCACCAAATGGTCAACCGCTCCACACAGTAATTGTTGAATCTGGTGAAATGCATGTGGAAGATGCTGTCCAAGCAATCGTTCATCGTGATGATCGCAATCTAATTATTAAAAACCATACAGCGACACATATTATGCAGCGTGCGTTAAAAGATGTATTAGGTGATCATGTCAACCAAGCAGGATCATATGTAGGTCCTGATCGTTTACGCTTTGACTTCTCTCACTTTGGTCAAGTGACTAAAGAGGAATTACAGCAAATTGAACGTATTGTAAATGAAAAAGTGTGGGATGATATAGAGGTCGTTATTGAAGAAATGGCCATCGATCAAGCGAAAGCAAAGGGTGCTATGGCATTATTCGGCGAAAAATATGGCGACGTTGTCCGTGTTGTTTCAATCGGAGACTATTCCATCGAGCTATGTGGTGGTATCCATGTAAAACGCTCTTCTGAAATAGGTTTCTTTAAAATTGTTTCAGAAGGCGGAATTGGTGCGGGTACTCGTCGTATTGAAGCTGTTACAGGTAAAGTGGCTTATGAAGTCGTAAAAGAAGAAGAAGCACTTTTAAATGATGCAGCAGCATTGTTAAAAGCAAATCCTAAAGATATCGTAACAAAAGTACAAGCATTACAGGGTGACTACAAAGAATTACAACGTGACAATGAAGCATTATCTCAAAAAATTGCCAATGCTCAAGCTGGGGCAATTGTAGATGCAGCACAAACAATTGGAGATGTCACAGTTCTTTCTACAAAAGTAGAAGCAAAAGACAATAACCAACTGCGTCAGATGATGGATGATTTAAAGGCAAAAATGCCAAAGGCTGTCATCGTCCTAGGAGCCGTGGATGGTGATAAAGTGATGCTATGTGCAGGGGTATCAAAAGAATTAGTTGGTGGCAATTACCATGCTGGAAATATCGTGAAAATGGTGGCAGAAGCTTGTGGTGGTAAAGGTGGCGGTCGCCCAGATATGGCAATGGCAGGAGCAAAGGATGCTTCAAAACTTGATGAAGCACTACTTTCTGTGTATGATTATGTTAAATCCATTTAATTAATTCACCAAAACATGTTATAATAAAGAGAAATTGGAGATGAGCTTGTTCGCACATCTCCTTATTTCTGAAAGCGAGGTGCTGGTCATGAGTTCATTTGATCAAACGATGAAATTTAATTTTCCAGAAGAATCAATGGAACAGGAAGTCAAGCAGGTAATGTTGAAAGTTCATTCTTCGTTAGAGGAAAAGGGATATAACCCTATCAATCAGATTGTTGGTTACTTACTTTCTGGTGATCCGGCGTATATTCCTCGCCATCAGGATGCTCGTAATTTAATTCGCAAGCTTGAGCGTGACGAAATTCTAGAAGAGCTTGTTAAATTTTATATCAAAAAGAATAACGAGGACTAGAAATGAGAATTATGGGATTAGACGTTGGGTCGAAAACCGTTGGAGTGGCTGTCAGTGATGCACTCGGTTGGACTGCCCAAGGTATTGAAACCGTAAAAATTGATGAGGCTAACGGCGAGTTCGGCATTGACCGTATCGCTGAGCTAGTAAAGGAATATGCAATAACACAATTTGTTGTAGGATTTCCGAAAAACATGAATAATACGGTTGGACCGCGTGGAGAGGCTTCTGAAAACTATAAAAAGTTATTGGAAGAAACGTTCTCACTACCGGTTACATTATGGGATGAACGTTTAACAACGATGGCAGCAGAACGTATGCTAATCGAAGCAGATGTGAGTCGCAAAAAGCGCAAGCAAGTCATTGATAAAATGGCGGCTGTGATGATTTTACAAGGCTATTTGGATAGCAAAAATTAATTGATGAGGTGACTATACATGGCAAACGAGCATAACCATGAAGAAGAATTACACGTTCAACACATTACAGTGATTGATGAAAACGGAAATGAACAGCTTTGTGAAGTGATTCACGTACATGAATCTCCAGAGTTTGGAAAATCATACGTATTTTACTCAATGGTAGGCGCAGAAGAAGATGAAGATGGCTCAGTTGAAATTTTCGTTTCTTCATTCGTACCATCTGATAACGGTGAAGATGGGGAACTAACACCTATCGAAACTGAAGCAGAATGGGATATGGTAGAAGACGTATTAAACGCTTTAGAAGATGAATACGAAGACTAATCTTCTTTCTTAAAGCTTGGAACAAGGATCGCAGCTTGCAGTCCTTGTTCCTTTTTTATTGAAAGTATTTATAGAGGCAACAAATTTCTAGAAAAATGATTATACAGTGGTTAAAGGAACTTTTTGGTAAATAACAAAAAACTGTCAGAAGGAGCAATTCGAATGAATGAGGAAACGCAAGAATTTATGATGATCGATGAAAATGGGAAGGAACAACATTGTCATGTAGTCTTTACATTTGATGCAGCGGATAAATCCTATGTGCTATTCTCCATGCTAGATGCTAATGGTGAAGAAATTCCAGGTGATCTTTCAGCCATGACTTTCGATTATGACGATAACAATGGCGAGATGACAAATCTCCAGCCTGTTAAAACGGATGCAGAATGGGAAATGATTAATGAGGTGGTATTAACACTCCTAGATGAATTTGAAGAAGAACCACAGCTTATTACCGTGATAAATGAAGATGGAACGGATCAAGTTTGTGAGGTGATTCATACTTTTACATCTGAGCAATTTGGTAAATCGTATGTATTATATGTGCCTGCGACAGATGAACCAATGGATGAACGTGAAATTTTCGCATCTCAATACCTGGCTGGCAATGACGGTTCTATCGAAGAATTATTACCCATTGAAACAGATGAGGAATGGGTGTACGTTGAAGATATATTAAACGAACTGTAAGAACTCTGAGTGGTTAGGGGCCACTCGGAGTTTTTTTGTTTTAGATATAGAGAAGGAACTATTACAGTCTGTTATTATTGCAAAATGTTTATATTTATGCGATTCAAAAGCCTATAAGATACTAGCGAATTAGAAACAAACGATAGGAAGATACTGAAGCGTAAAGATTTTTAGCGAGCCAATCAGCCAGCAAAAATAGCTGGTTGATTTTTTATATATGCAAATTCTCCTGAATTGTCGATTTCTGTTTGTCGTGATAGTTGATTTCTAGTATGATATTGGATAGTGATAGGGGGGAAACCCGTGAATAACGGTACTAAAAAACAAGAAATGTTTTCAAAAATGCAGGAAAAAAAATCAGAGGTAAAAATCGTGAGAAAAATCGTTGCTATTGTGGCAATTGTTTTTGTCCTCGTAATAGGGATTGTCGGTTTATTTGGGTACAATTATGTTAAAGGTGCTTTAAAACCATTGGATCCTGATGCGACAAAAACAATTGCAGTAGAAGTACCAATCGGCTCTAGCTTGAGTTCAATTTCAACATTATTAGAGAAAAAAGGTGTTATTAAAGATGCGCGTGTTTTTAAATACTATGCAAAATTTAAAAACGAATCTCAATTCCAAGCAGGTAATTACGATTTAACGCAAGCAATGACATTTGATGAACTCATCGAAAGCTTAAAAACAGGGAAGGTATACCGAAAACCTGTCTTTACGATGACGATCCCCGAAGGCTTAACCATTGAGCAAATTGGGAAAGTGATTGAAAAGAAAACGCCATATTCACAAAAAGAGTTTATGGATTTAGTAACGAGTGACACATTTGTTCAACAAATGATGGCTAACTATCCTGAACTAGTAACAGATGCAGTGTTAGCTGAAAATATTCGCTATGATTTAGAAGGCTATTTATATCCAGCTACTTACTCGTACTATGAGGAAAAGCCATCTCTAGAAGCAATTGTTGAAGAGATGATCGCGGCTATGAACAAAGTGGTGAAAAATTATAGTGATGTTTTAGTGGAAAAACAAATGTCCGTTCACCAGCTGTTAACATTTGCCTCATTATTAGAAGAAGAAGCTACGGCTCAAACAGATCGAGAAACAATAGCAAGTGTCTTCTATAATCGTATTGATGAAGGGATGCCACTACAAACAGACCCAACTGTTTTATATGCACTTGGCGATCATAAAGATCGTGTGCTGTATGAAGACTTAGAAGTAGATAATGCCTATAATACTTACAAAAATAAAGGTTTACCACCAGGCCCAATTGCAGGTGCTGGAAAGACTTCTATTGAGGCGACATTGAACCCTAGTCAAACAGATTATTTCTATTTCTTAGCAGATAAAGAGGGTGTCAACCACTTCTCGAAAACATATGATGAACATTTACAGAAAATAGCGAAATATTTACAAAAAGAAGAATAGACGTATGTGAAGAGAAAATTGCATAGAACAAACATAGAAAGTAGAAGGAAAGAAAAATAGCTTTCCTTCTATTTTCATGCTATTATAAAGTGTGATTTTTGATCAATCCGTTATTCGGGACAAATATACGTGGTGGCAATTGTTTTGAGCATGTAAAAAACAATTGCTCATTTTTGTATGGCAAAGTACCAAGACATCACGTTTGGTCTTTTTCTTTTTGTTGATAAATGATGAAGTACGGACAACGTCTACATGCACGTTGCCATTTAATTGAGGGTGGAACAATGGAATTATCAGATGCATATATACAATCATTTATACAGCCACGTAATGAATTGCTTTTAGAAATGGAAGCCTATGCGGAGGAGAATCATGTACCGATTATGCAGCTTGCAGGTATTGATGCATTAAATCAATTGTTGCGCATTCAAAATCCGCAAAAAATTTTAGAAATTGGCACGGCAATTGGATATTCTGCTATTCGGATGGCAGAAGCTTTGCCAAATGTCCAGATCGTTACGATTGAACGCGATATAGAGCGTGTGACAAAAGCAAAGGTCTATATTGAACGGTCAACCGTATCTAATCGAATTAGGGTCATTGAAGGCGACGCTTTAGAGGTAGACGATAAGGCCATTGACACAGAGTTTGATGCAGTATTTATCGATGCCGCAAAGGGACAATATCAACGCTTCTTTGAAAAGTACGCTCCCCTCGTGAAATCAGGTGGAGTCTTGTATATCGACAATATGTATATGCATGGCTTGTCAGATTTAGATTTGAAGGATGTTCCACGTCGTAAACGTACAATGATCCGCAATTTAAAAAACTTCACAGAATGGATAATGCAGCACCCGGATTATACCAGTGCTTTTTTACCAGTAGGTGACGGTTTATTACTATGTTTGAAGAGGTGACTACTATGAAAAAACCAGAATTGCTTGTGACACCACAATCATTAGAACATATTAAAGCACTTTTAGAAGCTGGAGCAGATGCTTTTGTTATTGGTGAACAACAATTTGGTCTACGTCTAGCAGGAGAATTCTCAGTAGATGAAGTGGAAGAGGCAACGAAGCTCATTCACGCAGCTGGTAAAAAAGTTTATGTTGCAGTGAATGCCCTTTTCCATAATGAAAAGCTGGAGGCACTTGCCGACTATTTAAAAGACATGCAACGTATTGGTGTGGATCGTTTAATTTATGGCGACCCAGCAGTATTAATTATTCGTCGTGAGCAAGGCGTAACGATTCCATTGCATTGGAATCCGGAGACGACTGCAACAAACTGGTTTACGGCTAATTACTGGGGAAAACGCGGTGCGACTCGTGCAGTGTTAGCACGTGAGCTTTCTCTTGATGAGGTATTAGAAATTAAAGAAAGTGCGGAATTAGAAATTGAAGTACAAGTACATGGTATGACATGTATGTTCCAATCAAAACGCCCGCTACTTGGCCATTATTTCTTATATCAAGATAAAGTGATGGAAATTGAAAATCGTAAAGATAATCGAAACATGTTCCTACATGATGATGAGCGCAATAATAAATATCCAATTTATGAAGATGTAAACGGTACGCATATTTTTAGTCCTAATGACATGTGTGTTATTGATGAGCTTGGCGAATTATTCGAAGGCGGCATCGATGCCCTAAAAATTGAGGGTGTGCTACAAACCCCAGAGTATGTCGTAACTGTGACGGAGGCCTATCGCAAGGCCATCGATGCATATTTTGACGAATCCGAAGAAGCATATGATGACATAAAAGATGAATTATTAGCAAAAATTGAAGATATTCAACCAGCCATTAGACCATTAGATACAGGCTTTATCTTCAAGGAAACGGTTTACTAAGAGGGGGGCAATAACATGGCATTAGCGTTAGAACAAAATGACAAAATCCGTGACATTGTCGACGGTAAACGTGTCATTACAAAAAAACCAGAGCTACTTGCCCCAGCGGGTAGCTTAGAAAAATTAAAAGTAGCTGTGCATTACGGTGCAGATGCTGTATTTATTGGTGGACAAGAGTTTGGTCTACGTTCCAATGCAGATAATTTCTCTATTGAAGAAATGCGTGAGGGTGTAGAGTTTGCTAATCGATATGGTGCGAAAATTTATGTAACAACAAATATATTTGCACATAATGAAAATATGGAAGGCTTGGAGCGATATTTAAAAGATATTGAGTCGGCAGGTGTTACAGGTATCATCGTAGCAGATCCACTAATTATTGAAACATGCCGCACAGCGGCTCCTAAGCTTGAAATTCACCTTTCTACACAGCAGTCATTGTCCAACTGGAAGGCAGTGCAGTACTGGAAGGAAGAAGGCTTACATCGTGTTGTGTTAGCACGTGAAGTAGGCGGAGAAGAAATGAAATTGATGAAGGAAAAAGTCGATATTGAAATCGAGGCCTTTGTTCATGGCGCTATGTGTATTGCTTATTCGGGCCGTTGCGTATTATCTAACCATATGACTGCTCGTGACTCTAACCGTGGTGGTTGTTGCCAATCTTGTCGTTGGGATTACGATTTATATGAATTAGAAGATGGGGAAGAAAAAGCACTGTTTGATGATACTCATGCACCTTTTGCTATGAGCCCAAAAGATTTGAAGTTAATTGAAGCGATTCCACATATGATCGAGCTCGGTATTGATTCTTTAAAAGTGGAAGGTCGTATGAAATCGATTCACTATGTAGCAACAGTTGTATCCGTATACCGCAAAGTTATCGATGCTTATTGCGCAGATCCAGATAATTTTAAAATTAAACGTGAATGGCTAGAGGAGCTAGATAAATGTGCAAACCGTGATACGGCTGAAGCATTCTTCCATGATGCACCTGGCTCAGAGGAGCAAATGTTTGGTATACATGGCCGAAAAACTACATTTGAATTTGCTGGTTTAATTTTAGAACATGATCCAGAAACAAAAATGGTCACTATGCAGCAACGAAATTATTTTAAACCTGGTGACGAAGTAGAGTTCTTTGGCCCAGAAATTGAGAATTTCCGTCTGACAATGGGAGAAATTTGGGATGAAGATGGCAATAGCCTAGATGCAGCACGTCATCCATTACAAATTGTTAAATTTAAATGTGACACACCATTAATGCCGCATAACATGATGCGAAAGGAGAATAACTAATGGAAGTGAAGCGTCCTGTTGTTATCGGTATAGCAGGTGGCTCATGCTCAGGAAAAACGAGTGTGACGCGCGCCATCTATGATGTTTTCCGAGAGCATTCAGTTGTTGTGATTGAACAAGACTTTTATTATAAAGATCAAAGTCATTTAACATTTGAAGAGCGATTAGGAACAAACTATGATCATCCGTTAGCATTCGATAATGATTTATTAATACAGCACATAAAAAAACTTTTAGTACGTCAACCAATCGAAAAACCGGTTTATGATTACGTGCAGCATACTAGAGCAGCAGAAGTAATCCATGTTGAACCGGTAGATGTTATTATTCTAGAAGGGATTCTCGTGCTAGAGGATGCTGATTTACGTGATTTAATGGATATTAAATTATTTGTAGATACCGATTCTGATTTACGAATCATTCGTCGTATCATGCGTGATATTAAAGAACGCGGACGTACTACAGATTCAGTCATTGATCAGTACTTATCAGCGGTTCGACCAATGCATAATTTATTCATTGAACCTACAAAACGTTATGCTGATATCATTATTCCTGAAGGTGGGGATAATGAGGTTGCCATCGATTTAATGGTAACGAAAATTAAAACTATTCTTGAAACCGACAACGTATTGTAATAAGATAGAGTGGTATTGACAATATTTACATGCATATTTTAAAAAGGCATGCATACTATTAGGTCAAAGCGTATTTGAAAAACGTTTAAAAATAATAAAATTCGATTAAATGCACCTTGCAAGCATTTAATCGAGTTTTATGTTTTTATATTGAAGAAACAAGGAGTGAAGGACTTTGGCAAATGAAAAACAGTACCCTATGACAGCTGAGGGAAAACGTAAATTAGAAGAAGAATTAGTGAAATTAGAAACAGAAACACGTAAAGAAATCGTGGAACGTATAAAAATAGCTCGTGATTTTGGTGATCTTTCTGAGAACGCTGAATACGATTCAGCAAAAGAAGAACAAGCCTTTTTAGAAGGGCGTATTTCAACTTTAAAATCAATGATCCGTAATGCAGTGATTATTTCTGAGGATGAAACTGATAACAGCGTTGTATCACTTGGGAAAACGGTTACATTTGTAGAAATTATTAATGGGAAACCATCAACTGAAGAAGAATCTTATACAATTGTAGGTTCGGCTGAAGCAGATCCAATGGAATTCCGTATTTCCAACGAATCACCAATTGCCAAGGGCTTACTTGGCCGTGCTGAAGGCGAAGAAGTAGCCGTTCAAACTCCTGGTGGTGAAATGAAAGTTAAGATTGTTTCAATTAAATAAAATGTAAGTGGACAAGCAGTTGGTCTTTCTAATTTAGAGAGGCTAGCTGCTTTTATTTTTCGAGCTGAAGTGCCACGAAGTAAATTAATGAGTATAATTATTTTGCAAGTACTGCCGAACTTGATAGAATATTTGCTAGAGAGGGGGAGGAAATATGAGTGAACGACAAACTCGTAGTAGTCGTCATTTGCAGCCATCTCGTAATAAAAAGCTAGATAAACTATTGAATGTTTTAATTGGTGTAGTGGTTGTACTAATTATTATCACAGCAACTTATGTGTTTAAATGGCAAGATGATGCAGAACAAACAGTGAAAGATGAACCAGCTCAAGAGGAAAAAGACGACAACAAAGAAGTAGATAAAGAGCCTGTGAAAGAGGATGAAAAGGATTTGGCTGTAGAGGAAGATAAAGCTTCAGAGGAAGAGGATGTATCAGAGCCTGAAGAAATGCAGCAGGATCAAGGTACACCAGAAGAATCCACTTCAGATAATCCAAACGTAGAGAAAGTTATAACAAATAAAAATTGGCAGCCAACAGCTACTACTCAAACAGGCCAACATGTGTCTTCCTACGATTCTTCATCAGTAGACTGGTCTGAAAAGGTAGCAACTGTTTCTGGTGTAACGGGTATCGACCAAGACAATATGATTATTTGGCGTATGCAAAATAATGGTGGTCCTAATTCTTCAATAGCCACAGTGTCAACAAAAGATAAATCACAGATGTACCGTGTAAGTATGGAATGGGTGGACAATGAAGGATGGTTACCTGTAAAGCTTGAGCAGCTGAATACTTTAGAAGGTGCCTATTGACGAAAATCACACTTTTGATTATTTTTAATAGAGTTGATAAAGAAGGGAAGTAACATTACATGAAAATTGCAGTAATTGGGGCAATGGAAGAGGAAGTAGAATTACTACGAGCATCTTTAAACAATGCACAACGTACAACAATAGCAGGCAGTGAATATACAACAGGAACCTATGAAGGCAAGGAAGTTGTGTTATTAAAAAGTGGTATTGGTAAAGTCAATGCAGCTATGTCCACTACCATTCTTTTGCATGAGTTTAAGCCGGATGTTGTTATTAATACAGGCTCTGCTGGTGGTTATGATGAAGCCCTTGAGGTGGGAGCTGTAGTCATTTCCGATGAAGTTCGTCACCATGATGTGGATGTCACAATTTTTGGTTATGAAATTGGACAAATGGCTGGTATGCCAGCAGCTTATAAATCAGATGAACGATTAATGAAAGTAGCGGAGGAAGCTGTTAAGGCAGTTGGAGAGCATCAATATGGGATTGGTTTAATTTGCTCTGGGGATGCATTTATGAATGATCCTGAGCGTGTAGAAGCTGTTCGTCATCATTTCCCTCAAATGAAGGCGGTAGAAATGGAAGCGGCTGCGGTTGCACAAGTTTGTTATCAATTTGCCACACCTTTTGTAGTAATTCGTGCTTTATCAGATATAGCAGGAAAAGAGTCGAATATTAGCTTTGATGAGTTTTTACCAGTTGCTGCAAAACATTCGACACAAGTTGTCTTAAAAGCAATTGCCTCACTTTAATACACAAAACGGTCAAAATGTGTTATTGCTTATGTGAGAAAAATCACAGTGAATGAATGGTATAAATGCTACACTAGCTGTAATAAATCTCTTCATAATAGAATGGGAGGCATTCATGATGCTCGTATTAACAGTAGGTGTAGTGATTATCACTACTTTAATAGGTACATTGATTACGGCAGAACTTTCAGAATTAGCACATTCATAGAGTTTAAAAAGTTCCTTTGCGACATTAGCTATATCGCAAAGGAACTTTTTTATGCCATAGAATCGGCACATTCTCCGGCAAACATGCATTGAATTTTTCTAGTGAACATTTTACAATATATTACTCAATTGACTTTTGGTCTCGTTTGTATAATTGATAGAGTTTAATGAGTGCCCGTTTTTCAATCCGAGATACATAGCTTCGAGAAATATTTAGCCGAGCTGCAATTTCCTTTTGCGTAAGGGCATCTTGTTGATTTAATCCATAGCGAAGCGTCACAATTTCTAGTTCGCGTTCATCAAGCATATGCAAATAATGATATAGCTGTGCCACATGTTCTTTATGTTCGATTTTCTCGGTTGCACTTTCTTCATCACATTGGAGTAAATCTCGAATTTGAAGCGCATTGCCATCTTTATCTGTTCCGATCGGCTCAAATAAGGAAACGTCTTTCTGTACTTTTTTCTGTGTGCGTAGATGCATTAAAATTTCATTTTCAATACATCGAGCTGCATATGTGGCAAGTCTTGTTTTTTTGTCCGGGGTATAGCTTTCTACCGCCTTCATTAGCCCGATTGTCCCAATGGAAATATAATCATCAAGTTGTTCATGTTTTGGATGGAATTTTTTTACGACGTGCGCGACGAGCCTCATATTGCGTTCTATTAGGTCCAGGCGTGCTTGCTCATCGCCACCTAAAAATCGTTCAATACAAGCAGCTTCCTCTTCTTTTGAAAAGGGTTTATGGAATGTTTGCCCCTTTAAGTAGCCAAGTAACGCTGGGATCTCAAGCCATAACTGCAACATTGATGTAAAAATTCCGCTCATTGAATGATTTCATCCTTTCCCCATTTTTCGACAGTATATGTTTCAAAGCTGTGGGAAATGAAAAAAGTGCAACAGCAATTGTGCTGTTACACTTTTTTTAACGTAAATGTACTAATCATGAGTAAAGCTAAAATTGGGAAAAGGAAAAGATAAAAGGCCGGATGGAACGTAGTGGCTACAAAATACGTTAAAGTTAAGAACGTACCAGCAGCTGTAATAGGTAAACCTGTGAAATAGCCATTTGCTTCACTAATATTAAAGCGGGCTAATCGCATCGCACCACAAACGATAAACAGGACGGCCATCATCATGCCGGCAAAACCAAAATCAACTAGAACAACTTCGTACATTAATAATGCAGGCGCCACGCCAAATGATATAATATCACTCATAGAATCTAATTGTTTACCTAACTCAGACACTTGTCCGAGTGCTCTAGCTACCTTACCATCATAGCGATCAAGAAGAGCTGCAATAAAGATAAACAAGACACTATAGCTATAGTATTCATGTAAAGTGGCCATAATAGCCGCGCCTCCAAAGGACATATTACTAATTGTAATGAAGTTAGCTGCGTGCGATTTCATTTTCTTAACCGTGGTATCCACCAACTTGTGATAAAAAAACAAGGGGGATCACTCCTTTGCACTTAAGATATTGTACCATTATACTTCGAATGCGAAAAAATTGACAGTCTAAATTAATGGATAGGGGTTTTACTGATGAAAGAAAAACTATATCAACGCTTGATAGAACTAACGAATGGTAAGCAGTCCTCTCACCTTTTGCAAGCTATTGCGAAAGCCAAGTGGAGTAAACGTATAATTCCAAGCTACATGAAGTTATACGATATAAACCTTGAAGAAGTTTCAAAAAAACAACAACAATTTGCAAGTTTACACGATTTTTTTACAAGAGAGCTTTTACAAGATGCACGCCCGATTGAAAAAAATCCGATGGTGTATGTAAGTCCTGTAGATGCCAAGGTAGAATCCTTTGGAAGAATTGAATGGGATATGACATTTCTTGTAAAGGGTAAGCCCTATGCACTAGAAGATTTACTTGGTAATTCGGAGCGAGCTGCCAACTATGCAGACGGCCATTTTATTGTTTTTTATTTAAGCCCTGCTGATTATCATCGTATTCACAGTCCAATTGATGGAGAAGTACTAAGACAGTATACGCTTGGTCAGAAATCTTATCCTGTGAATCAAATAGGCCTTACATACGGTAAAAAGCCAATTTCCCACAATTACCGTTTAGTAACAGAGTTGAAAACAGCCCATAATCAGCAAGTGGCGTTTATAAAAGTGGGGGCGACCTTCGTAAATTCAATAGTGCTCACAAACAGGACAATAAACTGGTATAAAGGGCAGGAAGTTGGCTATTTCTCCTTTGGTTCGACAGTGGTAATGCTGTTTGAAAAGGATGCGATTGAGTTTACGGAAAATGTTGTACAGGGCAACCCAATTCGAATGGGTGAAGCCTTTGCAAATATGCTATAATGGTCGAATAATACGTTAAGATTAGGGGTCGCTATTTTGTATAATTTTTTATTACCAAACGAATTTGTGACGAATATTTTCGAAATTACACCTGAAAAACTTCAAGAATTAGGGATAAGAGGGATCATTACCGATCTAGATAATACCCTTGTGGAATGGGATCGTGAGGATGCAACAGAAGAACTAATCATTTGGCTGCGCATCATGAAGGAATCCGGTATTCGTGTTATTATTGCGTCGAATAACAAGGAGGCACGTGTTAAACGTTTCGCAGAGCCTTTAGATATTCCATACATTCATAAGGCAAAAAAACCATTGCGAAATGCTTTTTATAATGCCCTTATTCAATTAGGCTTACGCCCTAATGAAGTAGTAATGGTAGGGGATCAGCTCCTTACAGATGTAATGGGTGCGAACCGCTTAGGCTTGCATACCGTGCTAGTCAAACCTGTCGCACAATCTGATGGGTTAGTAACAAAATTGAATCGATTCATTGAACGTCGAGTGTTTAATGATTTGAAACGAAAAGGAATTATAACTTGGGAGGAACAAGAATGATTGAAATGCCAAATTGTATTGGCTGTGGTACAACAATTCAAACAGAAGATAAAACAGCAGTTGGGTATGCACCCCCATCATCACTAGAAAAGGATGTGGTCATTTGCCAACGTTGCTTCCGTTTGAAAAATTACAATGAAATTCAACCAGTGTCATTAACAGATGACGACTTTTTACGTATTTTAAATGGCCTTGGTACACAGCAAGGCTTAATCGTGAAAATTGTTGATATTTTTGATTTTAATGGTAGCTGGCTACCTGGCCTACACCGTTTTGTAGGGAAGAATCCTGTGCTGTTGATAGCTAATAAAGCTGATTTATTACCGAAATCGGTGAAACCGAAAAAAGTTATTAATTGGTTAAAACGTGAAGCAAAAGCGTTGGGACTTCAGCCTGTTGATGTGTTGTTAGTAAGTGCACATAAAGGTAAGGGAATGGCTGAAGCAATGGAAGCCATTGATGAATATCGCCAAGGACAAAATGTCTATGTGGTGGGCTGTACCAATGTCGGAAAATCCACATTCATCAACCGCATTATTAAGCAGGCAACAGGGGAAGGTGAAGTTATTACTACATCCCATTTCCCAGGTACTACTTTAGATATGATTGAAATTCCTTTGGATGATGGAAGTGCATTATTTGATACGCCTGGTATTATTAATCATCACCAAATGGCCCATCATATTGATTCAAGTGAATTAAAATATATTATGCCAAAAAAAGAAATCAAGCCGAAGGTCTACCAACAAAATGCGGGACAAACCTTGTTTATTGGGGCATTGGCAAGATTTGATTTTATTCAAGGGGACCGTTCTGCCTTTACAATCCATGTGGCAAATGACTTACCAATTCACCGAACTAAGCTTGAGAAGGCAGATACGCTGTATACAGAACATAAGGGAGACCTTTTGGCACCGCCAACTGCGGAGTTTATTGACCAACTTCCGCCTTTAGTTCGTCATGAGTTCTCCATTAAAGAAGCTAAAACTGATGTTGTATTTTCTGGACTAGGCTGGATTACTGTACAGCATGCCAATGTCGTAGTAGCAGCATACGCGCCTAAAGGTGTACAAGTTTCGATACGTCCATCACTTATATAGAGGGTGAAGGATGGAGAAGAGAAGAGGGACTAGGAAATGAAGAAGTGGTTTGCAGTTATTGGTGATCCAATTGAACATTCAAAATCACCAGCCATGCACAATGCTTGGTTTGAGGAAATGTCCGTAGAGGCAACATATATTCCGCTACATGTGTCTTCTGAGCAATTGGGAGCAGCAGTTGCTGGCTTAAAAACTTTAGGGGCAAGTGGCTGGAATGTAACAATTCCTCATAAAACAGCAATCATTCCCTATTTAGATGAGCTAGATGAGTTGGCGCAAAAAATGGGAGCAGTGAACACAGTAGTACGAACTACAGAAGGAAAGCTGATAGGCTATAATACAGATGGTGTTGGCTTTGTGCGTTCACTAGAAGAAGCAGTAGGTTCGTCTCATAAAGACAAGCCTGTGTTACTTGTTGGCGCAGGTGGCGCTGCCCGAGGTATAGCCTTTGCCATGCAGCAGCAAGGCTACAGTGATTTGACCATGACCAATCGTACCGTAGCCAATGCCCAAGCAATTGTGGATGAAATGGGGATTGGCCGTGCAATTTCATTAAAGGAAGCGGAAGAAACATTAGCTCATTTCAGCATTATAGTGCAAATGACTTCGGCAGGCCTTGCTACAGGCAATTTTTCAATGCCATTTTCCTTAAATCGTCTTGCCAAAGGAGCAATTGTTGCGGATATTGTGTATAATCCATTAATGACGCCTTTTTTACAAGCGGCTGAAGAAAAAGGGGCAACAATTGTGACAGGCTTAGGGATGTTTGTGCATCAAGGAGCCATTGCTTTTGAGCACTGGTTAGGCAACTATCCAAATACAAATTCAATGATTGTGCAGCTAAATGCGCAATTAGGAGGAAACTAATTTTTATGTTAACAGGTAAACAAAAACGTTTTTTACGTGCTGAAGCACACCATTTATCACCAATATTCCAAGTAGGAAAAGGTGGCGTAAATGATGAAATGACTAAACAAATTCGTGAGGCATTAGAAGTACGTGAACTAATTAAAGTCCGTATTTTAGATAATTGTGAGGAGGACAAACATGAAGTGGCAGAGGCACTTGCAAAAGGTGCACATGCAGAGCTTGTCCAATTAATCGGCCTGACAGTTGTTTTATATAAAGAATCACGCAATCAAAAAAAGATTGTATTACCAAAAGCAACGAAATAAGGTGAGACGATGAAAAGGGTCGGTTTACTTGGAGGCACGTTTAATCCTCCTCATATGGGGCATTTATTAATGGCGAATGAGGTATTTCATGCATTGCAACTCGATGAAATACGCTTTATGCCGAATGCCATACCACCACATAAGCATGCACGATTTGATGCTAGTAATGTGGAACGACTTGAAATGGTGAAGCGTGCCATTCGCCCGTTCCCTTATTTTTCAGTGGAGTCGTATGAGGTAGACAAGGGTGGCGTATCCTATTCCTATGAGACACTTTCTGCATTATGTAGGAAGGAACCTACTGTCAAATTTTACTTTATCATCGGTGGCGATATGATTGATTCGCTACATACATGGCATTGTATAGATGACCTAGTAGAACTTGTCCAATTTGTTGGTGTGAAACGTCCAGGAACAGCAGCCATTACAGAGTACCCTATATGCATGGTGGAGGTGCCTCAAATCGATTTATCGTCCACACTGATTCGTGAACGCCTGGCGACTGGAGGAACGGTGACACTTTTACTACCAGAAGCGGTAGAGACGCTCATACGAGAGGAAGGTCTTTATGGAACGCGAACAGTATTTAGCGGCGATTAAGCCCAGAATGCCGGAAAAACGTTATATTCATACAATCGGTGTTATGGAAACGGCCATCAATCTAGCACGAAAGTACGGCGAGGATGAGAAAAAGGCTGAAATAGCTGCAATCCTTCATGATATAGCAAAATATGCAGATATAGAGTGGATGGAGAACATCGTCCGAACGGAAAAGTTAGATGCACGACTCATTGGCTGGGGCAGTGAACTACTTCATGGCCCAGTCGGTGCATATATTGCAGAAAGTGAATTCGGGATCAAAGATGATGAGCTATTGAATGCTATTCGTTTTCATACAACAGGGCGACCTAATATGAGTCGTTTAGAAAAAATCATTTTTGTCGCAGATATGATTGAACCGAATCGTCAATTTGATGGTGTGGAACGTCTGCGCAAAAAAGCGCAAAAAAATTTGGATAAGGCCATGAGTGCATGTGTCCGTCATACATTGGCATTTTTAATCGACACAAAGCAGCCTATTTATCCGTTATCAATAGAATGTTATAACGATATGATGAACAGAGAGGATAGTGAAGGATGACTTCAACTTTATTACAAGCAGCTTACAAAGCGATTGACGACAAACATGGTGAGGATATTGTCGTTTTAAATATGCAAGGAATTTCCCTTTTAGCAGATTACTTTATCATTGCACATGGTAACTCAGATCGTCAGGTGCAAGCCATTGCACGCGAATTGCAGGATGTAGCTGAAAAAGATGGCTATGAAATTCGCCGTGTCGAAGGTTTTGATGGTGCTCGTTGGGTTCTAGTAGACTTAGGAGATGTAGTAGCACACGTATTCCATAAAGATGAGCGTGCTTATTATAATTTAGAGCGTCTATGGGGCGATGCACCACAATTAGACATGCCAGAGGCCTAAGTGAGTAGTTACGAACGCTTCGCCCATGTCTATGATGAGTTACAAACGGATATTCCTTACAATCTTTATGTAGATTGGATTGTACAGCATGCACCTAGCAACCAATACAAAAAACTAGTAGATATTGGGTGTGGCACAGGTGTACTTAGCTTGTTATTTGCACAGGCTGGCTACAAAGTCAGCGGTGTTGATTTATCAGAAGAAATGCTTTCCATTGCGACTGAACGTTTTACTGGTGCAGGATACGAGGCTCCGTTTTATTGTATGTCCATGGACGAACTAGAAGGCTTTGATGCAGTAGATGTGGTCACAATTGCCATAGATTCTCTGAATTATGTTGTAGAGGAGCAAGCAGTCTTTACAACATTAGAACGGATTTATCATGCATTACGTGATGGAGGCCAACTTTTTTTTGATGTCCATTCACTATTTAAAATGACGGAAATCTTTTTGGATGGTCCATTTACGTATGACAATGGTGATATTAGTTATGTATGGCATACAGAGCCAGGAGAATTCGAGCATTCCATTATTCATCAAATGACCTTTTATGTGCGTGATACAAAGAGTGATTTATATGAACGGTTTGATGAGGAGCATATTCAACGTACGTATCCTATCGAACAATATATGAATTGGCTTCGCGCTATCGGCTTTAGTGATGTGGTAGTAACAGCAGATTTTACAAACGAAGCACCAGATTATGAAAGTGAACGCATTTTTATCCGTGCGGTAAAATAAATATGGCAAGCACCACACTGCTGATTGGCAGTGTGGATTTTTTTTTGAGGCCGCGGAATGGTGGATAAATAGTGCAGTCAAATTAACCGATTACTTGGGAGCTTTTCGTTCCCGCTTTCAGGTTTGCAATCTATGGATGTTAGTGTATGATGAATGTACCTCCATATGATGACCTTTTGCATTGAAAGGATGGTACTATGTTGCAATCTTTATGGCAAAAGTACAAAAAGAGTATGCTAATCCCCGGCGTACTAATAATCAGTGGACTATTTTTTTACTTCTCTTTATCGAGTTCTGACTCTTCACGACCCCAAGAAGAGCTCATCGAAACCATCCAACCTATTGAAGAAACGATTCCCATGGAATCTACTGCTGAGGAAGCGGTTCAACAGCAGGTATTTGTTGATATAAAGGGTGCTGTTATGTATCCGGGCGTTTATGAGCTTCAACCAGACAAGCGTATTTTCGATGCTATTCAGCTTGCAGGTGGTTATATTGAGAATGCGGATACGCAACTTGTTAATCATGCGCAAAAAGTTCAGGATGAAATGGTGATTTATATTCCCATCAAGGGAGAACAGCTTGAAGATATATCTAGTAATCTACTTATGTTACCTTTGGAAAGCCAGAATAAGAGTCAGAAGATTAATGTCAATACCGCTGATGCGGAGACTCTTGCAACATTACCAGGAATCGGCCCTTCAAAAGCTCATAGTATTCTTAGTTATCGGGAGGAAAAAGGACGCTTTCAAACCATTGATGATGTAAGAAATATTAATGGTATAGGTGATAAAACATTTGAAAAAATAAAGGATTCTATTACCGTTAAGTAAAGCTAATAGCTTATGAGATATTGACGCCGCTTTTCCAAAAGAGCTACACTATAGTAGAAAAGCAACAAGATCGAAAACTTGTAAGGCAAAATTTTGGAGGTAGTCATATGGAGCGAATTACTTGGGATCAATTTTTTATGGCACAAAGCCATTTACTCGCATTGCGTAGTACTTGTACAAGACTAGCAGTAGGAGCAACTGTTGTTCGTGATAAGAGGATCATAGCAGGGGGCTATAATGGGTCTATTACTGGTGATGAGCATTGTATCGAAAATGGCTGCTATGTGGTGGACAACCATTGTGTCCGTACAGTGCATGCTGAAATGAATGCTTTACTACAGTGTGCTAAATACGGTACACCAACAAAAGGTGCTGATTTATACGTGACACACTTCCCATGTCTCCCTTGTACCAAATCTATTATTCAAGCAGGCATTGAGCGAGTTTATTATGCAACTGACTATAAAAATAATCCATATGCTCAGGAATTATTTGAAAAAGCAGGCGTGACAGTCGTTCATGTACCATTTGATGAACGAAAAATCGATTTTCTACGAGATGAAAAGCTAGCCTTATATACAGAGATGCTTCATGAGCTTCGCGAGAACGGACTGCCATCCGAAAAATTGCTTCCGTATGAACAGAAGGTGAGTGCACTATTCGGTATAAAGCTTTAAGGCAAAAATGGATTTTTCTAGCGCTTGCTGTACTTGTCGCTTCCTTAGCAGCTCACAAGTCGGCTTGGCTACTCCTATTAGTACTTCTTTTAGCTCTGTGGCTCATCGTAAAGGGTGAGTCACGGTTCTTAGCAATGATAGTATTAACGATTGGCTTATTATCGTATATATTTTTTGCTACAATTCAACTGGTTCAACCTTCCCCACTACCATCCTCTTTCCCTTTAACTTGGTCAAACGATTATAAAATAAGCGGTCAAAAGCTCCGTGGTTTTGGTACAACTACAAACGGTCAAAAGTTATATGTAGTGTATACATTTTCCTCTGAACAAGAAAAAATTAATTATGAACATACATCTATGGCAGGAATGACGTATCTTGCGAAAGGTGAGCTTGTGAGCCCTTCTCCATCAGCCCATGATTACGCCTTTTCCATGTCCAATTATTTAACGAGTAAGGGAGCAACTGGTATTGTTGAAATCACTAGTTGGACCTTTATAGAGAAGCGCAATTCCCCCATCATATTTCTCGCTAAGCTAAGACAACAAATGAAACAGCATATAGAAATGACATTTCCCCAACCATTAGTAGCGGAGGCTCAAGCCCTTCTCATTGGAGAGCAGGATCAAATGGATAATGAGCTACAACGAGCCTATCAAAAGCTAGGGATCACTCATTTATTTGCGATCTCTGGTCTACATGTAGCACTGGTGTCGTGGTTATTTATTGAAGGTCTACTACGCATAGGTATTCGCAAAGAGATGGCTACTATTGCCTTGGTCATCTTACTCCCTATCTACGGAGTCATTGCAGGGGGGGCACCATCTGTATGGCGAGCCGTTTCAGTAGTGGAATTAATGATGTTGCTTCGTTATTTGAAATGGACGCTGTCAATCGATGATGCACTTGCTATTAGCTTTGCAGGCTTTGTTTTACTTGAACCGGGAGTAATCTTTCAAATTGGTTTCCAACTGTCTTATTTAGCAGCGGCTAGTCTTGTTTATTCTAGTTATATTTTTACACAGACGAGCAATTGGTTATCCCGTTCTTTTTTCGTCACATTCGTCTGTCAGCTACTTGTCTATCCTTTATTACTTCATCATTTCTATGAACTTTCCATTTCCTCGTTTTTTGTCAATATTATCTTCGTTCCTTTGTTTTCATTCGTTATTTTACCTTTTAATATTGTGGCCTTAGCTCTAACCTATATTTCCTTACCATTAGCCAACCTGTTATTTGCAGGCTACGAGCCTCTGCGAAATGGGCTAACGAATGTAATATATCTAATACAAGCTCTACCATTTCAATTATGGTCCCCAGGTAAACCATCCGTTTGGCTTTGTTGTTTAGCAATGCTAAGCGTTCTCACGTGTTTCTATTTCTTAGAAACAAAACGATTTAAGAATGCGATTTTGGTTTTACTCTTCCCAGCCATCTGGATTCATCTTTCTCCAATGCTTTATAGCGACACAAAGATAACGTTTTTAAATGTAGGACAGGGTGATTGCACTGTGATTGAATTGCCATTTAGGGAGGCTGTATACGTCATTGATGCGGGTGGACTGTTGCGCTTTGAACAAGAGCAATGGAAGAAGGCAAATAAAGACTATGAGGTGGGGAAACAAATTGTGGTTCCGTTTCTAAAAGGGAAGGGAATACGAACCATCGATATTTTTATTGTTACGCATGCGGACGCGGATCATGTAGAAGGCGCTGAGGAAATTTTACAGGAGATTGGGATGAAAGAAATTCACGTGACACCTGGATCGTTGAAACAGCCTATTATGAGGGACTTACTAAGGGAAGCCCAAAAACATAACGTCCCTATAAAAGAAAAGATGAAGGGCACTATATGGCAGAAGGGTGAGTCAAGCTTTTATTATTTATGGCCGCAGGATACCCATTATGAAGGCAATGATGACTCGCTTGTTTTATACATGCAACAGAAGGCATTTAAAGCGCTATTTACAGGTGATTTAGAGAAATATGGCGAACAACAGCTAATGATGTATTATGGACCTCTAATAGCTAATCTAACCCTTCTGAAGGCTGGTCATCATGGCAGTAAAACATCTAGTATCGAATCATTTGTAGAGCTCGTACGACCCCAATTCACCGTTTTTAGTGCTGGGCTTCAAAATCGTTATGGTCATCCACATGAAGAGGTAGTTGAGCGATTTGCCAATCGGAATTTAGCTACTTGGACAACAGGGGTGGATGGCACGATCGAAATACGTATTCAGGGCAATCGTTTGACAGTTAAAGCAAAAGAAAAAGACCTTGTCCAATGAGCAAGGTCTTTTTCCTTCGTATTTTAGTCTGATTACTGTGATACGAACTCTACTATTGTCGCGATAATAAACATTAGTGTGAAAACGCCAAATGATACACCGAAACCAACACCTGAATCGATTGCATCGTTACGTCGACATTGTATGTTTTTTCCTTCAAATGGATTCATTGTTATCCCTCCAATTCTGTTATTTATTATAAGACAACATGTACATAAAAGCTATATCCAAAAGGAGAATTCCCCGTCTGGCAAGGAATCGACACATTTCGGTCAAACTCACTACAGGACAACTAAAATGGCTTGGATATTGCTCGACAGAAATTAAATCTTGGATTGACCTACCAAATGAATGCCATATAAGCATGGTATCTATCGAGGTTGGAGCCTGCTCAATCCAGACAAAATCATGTATACTTATAGTATTGCTAGATGGAGGGAAAATTATGATTTCAACGGTTTGGAAAACAATAAAAAAAGGTGAGCTAGCACCAGTATATCTACTTGTTGGTGAAGAAAGCTATTTTATAGATGAAACCATTAAGCGTATAAAAGAAGCAATGGGGCCAGAAGAAGAGCTGGAAATGAACACATTTGATTTAGATGAAGTGCCTGTGGACGCTGTTATGGATGAAGCAGATACCATTCCCTTTTTCTCTGAACAAAAGCTTATTATTGCCAAAAATGCTTCGTTTTTAAAGGCAGCTGAGAAAGGAAAAGAAAAGATCGACCATGATGTGAAGCGACTTGAGGCATGGTTGTCCAATCCTTCTGATTTTTCCGTAACCGTTTTTATTGCTCCTTATGAAAAGCTAGATGAGCGTAAAAAAGTGACAAAAATGATGAAAGAGCATGCATTACTTATCGAAGCAGCAACACCTAAAGAGCAGGATTTAGCCGTTTGGATCCAAAGTATTGTTAAGGGACAGGGCAATAGCATCACACAGGATGCTATCGAACTTCTTGTGACGATGGTTGGGGCGAACATGCTTCAATTACAAATGGAAATAGACAAGCTTACCCTTTATCTTGGTGAAGGTGGAGAAATTACGGTATCGCTAGTGGAGGATTTAGTGGCAAAAACATTGGAGCAGGACGCCTTTAAAATGCTCAACGCCTATTTGGCCAATGATTCGGTCAGCGCTTTGTCGATTTATCATGATTTATTGCGACAAAAGCAAGAGCCTATTATGCTTGTTGGACTACTTGCATCCAATGTTCGTACGATGTCGAATGTTTTTTATTTGTTGAAGAAAGGGTACCATCCGCAGCAAATCGCCAAAAACTTAAAAATTCATCCGTATCGTGTCAAATTAATGACTGAGCAACGTAATCGTCCATCAGAAGAAAGCTTATTGAGAGCATTATATCAACTAGCAGAGGTGGATTTACAGTTGAAATCCACAGGTGGCAATCGAGAACGATATTTGGAGCTTTTTTTACTTCGTCAACTTTAACACAAAAGCTGTCCCGTTATAGGACAGCTCAGACTGTAGACAAACTCAAAAAATTTGAGAGATTTGCCTACAGTCTTTTTTCTTTTACAATGAAATAAAGTAAAGTCGTTGATTTTCATTACGGGCGGACGCTTTCCGCGGGCGGGGTCGAGCTGCTTCCCTCGCCTCGCTCAGTCCAGGATCTCGACTTTCCCGC